>JAUZNW010000031.1 GCA_030706785.1 Bacteroidota bacterium | reverse complement strand
TCACTGAGGGATATGAGCAGGTTGAGGAAGTGCTTAATAACTACAACATGGGGTTCATAACAAATAATGAGCGCTATAACCAGATAATAGATATCTGGACCCATGTCAATGCTAGGCTGACTCAATCGCTGATGAAACAGCTTTCAGCCGATAAGCAGGGCTTCAATTCAGTTTACATGATGCTCGACTCAGGAGCAAGGGGTTCCAAAGAGCAGATCCGCCAGCTCTCAGGTATGAGGGGACTTATGGCTAAGCCGCAAAAATCAGGCTCAACAGGATCAGAGATCATCGAGAACCCGATCCTTTCAAACTTCAAGGAAGGTCTTTCTGTGCTTGAGTACTTCATTTCAACACATGGCGCCCGCAAGGGTCTTGCCGATACAGCACTAAAGACGGCAGACGCAGGTTATCTGACACGGCGTCTGGTTGATGTCTCGCAGGACGTTATAATAACAGAAAGTGACTGCGGTACATTGAGAGGCCTTGTGGCAACTGCCATCAAGAAGAATGAAGAGGTTGTCGAATCACTGTATGAAAGGATCCTTGGCCGTACGACCGTCCACGATGTGTTCCATCCTCTAACGGGTGAGCTGATCGTGGAAGCCGGGCAGGAACTTACGGAGGAACTTGCACAGAAGATTGAGGATTCGCCTATCGAACAGGTTGAGATCCGTTCAGTGCTTACATGCGAGTCGAAGAAAGGTGTATGTGCAAAATGTTATGGCCGTAATCTTGCCACAGGCAGTATGGTTGAAAAGGGAGAAGCTGTTGGTGTCATAGCTGCACAGAGTATCGGAGAACCCGGCACACAGCTTACTCTGCGCACATTCCACGTCGGAGGTACCGCTTCCAATATTACTACCGAATCGAGACTTATTGCACGATACAGTGGTATTGCAGAAATTGAGGAGCTCAGATCGGTTCCGAAGAAGGATTCTGAAAAAGGCGATATTGACATAGTTATCGGCCGTCTTGCCGAACTGAGAATAGTTGACAAGAAAACGGGTATTGCTCTTACAACCCACACTATCCCTTATGGGTCGAAGCTTTATGTCAAGCCCGGACAGGGAATTGAAAAGGGCAAGCTGATCTGCGAATGGGATCCGTTCAATGCGGTCATTATAGCAGAACTCAGCGGTAAGGTTGCTTATGAGTACCTGATCGATGGTGTTACATTCCGCGAGGAATCGGATGAACAAACCGGATTCAAGGAAAAAGTTATAATTGAGAGCAGGGACAAGACTAAAAACCCGGCAATCAAGATTATGGGGCCTAAAGGTGAAGAACTCAGGCTGTATAACCTCCCTGTCGGCTCACACCTGGTTATTGATACGGATAAACCGGTTGAGGCTGGTGATATTTTAGCTAAGATACCAAGGGCTGTCGGTAAATCGGGTGATATCACAGGTGGTCTTCCAAGGGTGACCGAATTATTCGAAGCACGCAATCCTTCGAATCCTGCAATAGTTTCGGAAATCGATGGTGAAGTAACCTTCGGAAAGATTAAGAGAGGTAACAGGGAGATCTCCATCAAGTCAAAGACTGAAGAGGTAAAGAAGTACCTGGTACCGCTTTCAAAGCAGATACTTGTTCAGGAGAACGACTACGTTAAGGCAGGTGTTCCGCTTTCCGATGGTGCGATCACGCCGGCCGATATCCTGGCAATCAAAGGTCCGACAAAAGTGCAGGAGTACATTGTTAACGAGATTCAGGAAGTCTATCGTCTGCAGGGTGTTAAGATCAATGACAAGCACTTTGAGATCATTGTACGCCAGATGATGAGAAAGGTCGAGATAGTCGACCCGGGCGACACCAAGTTCCTTGAACGCCAGGTTGTTGACAAGCTCGAATTCATGGATGAGAACGACTGGATATATGGCAAGAAATATATTGTCGATTCGGGCGATTCCCAGACACTCCGGCCTGGTATGATTGTTACAGCACGAAAGCTCAGGGATGAGAATTCCATGCTTAAGCGCCGTGACCTGAAAACTGTTGAGGCAAGGGACGCTGTTCCAGCCACTTCGAACCAGGTGTTGCAGGGAATAACAAGGGCAGCTTTGCAGACCAACAGCTTCTTCTCAGCTGCTTCATTCCAGGAGACAACAAAGGTTCTTAATGAAGCTGCCATTCTTGGGAAGGTCGATAAGCTGGAAGGGCTGAAGGAGAACGTTATTGTAGGGCATCTGATCCCTGCAGGTACGGGTCAGCGGGAGTACAACAGCATAATCGTCGGGTCGCTTGAAGAGCTGGAAAACTTTGCTGAGGCTCCTGTTGAAGCTGAAACAGAAAACAGAAATTAAAATTTGATAAAAGATGTCAGAGCCGAAGAATCCCAACCAGATCAGTATTGAACTGAGCGAGGAGGTAGGTCAGGGTACCTATTCAAACCTGGCAGTAATTACACATTCAGCTTCAGAGTTTGTTGTGGATTTCGTGCGGATAATGCCCGGAATACCTAAAGCACAGGTAAAGTCGAGGATAATTCTTACCCCCGAACACGCCAAAAGGCTGGTGAATGCGCTTATTGATAACATTACCAAGTACGAATCAGTTCACGGTACAATTAAGGAGATTAAAGGTTCAACTCCTGTGCTGCCTCTGACATTCGGCGGTCCTACTGCACAAGCGTAATAAATTGATGTTTTATCTGAAAGAAGAGAGCCTAACTCGAGGTTCTCTTCTTTATTTTTACCCCCTGCTCCCCTGAAGGGGATTAAAAAATTGATAATCATATGGTCCCCTTTAGGGGATTCAGGGGTAAAATTTCTTTGTATCTTTCAGAAAAAATTTCCTTGGAGCATTACAGGATATCTTTTGTCGGTGCAGGCAATGTATCAGGAGCTTTGTGCAGACAATTCTTTGAATCAGGCCACGATATCCGGATAATTGTATCACGGACTGAAAAAACCGGCAGGGCACTTGCAGGATCCTGCAATGCCGAATGGTCGTCAGATCCTGATTTCGGTGATACTTCCGATGTGATAATAACAGCAGTTCCCGACGATGAAACAAAGGGTGTTCTTCACAGGATAAAATGCTCAGAAAAGACCATAATTGCACATACTGCCGGTAGTCTTGGATTTGAAGTATTCCCTGAGAATGTCAGGCACAAAGGTATTTTTTACCCGTTGCAGACCTTTTCCGAAAACCGGAAGACAGATTTCAGAGATCTGCCTTTTCTGCTGGAAGCCTCTGATCCTTTCACTTCGGAATTGCTTGAAAATCTGACTCAATCAACTGGAGGGAATGTGTATTTTGTTGGAACCGGACAAAGGAGACTGATCCATGTTGCAGCGGTTTTCGTAAACAATTTTACGAATTATATGCTGACAGCCGGGAACAGGATCATTCAGAAGGCTGATATGCCTTTTGAGGTTCTTTACCCCCTTATTGAGGAAACAATAAACAAAGCAAAAGAAATCGGACCTGAAGGATCACAGACCGGACCTGCTGCAAGACTTGATATAGGTACTTTTGAGAGACACATCGATTTACTGTCTTTCTCTCCTGAATTGCAGCAGATTTACAGGGAAATTACAGATTCAATAATTAGATTCTACAACAAAAGCAAATAATGACGAATTTCAAGGAGAACCTGACGAATGTAAAAGCATTTGTATTTGACATTGACGGTGTCCTTTCACTGCAAACTGTAGGACTCAACACTTTTGGAATGCCAAGGAGAACGGTCAATTTCCGCGATGGGTATGCTCTGCAGCTTGCCGTAAGGAAAGGATATCATGTGGCTGTAATTACAGGAAGCAATTCAAAGGATTACCTGAAAAGACTCAAGCTTCTGGGTATCAAAGATATCTATCTGAATTGCAAGGCTAAACTCGAACACTTCAACGAGTTCGTAAAAAAGCGGAATCTTCTTAAATCGGAGGTGATATACATGGGTGACGATATTCCCGATTATAAGGCCATGAAAGAAGCTGGCGTTCCGGTGTGCCCCTCTGACGCTGACAGTGAGATCAAGCAAATTGCTGTTTACATCTCTGACAAGAAAGGAGGAGAGGGTTGTGTAAGGGATGTGATCGAGCAGGTACTGAGGCTTCATAACAACTGGATGGATAACGATGCATTTACCTGGTAACCTATGAAAGCATTTCTTAGCCTTATCAGATGGCCTAATCTGCTTATAATTGTCCTGACCATGGTACTCATGAGATACACTATCATTGAACCCGTTTTAGGTAAAATAATGGTGGTTCTGAATAGCGGCACAGGTGAAGCGGTCCCCATGGCTCTGAAATTCCCGTGGTATAATTTCGTTATCCTGGTTCTTGCTACATTGCTTATAACTGCAGGAGGATATGTGATCAATGACTACTTTGATATCAAGACAGACCTGATTAACAGGGGTGAAGTGATTGTTGGCACAAAGATCCCCAGGCGCCATGCCATGATGTGGCATAACATTCTGAACATTGCAGGTGTCCTTGCAGGATTCTACATATCGTGGAAATCTGGATTTTTTTGGCTCGGGGTTCTTTTTCTGATAGTGTCAGGTTTGCTTTATTTCTATTCGGCAAGCTACAAGCGTCAGTTCCTGATCGGGAATATCGTTGTATCAATTCTCACAGCTATGGTACCAATGCTTGTAGTATTATATGAATGGCCGGCTCTTTACAGGTATTATTCAGTCAATGCTGTTAATCCTCCTCATCTGGGAGTGATATTTTACTGGGTAGGCGGATTTGCCGTTTTTGCTTTCCTGACGACTCTGGCAAGGGAACTGATAAAGGATATTGAAGATTTCGAGGGAGATATGGCATATGGCCGAAACACTGTTCCGGTGGTAATCGGAACAACTGCTGCAAGGATCGTCTCAATATCGCTTGTAATAATAATAATTGCAGCGCTTTACGTGGTATGGTACTCATTCCTCTTCGACAAGATTACCCTGGTGTATGCATCAGTTTTCATAACCTTGCCTTTATTAGTTATCATTTACCAGCTTATAGCCGGAAAAACGAAGAAACAACTTCACGTTGCCAGCAGGCTCATGAAAGTGGTTATGATCATGGGGATTCTTTATTCTGTGTTGGTGAAGGTTATCCTCAACTGGAATCTTGTCTGATATGTTTATTGATGAGCTGAACAAATTCAGGATATTACTTGGTTCAAGGTCGCCAAGAAGGGAGCAGTTGTTAAGAGATCTTGGACTTAGGTTTGAAGTTGTTACAAAGAATTGGGATGAGGAATATCCACATGGCTTGAAGGCCGAAGAGATCGCGCTGCATGTGGCGACTCAGAAAGCTGAGGTTTTTCGGCCGGAAATAAAGGATAATGAGATAGTTATAACAGCCGATACCATCGTCTGGTGCGACGGAAGGATTCTCGATAAGCCTACTGATCCGGTTGATGCCCGAAGAATAATAAGGGAGATATCAGGCAATACACATGAAGTAATTACTGCAGTCTGTCTGCTTTCCAGAAGGAAGAAAGTTTCCTTCTTTTCATCGACAAAAGTGACATTTGAAAAGCTATCTGACGAGGAAATAGATTACTACATCAGTAATTTTAATCCTTATGATAAGGCTGGTGCCTATGGCATTCAGGATTGGATCGGTATCGCTGCCTGCAGCAGGATAGAGGGATCATATTTCAATGTTATGGGCTTGCCTGTTGATCAGGTTTACAGGGAGTTGCAGAAATTCTTAATAAATAGTAGATAATAATAAAGGGTTAGAGGTATGGGGTACGAGGTACGAGGAAAACCTGATTCTTCCGCATGCCCTGTACCACATACTATATACCAAAAAACCGGTTACATATGAAAAAGACACTTATTGTTACAACACTCCTTTTAATTCAGTTTTCAGTTTTTTCAAAAGTGCCAGACGAAGGGATCTGGATCCCGCTACTGATCGAAAAGTACAATATAAAGCTCATGCAGGAGAAGGGCTTCCGGCTTTCGGCCGAAGATATTTACAGTGTCAACAGGGCCTGTATGAAGGATGCTGTCGTTAATTTCGACGGTGGCTGCACTGCTGAGATCATTTCGGGAGAGGGGCTTCTTATAACCAATCATCATTGCGGTTACGACCAGATACAGCAGCACTCAAGCCTTGAGCATGACTATCTTACAAACGGCTTCTGGGCAATGTCGAAACAGGAAGAGCTGCCAAATCCGGGTGTTACAGTTTCGATCCTTAAATGGATGGAAGATGTGACTGAACAGGTGCTTTCCGGGATCACTGAAGATATGGACCAGCGCAAGCGTGAGGAGTTGATCGCTTCGAGGATACTGGATATACAGAAGAAAGCTGCGGAAGGTACCGGTTTAAGGGCATCTGTCCGCCCATTCTTCATGGGCAATCAGTATTTCCTGTTTGTAAGTGAAATATTCAGGGACGTCAGGCTTGTAGGAGCCCCTCCATCAGCTATAGGTAAATTCGGAGGTGATACTGACAACTGGATATGGCCCCGCCACACAGGTGATTTCTCAATGTTCAGGATTTACGCTGGACCTGATAATAAACCGGCTGATTATTCAACCGAAAATGTGCCCTATAAGCCGGCATATTACTTTCCGATATCAATCAAAGGTGTCAGTGAGGGAGATTTCACTATGGTATTCGGATATCCTGGCTCGACATCGGAATATGTTCCCTCGTACCATGTTGACATGGTCAAGAATTACCTGGATCCTAAACTGATAGCCATAAGAACAAAGAAAATCGAGATCATTGATGAAGCTATGAACTCCGATCCGCTCATCAGGATACAATATTCTGCCAAGAAGGCCGGTATTTCAAATTCATGGAAGAAATGGATAGGCGAGATCCAGGGTCTTGAAAGGATGAATACAATCGCCAGAAAGCAGGAATTCGAGAAGAGACTCTCAGCATGGATCGAGTCTGACGAGGGCAGAAAAGCGCGGTTCGGAGATATCCTTGCCGGTTACAGGGATCTCTATCCCAGGCTCAGGGAGTACACTGTGGTGAACAGTTTTACCAATGAGGTGGTATACGGGATAGAAGCGGTCTCCATCGCAAGAAGTCTGAGGACTTTGTCAGGACTTTATGAGAAGAATACTGAAAATGAGGCTGTTATTAAGGAGAAATCACGCCTCATCGAATCTTCGGATGGTTTCTTTAAAGATTACAACAAAGAAACTGATATAAAACTTTTTGCGGCCCTGATGAAGATGTACGGGGAGATTCTTGATCAGAAATGGCAGGCTCCCGAATACCTCAGACTTAAATCTTCATGCAAGGGCAGCTTCGATAAACTTGCAGCGAAATTGTATAAACAGACTTTGTTTGCAGACAAATCAAAATACAATGCCTTTGTAAAAAACTTCAATAAATCTTCTGTAACAAGGTTAAGCAGGGATCCTCTTTATCTTCTTTCCGGTGATTTTAACAAATTCCTTTCCCAGAAGGTGCTTCCCGAACTTGCAGTAATGAACTCTGATCTGCAAAGGCTTAACAGACGCTATATGAAGGCTCAGATGGAGTTCGATACATCAAGGGTGTTTTATCCTGATGCAAATTCAACACTCAGGATTGCCTTTGGCAAGGTGAAAGGTTATTTCCCGAAGGATGCTGTTTATTTCGAACCGGTTTCCACTCTTGACGGTATAATTGAAAAGGATAATCCGGAAATCTATGACTACAACGTTCCGCAGAAGCTCAGGGAACTCTATTTAAGGAAGGATTTTGGCCGGTACGGGCAAAACGGGAAGATGCCCGTTTGCTTTATTGCTGACAATCATACCACAGGAGGCAATTCAGGAAGCCCGGTAATCAATGCCGATGGTTTCCTTGTCGGGATCAATTTTGACAGGGCATGGGAGGGTGTTGCCAGTGACATGGCATTTAATCCTGAACAAAGCCGGAACATCAGCCTTGATATCAGGTATGCTCTGTTCATTATCGACAAGTTTGCCGGTGCAGGGTATCTGCTGAAAGAGATGACGATAATTGAGTAGTTTCTTCCCCTCCGCGTAACTCTGTGTTACTTCTGTGGAAGTCTGTGAAAGTTTTTGAGATTCTTTCGGTTACACAGAGTCCAGATAGTTATCGGGACACAGAGAAAATACAGAGGTCCACAGAGGATAATTAGTATGATTTGATTCTCTTAAGTTTATCAGCGTATTTCCGGAATACAGCCTCCTGAGTGTCGATCTGCTCCCTTACCTTCTCCTGCATCCTTTCATTCCGCGGGATTTCATTATTTGCCTTGTCGATCTCAGCATTGGCTTTGTTGATCTTGTTTTCGGACGATTCAATTGAATTCATGGCTTTTTTCTTCCGCTTTTCAAGCTCTTTTATCTGATCAGTTTTTTCCTTTTTGACCGGGCCTTCTTCCATGGTGGTAAGCTGGTTGTTCTGATCGATCAGAGCTGCCGAAACTGTAGTCAGTTCATTATTCTGAACTGTGATATTGTCCTTTTCCGTCAGGATATCGCTGTTATTCGACTGGATCGATTTCTGCATTTTTGCTTTTTCATTCTCAAGTGATGAAAGTTCCTTCTGAAGGTCACGGAGTTTCTTCTCTTCGGCGTCAGCCTGGTCCTTGGCTACATCAATATACTGATTCTTGGCAAACTCCTTGAGGTAATCCACAGCTTTTGAATATTCTGCATCGCCTGTTGCCCTTTCTACATACTGATCCTTTTTCTTTTCAAATGAGACATAAAGCTTAAGAATCGAATCCATCCTTACAAGCCGGCTGTATACATTTACCGGATTAGGGCTGATTTCCTTGTACTTAGCACCGAAGATCTGCATTTCGCTGTTGTCAGTAACCACTTTGGATTTTGTCCCTCCCTGCAGGTCTCTTATCCAGGCTTTCAGGACTTTATCATAATTGGCTTCCGGAATTGTTACTGAAAATCCTGGAAGACGGCTGTTGCCAATCTTTATACTGTCATCTGCCACAACAACCGGCATCTGAGCCTTTATCCCGATGAAAGGCAGCATAAGCAGTAAAGCAAAAAAGACACGTGATTTCATGGTTTCAGGTTTAAAAGCGGAGTGATTTCCTCTATAAAAATACTAAAAATTGTTAAAAATCATTCCGGGTTGAGCAATTATATTCATGATGAAGATGACTACTGTCAGATGTTTGCATTAATTTGGCCGGCACTTTAGATTATTGATAGAATCCGGATGGGGATTTCACATAAAATAATCAAATCTTTATTTACTTCCTGAAATTTCAACAATCAAAATTTATTACCTTTCAGAAGTTAATATGGACTTATGATAAGGATCATCGCCGACGAAAAAATTCCATTCCTGCATGGTGTTCTTGAACCTTACGCTTCGGTCGCCTATCTTCCGGGAAATAAGATAAACAGATCTGCTGCCATGGAGGCTGATGCCCTTATTGTCAGAACCAGAACGAAATGCGACGCCGAGCTTCTCAAAGGCACTCCTGTAAGATTTATCGGTTCGGCTACAATCGGTTTCGATCATATTGATACAGAGTATTGTGATAAGAACGATATAAGGTGGATAAATGCCCCGGGATGCAATTCTTCATCTGTCAGGCAATATATTGCTTCTGCACTTTTAAGGATCGCTTCAGAGTCAGGCTTTTCATTGCGGGACAAAACCCTGGGGATTATCGGTGTTG
The DNA here is from genome assembly GCA_030706785.1 of Bacteroidota bacterium. GTDB lineage: Bacteria > Bacteroidota > Bacteroidia > Bacteroidales > VadinHA17 > LD21. The sequence goes on along the minus strand of JAUZNW010000031.1, from coordinate 16,450 downwards.
GCCATTGCGGCTCAAAGGTTCATGAACTGGCAAAAATACTGGGATTGAATGTTCTCCTGAACGATCCGCCAAGGGCAAGGAAGGAGAAGAAGAAGATCTTTGCGGGCCTTGATGAAATTCTCAATGAATCAGATATCATTACACTGCATGTTCCACTTAATATGGACGGAAAGGACAGGACTTATCACCTCTTCGACAGCAGGACATTTGAAAAGATCAAGAAAGGATGCTGGCTGGTAAACTCATCAAGGGGCGAAGTAGTTGAAACTGAACCTTTTAAAAATGCCCTGACAGAAGAAAAACTGGCAGGTGCGGTGATAGACGTATGGGAGAAGGAACCGGAGATAGATATCTCGCTTATGCATATGGCATTTCTTGCAACTCCTCATATTGCCGGGTATTCAACAGACGGTAAGGCTAACGGTACATCCATGATCGTTAAGGACCTAAGTGAGTTTTTCAAAATTAAATTGTCAGGATGGTACCCGTCAGATGTTCCTGTCCCTGCAGAACCGGAACTTACTATTGATTGCGTCGGCAAAAGTATAGAGGAGATCATCAGAAAGGCTGTATTCCATACTTACAATATTGCTGAGGATGATGTGAAGCTCAGGTTCGATCCGTCACGCTTCGAAAGAATACGGGAGAATTACCCGGTAAGGCGTGAATTCCCTTCATATACCCTTCATCTTAAAGATGCTTCAGATGAAACCAAAAAGCATCTCAGGGACCTGGGATTCAAAGTCGTAAAATAAAGTCTCAGCAAATCCGGGGCATTCTTAAAATTCCATTGTTTTCCTTCGCGATCTGGATAACTCTCGGAATCTTTACGGACCTTTGTGGCAAAACATAGTTTTTAACCATGAAGGATCACAAAGGATCTCACAAAGTTGTACAAAGTGCAACTAAAAAGATGCATGTTTTGGCTTAGACTGTTACCAGCTCCGATGCAGCGGCATAGTCCTTGACCTGGAATACAAATGCCTGAAGCCTTGTATCAAGGGAAACAGAATCCTGACCGTCATAGGCGACATTAATGAACGGTATGTTGTTATGATCCTTCCTGAATGAATCGCTTACTGAGGCAATGAGAGTTCCCGGCATGCAGGTAAATGGAAGTATAGCGGCAATACCTGAAACGCCTTTCTTTGTCATCGCAACTGAAGTTCCCATCGCTATCGGCGGATCGCCATCGTAAAACATATTTACATAGGTATTGCAGAGCTTAAGCATATCATGCAGCGATACATCCTTCTCATGGTCAGTGAATTTCTTAATGCCTCTCAGTAGTGAGCTGGCAATGACATCCTGGCCTATTCCCTGGATCTTCGATTTAATTATCCCTTTCCTGTCATTTTTCCACCGGCTGTCACGTGTGAATCTGTAGGTTGAATAATAAATCCACTCGGAGAACGGGCCAATTACTACTTCCACACCCAGATCCTCAAGACGGTTTGCTAGGTTCCCGTTACAGCCCGCATTATCTCGCATGAATATTTCACCGATTATTGCGACGACAGGTTTCCTTACCCTTCTGTCAACCTTTATTGCCATGAAATCCTCGGCAATTCCGGCGAGCACTTTATGAAGTCCGTGTGCACCTTTTTCTATACAGCTCTCGAGGCGATGGATAGCATCCTGATAAATCCTTTCGGACTCACCTTTATTAAGCTCATAAGGCTTTATCTCCCTGTGTATTTTCCTTATGTAATCGGCAACTATGAATCCCTTCCAGGCATTGATCCTGAACTTTTGTCCATGCTCACCCGCGATGTCTTCATATGAAGTGTCGTTTGAGGGTGTGATCAGCTCAGCCTTTTCATATCCGAGGCGGTCGAAGAGTATTCTGTGGAACTGATTATACTGCCCGAAACGGCACGGTCCGTTATGGTCAGGCATGAAGAAGCTTACTTTTGAAGGATCTACACCTGGCTGGCGGAGTTTCTTTATAAAGCTTCCGGTAACGCAGATCATCGGGAAACATTCCTTGGATGAGGTGTACTTCCTTCCAATAGCCAGGTCTTCAGCATCCTGCATAGGAAGAACTTCCGATGGTACACCAATGCTGCGAGCGGCGGCGGCTATCATGTAGGCTCCGTCATTCATATACGGGAAATAGAGAATTCTTTCCTTTGGAGGGGAGGAGGGACTGGGCCTTGGCCTGAAGATCTTTACATCCTTTTTCGCATTGAGCTCCGATCCTTTAAGACTGTCAAGGAAGGCTTCAATGCGGGTTACCATGCCTGCATCAGCTGAATGTTCATCGACCTCAAGGTGAAGGAATGGCTTCCCCTTAAGCTCCTCGGTGACATAGTGCCAGATGAATGAATCGGGACCGCACCTGAAATTACTCAGGTAAACCGCATACAGTCCGTCTGTCTTTGCCACATGCTGGGCAGCTGCAATGATTTTCTGACCGTTGGGCCAGTACATGTTCCTGTAGTTCTCGAAAATATTATAGGGAGTAAGATCCAGCATGTCCAAAGGTATTGGCATGACATTCTGGACAATAAGCTTTTCGATCAGAGCAAGATTAAGGTGTGGATCTGTGCTGTTATATGGTCGTCCGAGGAGGATCACCGGCCTGCAATTCTCAGGTATATTATTAAATACTTCCTTTCCGTATTCCACGAGCCTTTTTTCAAATGAAACCTGCACCTCATCAGCTTTGTATACGGCTTTCCTGATCTCTTCCCGGTGAAGTCCGAACTTCGCGCTGAAATATGCTATCATTTCCTTTACTAGGGCACGTTCAAAAAATCTGAAATGGAGTGTCGGGACAAGCAGTTTTGATTCATCAATCTTTCCTTTCAGCGCTGCCTTAACCATGAACGGATAAGTCTGAACCCATGGGCAATTGCAGTTGAAAGTCTTGTTGCCTGGGCGGAACTTGGCATTCACAACGAATGGGAGGAATATATAATCAACTCCTTTTTCGATAAGGTCGATAACGTGACCATGCATCAGCTCGACTGGAAGACAGGTTTCCGTTGTAATGGTTTCTATCGATTGAGTAACAAGCGTTTTATCTGATTCCCTGGAAATAACAACCGTGAATCCCAGTTCTTCAAAAAATGTCCTCCAAAAGAGGAACTGCTGGTAAAATACCATTAATGCCCTCGGAATTCCAATGGTTGTAGTGGTCTTTTTCTGTCCAGGATCCTTTTCTATATACCCCTCCATCAGCATCTCTGTCCTTTTGATGTAGAGGTTTGGGATATTGTTTGGTGCCTTCTTTCGGCCGTCAGTCTCATATTTCTCGCAACGCCCGCCGTAGAAGAGGGATTTCTTTTCCCCTGATATCTTTACCTTCCTTATCTCACAGTGATTTGTGCAGCCCTGGCAGACAAACCTGCTGATATCGTACGGCACATTCCTGATCCCGAAGCCTTTGAAAGTGGTTTTCTGTTCCTCTTTCATCGATCTCTGGGCAAGTATTGCGGCTCCTATTGCTCCAGTCACGTCGAAATGCGGAGGAATTGTGATCTTCTTTCCTGTAACCTGCTCAAAAGCAGCAACTACGGCCTTATTATTGGTAACCCCGCCCTGGAAAAAAATCTTATTGCCAACCTTCCGGTCAGCTACAACCTTCTGGAGGTAATTATATACGATCGAGTAGGCCAGGCCTCCGACAAGATTCTCATTCCTGGCGCCCTTCTGCATATATGTATTCAGGTCCGATTCCATGAATACCGTACACCTGTCGCCAAGCTTCACAGGACATTCGGATTTGAGGGCCAGGCATCCGAATTCCTCTACAATATTTATATTGAGTTTTTCAGCCTGCTCCTCCAGGAAAGAACCTGTCCCTGCGGCGCAAACCTTGTTCATTTCAAAGTCGACAACCACCCCATTTTCAATACTGATGTATTTTGAATCCTGCCCGCCGATCTCAAAGATTGTATCAACGGTTGGGTCATAATCAATTGCAGCGGTTGCCTGAGCTGTGATCTCGTTTTGAATGGTATCAGCCCCGATAAAGTCACCTGTCAGGTAACGTCCGGATCCTGTTGTTCCTGCACCTATAACCTCAACATCCTTGCCAACCTCATCATAAATCTCGGTAATTCCTTTCTGAATGGCTTCAAGCGGTTTGCCGGCAGTTGGAAGGTAGCGCCTTGCTATAACCTTATGCTCAGGATCTATCAGAACGACATTGGTACTCAATGAACCTACATCAACTCCCAGGTAGACAGGGATTTTCTCTGTCCCGTTCTTTTTATAATGAACTTCCTTGTCATAGACAGCTCCTGATTCCTGAAGAGGAGGAAGACTGTTGAATTCCGACGACGTGTCCGAAAGGTAAACCTTCAGCTTCTCCAGCCCCATGAAGCCATTCATTTCAAGAGTATTCGAATGAGCATACATGACTGCCCCGATGGCGCCCATTGATGCGTGGTATTCTGGTATGATAAGCTCATTATCTCTCAAGTCAAGAACTTCCCTGAAAGCTCTCACCATTCCCGTATTTGCGGCAACACCCCCGGAGAATATAACAGGTTTGTTGATTTCCTTGCTTCTGGCCACATTGCTCCTGAAGTTCCTTGCCAGTGCATAACAGAGACCTGCGACTATATCATGCAGGGGAGTGGCAATCTGCTGATGGTGGATCATATCGCTTTTTGCGAAAACACTGCATCTCCCGGCGATCCTGGGAGGATCAACGGATTTTAAAGCCATCTCTCCGAACTCATTTTCGATAGGAACACCAATCCTCCGGGCCTGCTGGTCGAGAAATGAACCAGTGCCTGCAGCGCATATGCTGTTCATTTCAAAATCAACAAGACGTGAATGCCCGTTTGAAGGATCCTTTTCGAGCAGGATAAGCTTTGAATCTTCTCCGCCTATCTCAATTACAGTACGTGCCTCGGGGTAAAGCCTGCCGGAAGAGGTTGCCTGTGCAATTATCTCATTTACAAATATTCCGCCAATAAGTTCGGAAGCGAGTTTACCCCCCGTGCCTGTAAGTGCAACTCCGCAAATATTTTCTTCAGAATGGTTTTTAAGCACAGCGGAGAGCCTTTCTTCAAGGACATTGAAAGGCTTCCCATGGACATAATCATAATAATTCTCAAGGATATTGTAGGTTTCGTCCAGAAGTACGGTGTTCAGGGAAACGGATCCAATATCAATACCCAGGTAAAACTTCTGATCGACAGAGCCTAATGGGGCTTTGTCCTGTGACATAATTAGCGTCTTTAGTTAGATAAAACCGATTCTACTCTTATGGTTTGCGAAAATATGTATTTTTTGTTTAGGAACAAATCAGCAGAATGATTTTATCTATAATACTTTATACCCATTCTTCAGTAAGTACTTCACCCGCTAAGCTTATAATCAATTGTTTAACCGGCACTTTTCCCGAAGATCCAGCGAGAGCAGCCTTTACCAGCTGAAGCAGTCCCCCACAGCACGGAACTTCCATCATCAACACGGTTATGGTATTGATTTTGGCCAGATCGATCATCGCTTTCAGTTTTTCTATATAAATATCCGTTCCATGATCAAGTTTAGGGCATGCAATTGCAAGTGATTTCCCCTTTAGGTATTTAGAATGGAAATTTCCTATAGTGTAAGCAACACAATCTGCAGCAAGGAGCAGGTCAGAACCTTTCAGATAGGGCGCGTTGGGATTCAGGAGGTGCATTTGAACAGGCCACTGCCTTAGCTCTGACGGCTGATCTGCAAATTCCCTGGGACCATTGTTACTTTCCGGCCTTTCAATTACCATAGCACGTGAGCCTGGGCATCCTCTGCCAACATGTTCATGCCCCGGGCCGTGACCGTGTACTTCGGAGATCACTTCCCGGATGTCAAAACCGAGTTCATGCTGATGCTCCTTCAGATATGCTACGCCCTCCTTCAGAAAGCCGGTCTCACCATGGGCCTTCAGGTGTTTCAGGTGAGCAATGATTGTGTTCTTTCCCTTGTTTTTCATCTGCTCCATTACCCTGACCTCATTGTAGGCTTCAGCTTCCCTGGTTTCGATTGTGATCGCACCAACCGGGCAATGGCCGATACAGGCTCCAAGTCCGTCGCACATAAGTTCGCTTGTCAGCCTTACCTTGCCGTCGATCACCTGCAAAGCTCCTTCATGGCAGTTTGGAACACACTGACCGCAACCGTCGCAAAGTTCTTCATCTATTTTAAGAATATCTCGTTTCATTTTTTGATTTATTTAAATTTCCGGGACAAAATTGGGGAAGGAGCAGATGATAAATTGTAACATTTGTTACAATTTGGAATATTGACCGTTTTTTTGTTGATTTTCTAAGTCGGCCTCACCCCCTCTTATCCCTCGCTCCCAAAGTGAGCAGGGGGAATAAGCAGGCCTGATTTGAGCCCTCCCGCCTGGGGGAGAGCCTGCCCCGCCATGGCGGGGGGTTGGCGAGCGGTCAGAATTTCAGATCGGAATCATTTGCAATATTGGTCAGCGCAACGTAGATCATTTTTGCCACATCCTCCATTATATCAATAGTGACGGCATCCGGATCATCCCCGGGAAGATGGTAATAAACTTTTTTGTAACTGCCTGTGGTTCCGATTGACATTGTCCTGTATCCGATCGAACTGAAATTATATAAATCGCTCCTCGGCCGGCCGTAAAATCCCTTTGGTTCAGGAGCAGAACCACGGAAAGGCCTGTGAATGTACTTTGTGTTTGCTGATTCAAAGTAGGAGAGGAGATTCTTCCAGGGAGCCGAAGCATTTACCGAAAACCCCGTCCCGTTGCCTACCATATCGAGATTAATGAAAACCACTGATTTATCCTTTGGAAAAACCGGATTATCTGCATACAGCTTGCTCCCGATCAATCCATTCTCTTCTCCTCCGAATAATATGAAAACAACAGACCGCTTGAGCGATATCCCCGACTGCGCCATGGCTTTAGCAGCTCCCATTATATCAACAACACCGCTTGCATTGTCAAGGGCTCCATTGACAACCTTACCGGCTTTACCAACTGCATCAAGATGACCGCCGATAAGAATTGCCTCCTTGCTCAGTTCCGGATCGGATCCCTCAATCATTCCAATTACATTGCATCCTTTTCCTTCAGGATGTCTGGTAGTATTAGCCCTGATGGTCATGTTCTTTCCTGTTCTGAATGAGGCAGGTTTAAGTGATTTTATCATGCCGGCAGTCAGCTCGCTGTTTGTGGTTTTGGTCCCGGCAAAGATATCACTTAGAACCTGTGAACCTATTCCGCAGACAATTATTGATGGATCATAGGAAATATTGGGATTAGCGCCTATGCCGTCAATATAAAGAAAACCTGCAGCGCCGTGCTTTACAGCATTTTCAAGCTTGTACTGGTGATAGCAATATTTTACCCATTTTGCATACTCCGGATTTCCGGGATCAGTATAGGGAACATCCCTGTTCATTAATACAATTTTGCCTTTGACATCGATACCCTTGTAATCATCATAGTTCAAATCCGGGGCGGTAACGCCATATCCGACAAATACAACTTCAGCAGTTATTTCACCGCTTCCCGAATTCATCCCGGGGTAATATTCATCCGGATAATTATAGGATTTTCTTATCACTGTTCCATCAGCTTGCGGAATATTCAGGACGAGGCTGCCGATATCATTAACCTCAGTATATGGCCAGTCAAACCACTGAAAATAGCTTCCGTTGTCGCCGGCAGGCTTAATTCCCCACTCCCTGAATTTACCGGCGATCCACTCTGCACTTGTGACAAATCCCGGAGATCCTGTAAATCTTCCGTTGAATTCAGGGGAACAGAGTTTTTTCATCCATTCCATCATCTCCTCGCTTGTGATCTTATGGAATTGGTTAAGTAGTGTTGTTTCCGGATTTTCCTGTGACTTTAATAAATAACAATTTGATATGATGATAATTAGCAAAATGATTTTGAATTTTTTCATTTTTTCCGGATTTTTAAGGCACCAATATAGAAAAAGAATGGATTACTCACTCCTTCCGGTATCGCCGCTTTTCAGAAATATCCCGCCTGAAGAGATAGGGCAGATACTCTCCTCTCTTCCACACAAGATCAGAAAATATAAAGCCGGAACGCTCATAGCACAGAGCGGAGAAGAGGTCAGATCAATGCTTATAGTTACCACCGGAACAGCAAAGGGGGAGATGATCGATTTCGCCGGCCGGATGATCAAGATCGAGGATATCCCGGCTCCAGGAGCTCTGGCTGCCGCTTTTATGTTCGGGAATAATAGCAGGTTCCCTGTCAATGTGATAGCCGTTACAGATACTGAACTCCTTGTGATAGAAAAATCTGATTTTCTTAAACTTCTAAAAAGGAATGAGAAGATCCTGGTCAATTACCTTGACATGATCTCAAACAGGTCACAGTTCCTTTCAGGAAAGATCAAATTCCTGAGTTTCAAAACAATAAGGCAAAAGCTTGCACAGTATATTCTTGAATCGGCTGGCAATGATAAAACTGAAACCAGGCTTGGAATGACCCAGAATGAACTTGCGGATTACTTCGGGGTTGCGAGACCTTCTATAGGCAGGGCAATCTCAGAGCTTGAAAATGAAGGATTGATACTGACAAAAGGAAGGAATATAAAAATTCTTAATAAAGAGAAGCTTTCTGATCTTACAAAGGAATAATTCCTGTGCTGCTATTCGGGCAGATTTATGGTGAAGCAAGTTCCTTCACCTTCACTGCTTTCGACAGTTATTGTTCCGTTATTGAGCCTGACAAGCTCATAGCAAAGCTTCAGCCCGAATCCTGTACCTCTTTCATTTTCTGTTCCGGGCGTGCTTTCAACCTCGGTGGCACTGAACAAATACTTTTGTTTGACAGGGGGTATTCCGATCCCATTGTCGCATATTCTCAAAACTATTCCTTCCCCTGTAATGGATTTGTCTTTCAGCAGGATGCTGATCCTTCCACCTCTCGGGGTGTATTTGACTGCATTTGAAAGTAAGTTCCGGATGATGATATCCATCAGGTCCTTGTCAAAGAATGCTTTTGAATTGCCGACCTGTGTGAAATTGACAGATACTTCCTTTTTATCGGCTGTCTCCTTGAAGATGCTCAGGTTTGTCAGGATTATGTCTGCAAGGTCCCTTCTTTCCGGAGAGAATTTTATCTTATCCTCCTGGTCTCTCCCCCAGACAAGCATGTTTTCAAGGAGAGTGATGACCTGCTGTGCATACTGGATGCTTGAATTGGCAAAATAATCGTACTTTTCCTTGTATTCCTTTTCCTTTAGAAGGTTAAGCATATATAGAATATTCACAACTGGGCTTCTCAGATCGTGAGCGACTACAGAGAAGATCTTGTTTTTAAGCTGGATGGTATCAGACAATTGTCTGTTCTGATCGGCAATCCTTTCATTCTGCCTTTCAATTTCCTCCCTGCGGGCATTTATTTCCTGAGTCCTGTCATTGACAAGCATCTCAAGATTCCTGTTAACATACTCAAGTTCTCCCTGCAGTTTTTCCCTTTCAGAATACGATTTAACCCACTTGTAAAGTAGCATTGCTGCCTGCGTGAAAACAAAGAGGACAAGCACGTACGACAAAATGTAGCCGGAAGTGCCACCTGCTTTTCCGAGAGACACCCTCACATCGTAGATCGCAGCAGCAGACAAAAGGAGAAATGCTCCGGAATAAACATAATCAATCGTGTTCTTCTTCAGGATTCCTCTTACATTCATTGATATCGCATAGATAATAAGGACTACCAGTGACGGATAAAAGACTGAGGTCGCATAACTGAATGTCCTGACGGGAAGAAACAGGGTAAGTAGCAGGCATAGCGAAAATACTCCGGTTACGATCCATGTGATTACTCTGAAAAATTTTGAAGGATAACGAATAAGGGCAAACCAGTACCAGCCGACCAGGACGATGTACAGACCAAAGTACTCAAATCTGACTATCCAGGTCCAGCTCATTGATATAATGTTATGAATGAGATAGTTCGAGGTAAAAAGTGGCCTGATTGCAAGGCCAAATGTCGCCAGACTGAAAAATCCCGTAAGCCGGTCTCTGGGATAAAGAACAAAGAAAAACAGGAAAAGCAGCGAAAAACCAAAGAGCAGGCTTACTGTTGCCCAATCCCTAGCCCAGGATGCAGCATACTGGCGCTGTACGATCGAGAATGTGCCGATTTTTACAGGAAGCCAGAATCCTCCACGGCGGTGATGAAAGTTGGCAACATTTATGATTATCGACATTGTATCTGAAACAGGATTGTACCTGAAGAAGTACTTCTCATACCAGGGTTTGGTTTCCTTCTCAGTCATTCCCGGGGTACCGTTTCCGCTCATATATTTCCCGTCAATATACATCTCATAGGAGGAATCAAATACAGGCATGTCGAATGCAAGTGATTGCCTTAAGCCCGGAGGTAAAAGCACGAGAAGCCTGTACGTCGCAAATCCCATTTTTTTGGTTTTTGCCAGCTCAGGTGAGTAATCGGTCCAGTAAGAAGGTACTTTTCCGTAGCAATCAGGTTTGAGCTCTGTCGGGGAAGCAAAGTCACCGGGATGGAGCATTTTACTCCAGTAGAATTCCCACTGGCCGTTAAGGTTGGTGATAAAGCTTTTGCCGGCAGCGATCTCCCTCAGGTCGATGATGCCTTTAACGGCAACTGGCTGCTTTAATCCCGCATAGGTGACAGCGGGAAAAAGCAGGAATACAACCAGTAACTTACTGATTTTCATTTAAGTCCCCTGTTTTCAAGGAGCGCGTTGATAGTCGGCTCCTTTCCCCGGAAAGCTATATACATATCAAGCGGATCAGCTGTGCCACCCTTTGAAAGTATCTCTTTCTCGAATCTGGCAGCAACTTTACGGTTGAATATGTCACCGGTTTCCCTGAATGCCTGGAAAGCATCAGCATCGAGCATTTCGCTCCAGTAATAACTGTAGTATCCTGAAGCATATCCACCGCTCCATATGTGATTGAAGTAGGTCGACCGGTATCTCGGCTTAATCTGAGGTATCAATCCGTATTTATCCAGTACCTGTTTTTCAAACTCCCTGATATTCAGATCGACAGGCTCCGTAAGAGTATGGTATTCCATGTCCAGGAGAGCCGCTGCAAGGAATTCAACAGTTGCAAAGCCTGTATTGAATTTGCTGGTTTTGTCAAGCTTCTCAATTAAATCTGAAGGGATTATTTCACCTGTCTGATAATGCTTTGCATATACTTTCAGCACTTCCGGTTCAAGTACCCAGTGTTCCATTATCTGGGATGGAAGCTCAACAAAATCCCGCGGGACCGATGTTCCTGAAACACTCGGATAGGTCGAATTTGAAAGAAGCTGGTGGAGAGCATGCCCGAATTCATGGAAAAGAGTGCTGGCTTCATCCGGGGTAAGCAGGGATGGCTTGTCTTCAGCCGGAGGAGCTGAATTTGTTACCATAGTCACTATCGGGTAGATCATTTTACCGTTGCGGTCGCGGCTCTGGCTCCTGAAAGCTCCGCACCAGGCTCCGGCCCTCTTTGAAGCCCTTGGATAATTGTCGATCATAAGTATTCCGACATGCTTTTTATCCCTGGTAACCTCATATGTTACTACATCCGGATGGTATTTTGGTATATCTGTCCTTTTGGTAAATGTTAGTCCATATAGGCGGTTTGCCACATAGAACATTCCATCAATGACGTTTTCAATCCTGAAATATGGTCGCGTCATTTCGTCATCAATCGCATACTTTTCCTTCTTGATCTTTTCGGTATAATACCACCAGTCCCAGGGCTCAAGCCTGAATTTTCCACCCTCCTTATCGATAAGCTCCTGCCGGGCTGAAGCTTCAGCTTTTGCAACCGGCAATGCAGCATTCCAGACCTGATCAAGGAAATCCATCACGCGTTCCGGGGTTTTGGCCATTGTCCTTTCAAGAGCAAAATCCGCATAGCTCCTGTAGCCGAGGAGCTTTGCCCTATCTGACCTGAGCCTGGCTATTCTGGCAACTATCACATTATTATCCTTATCATTGCCGTTGTCCCCTTTCATGAAGTATGCAGTAAAAAGCTTCTGCCTCAGGTCACGTCTGTCGGAATATTTAAGGAAGGGCTCCATGATGGGATACTGGATCGTAAATACCCATTTCCCTTTAAGATTCATGTTTTCAGCTGTTTTAGCTGCCTGGACTATTACTCCTTCAGGCAGTCCGGCAAGATCCTCCTGTTTGTCGAGAATAAGTTTAAATCCGTTTGTTTCGGCAAGGAGGTTCTGCCCGAATTTTACAGATAGAAGTGAAAGTTCCTCGTTTATTTTCCGAAGCTTTTCCTTATCTTCAGGTGACAATTCCGCACCATTCCTGACAAAGTTTTTATAAGTATCCTCAAGGACTTTCTTTTCTTCCTGGGTAAGTTTGAATTTCTCCCTGTTGTTCCACACTGATTTGATTTTCCTGAATAGGCTGTCGTTCAGATTAATATCGTCCCTGTGCCTGGCCTGGAGAGGAGCAATCTCAAGATTAACGGACTGCAATGAATCGTTCGTGTTTGCTGAATTGAGCGCTCCGAACACCCTGCTGACCTCTGATAAAAGTTCTCCACTGTATTCAAGGGCTTTAATGGTATTATTGAAGTCCGGCTCATCCTGATTCCTCACGATCTTAGCCACTGCTTCCTTCTGTTCCTCAAATCCCCTGAGGAATGCGGGCTTAAAATGGGAGACCTTTATGAGGTCAAAAGGCGGCACCTCGAAAGGTGTCCTGAATTCAGTGAAAAAAGGATTTCCACTCTCCTTCTTCTGACGACAGGATGGGCACATCAGCAATGCAATAATTATCAGTAATGATGCGTTTTTCATAAATCAGGTGTATCAGGTTTCCTGGACCGGCAAGATACAAAGATTGACCGGATTTGAAAAAGATGAAATAAAAAAAGGAAAGATACTTGGGAGTTATCTTTCCTTCATTAACCTAAACCTGATCGTAGAATTTGGCCGAATGGCCATTGAAGAAATCTTAAGTATTATATAGTTACTCCTTATGGAGAAAAACTAAATCAGTAAAAAAAGAACCTTTTAAAGTATTATCCCTGTTTTGTCTTCAATATATAGACGCCATGGAATTGATTTTGTTGCTGTAATTTGTGTTAATCTTTTGTTAATTTTATTACTCGTTTTTCTTAATTTTTTAACAAACTCTAATTAATTTTTATAACTTTCGGCCGATTAAGCAGTTATGATTCTCAAACTCAGATACAGTTTCATGATGCAGCGCCTTGGACGAAGGCTTTATCACTGCCTGATGTTCTATAACTGATCTCCTTTTATCGCTTTGCCTGCTATTAAACATAGAAAAAGGCAAAATTGTTCCCTAACTCCCTATCTTTTTTTGATTCTTGAGATGCAAGGTTTAATATTCAGCGTTAAGCGTTATTCTGTTCATGATGGCCCCGGGATCCGGATCACCTTTTTTATGAAAGGCTGCCCGCTATCATGCTGGTGGTGTCATAATCCTGAAGGTCTGAATCCTTCAGTGGAACGCGTAACGCTAACAAGGAAAGTAGGTGAGAAGGAATTCCGTGAAACAGAGGAGGTAGGCAAACTATATTCTGTTGAAAACATTCTTGAGATCATCGAAAAGGACAGTATATTCCTGCGGCAATCAAAAGGAGGTGTTACTTTTTCCGGCGGCGAACCGATGATGCAGCTGGGTTTTCTGGCGGAGGCACTCAGAGCATGTAAAGATAAGGGTTATCATACGGCTGTTGATACATCAGGTTATTCTCCAGGTGAAAATTATATGAAGATCATCCCCGTGACCGACCTGTTCCTTTTCGATATAAAACATCTCAACGATACAAAACATATTGAATACACAGGGGTTTCAAACATGAGGATACTTGATAACCTGAGGATGATACTGAACAGCGGGAAGGATGTGATGGTAAGGATTCCTGTGATCCCCGGGAAAAATGATGATCCGGTTCATCTCTCTGAACTGAGAGAATTTTTAGCCGGGCTCAAATGCGATAACCTCAGAAGGATAAACCTTCTTCCTTTCCACAGGATTGGTGCTTCAAAATATAAAAGGTTTGATCTCCCTTACAGAATGGATGATACCCGGCAGCCTTCGCATGAAAGGATGAAGGAATTGAAGGAATTCTTTCTAGCCACGGGAATAAAAGTCAAAATTGGTGGTTAACAGATATAGGCCTTAATATTATTAGATTTTGATATAGAATATGAAAATATCTGACAGAGTAAAAAAGCTCAGGGAACAGAGCCTTAATGCAAAGGAAAAAATCACAGCAGAGAGGGCTCTGCTGATAACAAGATTTTATAAGAGTGATGAAGCCCGTGGACTTTCAGCTTCCGTTTTACGGGCAAGAGCCTTTGAATACCTTCTTAAAAACAAGAAGCTGTGCATTAATGAAGGAGAGCTTATTGTCGGGGAGAGAGGACCGGCTCCAAAGGAAACGCCGACCTACCCTGAAATCTGTGTCCATTCACTGAAAGACCTGGAAATACTGGATTCACGCAAAAAGGTATCCTTCAGGGTTGATGAAGAGGTCAAAAGGGCTTACTCAGAAGAGATAATTCCCTACTGGCGCGGCAAAAGCAACCGTGACCGGATAATGAACCTGATGACGCCCGGGTGGCTAAATGCCTATAAGGCGGGGATCTTTACAGAATTTCAGGAGCAGCGCGCACCGGGTCATACTGTGCTTGGATACAAAATGTTCAAAACCGGCTTTAACAGACTTAAGGAGGAAATAAGGGAATCCCTTTCAAATCTTGATTATTTCAATGATCCTGAAGCATTCAGCAGGGCTGAGGAACTTAAGGGAATGGAGATTGCATGTGATGCCATTATTATGTATGCCGGCAGATATGCAGAAGAACTTGAGAAAGAAGCTTTTGTTGAAAATGATTGCAGTAGAAAGAATGAGCTTCTCAGAATGGCATCGGTATGCCGAAAAGTGCCGGCCGAAGCACCCGAGACCGTCCATGAGATGCTTCAGCATTACTGGTTCATACATCTCGGTGTGATAACCGAGCTGAATCCGTGGGATTCATTCAATCCCGGGAGGCTTGATCAGCATCTTTATCCAGTTTATATGAAGGAAAAGGAAGCAGGGACTCTTTCAGACGAGGAATTATTCGATCTCCTCGGTTGCTTCTGGGTTAAATTTAACAATCACCCCTCACCGCCCAAAATAGGTGTAACAGCAAGTGAAAGCAATACTTACACCGATTTTTGCCTTATCAATCTTGGCGGCGTAAAACCTGATGGCAAGGATGCTGTAAATGAAATGACTTATATCCTGCTTGATGTTATTAAAGAGATGAGGATACTGCAGCCAAGTTCAATGGTCCAGATCAGTAAAAAGAATCCCGACAGATTCATTCACAAGGCGCTTGATATTATCAGGACCGGATTCGGCCAGCCTTCATGCTTCAATACAGAAGCTATTGTCCAGGAGTTGCTGAGGCAGGGAAAGAACATTATCGATGCACGTAACGGCGGCGCATCTGGTTGTGTTGAAACCGGAGCTTTCGGGACTGAGGCATATTGGCTTACGGGTTATTTCAATCTTACAAAGATCCTCGAGCTTACGCTTAATAACGGTTTCGACAGGCTTACCGGAAAGCAGGTCGGTCTTAAGACAGGCTTTGCAGGTGATTACAAATCGTTTGAGGAGCTGGTCGAAGCCTTCAGATCACAGGTGAAATATTTTGCCGATATAAAGATCAGGGGCAACAATGTAATTGCAGGGACATTTGCCAAATGGCTTCCCGTGCCCTTCCTCTCAATCCTGCTTGAAGACTGCATAAAGAACGGTAAAGATTACAATTGCGGTGGGACCAGGTATAATACTACTTATATTCAGGGGGTTGGACTTGGAAGCATAACTGACATACTGACTTCCATCAGATACAATGTATATGATCAGAAAAAATATACATGGTCACAACTCACAGAAGCCATAGGGGCAGATTTCAAGGGATTTGACCAGATGAGGTATGATCTTATCTATAATACTCCGAAGTACGGAAATGACGATGACTATGCCGATCAGCAGGCTGTAACGGTCTTCGAGATCTTTTATGATGCAGTTAACGGGAGACCGTCATCGCGAGGAGGAGTTCACCGCATAAACATGCTGCCCACCACATCGCATGTTTATTTCGGCAGTGTTACCGGAGCTACTCCAGACGGTAGGAAAGCCTTTACTCCGCTCTCCGAAGGGATATCTCCCAGTCAGGGAGTTGACAACCAGGGACCGACCTCTGTTATAAAGTCAGCATCAAAAATTGATCATCTCAGAACAGGGGGTACCCTTCTGAACCAGAAATTCTCGCCTTCGTTTTTCGAGGATGAAGAAAGTTATAATAACCTGACAGCACTAATAAGGAGCTATTTTGCATTGGATGGGCATCATATACAGTTCAATGTGGTTAATGCGGATACTCTCAGGGATGCTCAGAAACACCCTGAACTGTACCGTGATCTTATCGTCAGAGTAGCCGGAT
>JAUZNW010000030.1 GCA_030706785.1 Bacteroidota bacterium | reverse complement strand
CGCTGTCAGGGTATAAGACTGGTGATTGTTCTTTTGTAAAATGCAGGCCATCATCGCTGACAGCAAGTCCCACCCTTGAGGTCATGTCTTTATCCTGTGCACGGTAAAGCAGCCATACCCTTCCATCCTTCACTATTGCCGAGGGATTGAGAACATTACGTTCCTCCCACCTGACTTCCTTTCCGGCAACAGGACAGAAGAAAACCTGTTCTGAGGATGGCAACAGAATCGGATTTATGCTGTCTGCTTTTTCAAATGGTCCTAAGGTCCAGTCTTTTTCTTCAACGGTTTCAGATCCGGCAAAATTTGAATTCCTTCCACATTTAGTGAATATCAGAAGGGAAAAAATGATAAATAATGGTATGATTCTTTGCATTTCAAGCTGAATTAAATTTACTGTTTGCGTTTGGTTTAAAAGCCAGCAAGCAGCCTTTCTGCTTTTCAAATTTATTAAATATGTCTCTTTTATGCGACACAAAAAATAATGCAATACAAAAAAAGAGGCTATCCACACGGATAGCCTCTAAAATTACGGATATTGAGATCTTATTAATTCTTAATGCATCTTACTGCCTTACCAGCTGATTTAACAGCGCCTTCCCTGAACACACCTGCATTTGCACCATCCATTCTCCTGTAAAGACCATTTGTCGGGCTTGCCTGATCGGAGCTCCAGAAATAACCGATAGTACCTAAACCTGCGAATCCACCGTCGAAGTAGTAACGGTATCCACCAGGAAGTGCTGAGAATCCGCTGGTATTGGTTCCGTTACCGGTCGTCCAGCCAGTAGTATTCTTAAGCTGGGTACCCTGATCGGTGCCACGCCATGAAAAACCATCAGCCTGTGCCTGGGTCATCCCCAGGAACATTTCAAGGGTTTTAAATTCGGCATCAGTCGGCACATGCCATCCAGCAGGACACAGATCTCCATGTGTAGCAGCATACCAGTTATAAAGTGCACCATAAATTGGCTTATTGGTAGCTTCATCATTACCGTACCAGCAGTATGCCTCACTTGTAAGAGCAGCCCAGGTTGCATTATCAGTTACGAGGGTAACATTCGTTACGTTATCATTGTACTTTGTGGTCTTGAGGTTTTCAGACATCCAGACCTGTGTTCCGATGACAATGGTATGATACAGATTACCTTCGACATCTGCAAGCAATGTGCGGGCACTGACTTCATTACCATATGCTGTTCCAACACTGTTCGTGGCGTATGCACGGATATAGATGGTTGTGGCTTCGGGTAAACTTGTCAGATTAGCTGTAAATGTACCTGTACCTGAGCCGCTTGCCACATGTGATCCTGCAATTGTCGGACCTGTTGCTGTTCCCCAGCAGACTCCGCGTTCGGTAACTGTTCCACCACCGTCAGCTGTAACTTCGCCGCCTCCTACAGCTGAGTTATTGTTAACTGATGCTGGGGTAGCTGTGGTTACTGTTGCAAGAAGGACCGGGTCGGTTGTAAACTGCACTTCGCTACCGTAAGCTGTTCCGACACTGTTGGTTGCGTATGCCCTTGCGTAGTAGAGCGTGCCCGGAGTAAGACCGGCAAGATTGCTTGTGAAAACACCGTCACCTGTGCCGTCAGATGTATGAGAACCGGCTATAGTGGGTGATGCTGATGTTCCATAAGCCACACCTCTTGCGGTAACTGCTGCACCTCCGTTAGCGGTAACATTTCCGCCTAAGGTTGCTGTGGTCTGGGTTTTTGCCGTTACTGCAGTTGTCGTTACAGTCGGTATTACAGCGGCTGACGTGAACTGTACATCGTTACCGTAAGCAGTTCCGAAACTGTTTGTAGCATAAGCTCTTACATGATAAACGGTCCCTGCTGTCAGGCCTGTAATGCTGCTTGTGAATGTTCCATTACCTGAGCCGTCCGTGGTTTTACTGTTCGATGTTGTCGGATTGGCAGTAGTGGCCCAGCAGACACCCCTGGCAGTTACAGGTGCACCACCATCCGCAGTAATGTTTCCACCTGAAGCGGCTGTAGTGGCAGTGATCGCTGTGACTGCAGTTGTGGTAAGAGTGGCACCTACCACCTGGGCAGTAGTGAAGGAAAGTTCGTTCCCGTAAGAGGTTCCTTCACTGTTTGTAGCGTAGGCCCTGACATAGTACAACGTGTTGGATGTAAGCCCGGTTATCGTGCTGGTAAAGCTGCCGGTACCTGTCCCGTCACTTGTTTTGGATCCTGTAACAAGAGGTTTAGTAGCTGTACCCCAGCATACTCCTTTTGCCGTAACCTCAGCCCCTCCGTCAGAAGTGACATTTCCGCCGGATGTAGCTCCTGTTGTTGTTAAATTGCTTATCGCAGTAGTTGTTACCGTAGGCGGATCGGGCTTTTTCTTACAACTCTGGAACGTCGCCACTCCGGCTACGAAACAAACTAAGACCAAAAGACTTAAAACCTTCTTCATGATTGATTGAATTAGTGATTAAAATATTACTTCATGCGTATTGCACTCTTTTATAATTATTTAATGAATACTAACATAATAATCCAAAAACACGTGTGTAATATTCTCTCGATCAGATCCTAAACATCACTAATTCTTAAGGCATCTAACATATTTCCCCCCGGCTTTTATCACACCTTCACGAAAAATCCTGGTTTGGTTACTGTCTAAACGTCGATATAAAGCTTTTGTTGTATCACTCCAGTGCAAACTTGAGCTCCACCAGTATGCTACTCCGTTAAAATCGTTGAATCCTCCATCCACACCGTACCTGTAGCCTCCGCCAAGTGCTGTAAAACCACTCGAATTTGTCGCATAACCGGATGGAATCCAGGTAGTGGTCGCTTTAAGCTGTGCTCCCTGGTCAGTGCCCCGCCAACCACTGGAATCTGCTGCAGCCTGTGTCATTCCGAGATATATCTCCAGGGTCTTGAATTCTGAGTCAGTAGGAACGTGCCATCCCGAAGGGCACAGATTTCCTGTCTCAACTGTATACCAGTTGTATATAATTCCATATGTGGATCCCAGGGCAGGATTATTATTGAACCAGCAATAGGCCGGTGTCGTAAGGGCTGCCCAATCTGCATTTACCACTACATTTGGGATAGCAGTGTTGTCATTTAGCTTAGTGGTCTTCAGGTCAGACTGCATCCAAAGTTGGGAACCTATTACGACTGTATGATAAATATTGCCGTCTATATCAGATATCGAGGTTGATAAAATCACCTGATTCCCATAACCTGTTCCCGCACTGTTGGTTGCATACGCGCGTATATAATAGATCGCACCCGGTGTCAGCCCTGTTAAAGTGCTTGTAAAAACTCCGGTCCCTGTGCCGTCTGAAGTTTTGGATCCCGAAATGGTCGGATTGCCCGTAATATTCCAGCATACTCCGCGGGCTGTAACCGTGCCGCCATTATCAGATGTAATGTTTCCACCTGATGTACCACCGGTAGTTCCCACAGGAGATGGGGTTGTGGTTGTGAGCGTCGGTACAAGGACAGGATTTGTTGTGAATGACAATTCATTGCCGTATGATGTTCCTGCAGAATTAGTTGCGTAAGCCCGTACATAATATAAAGTACCTGGGTTAAGGCCGGTAATATTGCTTGTGAAGGTTCCGCTCCCCGTACCGTCAGTTGTATGAGGTCCACTTGCAACAGGACCGGATGAGGCAGACCAGCACACACCTCTTGCAGTTATGGCTGCTCCACCATCTGAGGTAATATTTCCTCCCGAAACAGCACTGGTCTGCGTCTTCGATGTAATTGTTGCAGTTGTAAGAACAGGTGTTGCAGCTGTTGTGGTAAATAAGATATCATTTCCGTACGCTGTTCCGATGATGTTTATAGCGTAGGCCCTGACATGGTAGGAAGTTCCGGGTGAAAGTCCCGTTATATTTGAAGTGAAGATTCCTGCGCCTGATCCATTGGAGGTTTTGTCATTACTGGTCGTAGGATTTGTGGTTGTCGCCCAGCATACCCCTCTTGCCGTAACCTGAGATCCGCCATCGGATGTAATATTGCCTCCAGAGACTGCTGAATTTGAAGTCAGACCTGTTACATCTGCTGTTGTCAGTAAGGCTTCTGTAAGCGGCAGGGTTTCAAAGGTTAACTCATTTCCATAAGAAGTTCCGGCCTTGTTTACCGCATATGCCCGGATATAATATTTGGTCCCTGCTGATAGTCCAGTAAGACTGGCTGTGAAGCTCCCGGTTCCTTTTCCGTCAGATGTATGTGACCCTGTAATGACCGGTGATGAGGATGTGCTCCAGCAGACACCTCTTGCGGTAACCTCCGCGCCTCCGTCAGCAGTCACGTTTCCTCCCGTTGAAGCATTTGCAATGGTTACGCCTGTCACTGAAGTTGTTGTTACAGTCGGAAGCACAGGTTCCTTCTTACACCCTGACAGAATGACAATCTCTGAAAAAATTATGAATGGCAGTAAAACAAAACCTGAAATGAGCTTATTTTTCATATGAGAAATTATAATTATCAATAAACTGAATTATCGAGTTTTAATTGTGCAAAATCAGAACTAAGGTTAATAACTGCAGACAGTTAATCACATCAAAACCTTCACTGCCTGTGGCAGAAAAGTTTAGAATACATGATCGATTTTGTTAATTCTTAATACAACGGACTGACATCCCAAAATTTTCAGGTGAAGTAGCCCTGAACGATTTATCGTCATTATATTGAATCTTCCTGTTGTAAGCATTGGGTGTACTCTCTGTTGATGTCCACCAATAACCATAAGTTGTAATCGACTCGAATGTTCCTGTGCCAAGTCTCCATCCTCCTGGCAGAGCTGTAAATCCGCTCTCATTAGTCGCTCCTGTGTTTGGAGACAGCCAGTGCGAGACACCAGTTTCCTTCAGTTTTCCTCCTGCAGGGCTGGCTCCGCCAAGATAATTCTCCATTGTAAGCCATTCATCATCGGTGGAGACATGCCATCCTGAAGGACAAAGTTTCCCTGAGCTTACAGTATACCAGTTATATAACGCTCCATAGGTCGTCTTGTTCGGAATCTCGTTGTTATTATACCAGCAATAGCCGGGTGTGGTGAGATTGCTCCATGCCGTATTACCTGTAACATAGGCTATTGAAGTTCCGTCATTCAATGTGGTCGTTTTAAGGTTTTCACCCGTCCACAGCTGTGTGCCAATTCTCACTACCGCATAGGTGTTTCCATCCCGATCAGTAACGGAAACCGGATCAGTTGTGAATGATTTATCAGTCCCGTATGCAGTTCCAACACTGTTGGTTGCGTAGGCACGAACATGATAGGTCGTGCTAGGACTCAGCCCTGTTATATTGCTTGTAAATGAACCGATTCCGGTTCCGTCGGAAGTTTTGTTGTTATTGATGGTGGGATTTGCAGATGTACTCCAGCAGACCCCCCTGGCTGTCACGGGAGAGCCTCCGTCATTTGAAATAGTCCCTCCACCAGCAGCTGTTGAAGTGGAGGTAGCAGCAGGATCAGCAGTGGTTATCGTCGGCAAGACTGCGCTGGTTGTAAATGTAACTTCCTGGCCATAACCTGTACCAACTGGGTTTGTTGCATAGGCCCTTACGTAATATTTTGTGTTACCGGTCAGGCCGGTAATAGCGCTTGTAAAAGATCCGATACCTGTTCCATTGCTTGTTTTTGAATCAAGAATGGATGGGGCCGTATGTGTGCTGTAGCACACACCCCTTTCGGTCACCGGTGAACCTCCGTCATTAGTTACATTCCCGCCCGTAACAGCAGAAGTCTGAGTAACACCTGTGACTGATGTTGTAGTCAGTACAGCAAGACCAACCTGTGTTGTTGTAAAAGTAACCTGATTTCCGTAACCGATACCAACATCATTTGTCGCATATGCTCTGACATAGTAAAGTGTATTTGGTAAAAGTCCTGTAATACTGCTCGTAAAAACTCCCTCGCCATACCCGTCTGTTGTTCTTGAATCTTTTATCGTAGGAGACTTTTTTGTACCCCAGCATACACCCCTGACATAAATCGTAGTATAGCCATCGGATGTCACGTCTCCACCACCAGTAGCTCTTGTGGATTCAATATTAGTGACATCGCCGGTGGTCACCTTAGGTGAGCGTGTAATTTTACATCCCTGGAGAAAGAGCGTGAGGAAGCAAATTAAAAGAATATAAGACCCGGATTCCTTTCTCACATCGAAAAGGATTTTTTGCACATTAGATAAGGACATTTGATTCGGACCGTTTGTTTGGTTTTAAAACATAAAAATACAAATATTTCCTGATTTTGGGTCTGGGTGCCGAATATTGCCCGGATCTAAAATAAAAGGAGGCCCCAAATTCATGGCCTCCTTCTTACCAGCTACCCTGACTAAAATTGCCTGAGTGACCTTAATATAAAATCCGATTACAGATTCAGCTTTTTATAAGTCATGAACCAGGCAACTTTATAAATATCCTTCATAGTTTCATCTGCTGCTTTTGTTCCGGGAGCAGGCAGATACGGCACTAACACGTCATTTCCTGCTTTCCAGTCTGCAGGTGTAAGGACGTTGTTTTTTGAGACAACCTGAAGTGCTGTGACAGTTCTTATCAGTTCTTCAGTATTCCTGCCAATCTTCATAGGATAGAAATAAATAGCCTGTATTACATCATCCGGATCAATGATGAATACACCCCTCACATCCCTTGTACTGTTGGTCGGCGCATGGATCATACCGTATTCTTTGGCAACGGTAAGGTATTCGTCATCGACCAGCGGAAATTTGATTTTAACTGTTCCCCTGTCCTTATAGTTCAGTTCTTCAAGCGCTTTTTTCCACTGAATATGAGTTGACACAGGATCTGTGGATACAACTACCAGTTTGGTATTCAGTTTATCAAACTGGTCCTGAAGATACCCAAGTTCCAGTATTTCAGAAGAACAAACAGGAGTAAAGTCCTGTGGATGGCTGAATAGTATTTTCCAGTGCCGACCATAGTCTTCGGGGAAATTTATAACACCTGTTGTAGCGTCGGCAGTAAAATGAGGTGCTTTCTCACCGATCAAGGGAATGCGAAAATTTCTGTCCTCTTTTTTTCCGGAATTATCCTGGGCCCAAAGCTGGGAGGCAGTGAAGAGAACAAGCACCGCCAAAAACAACTTCTTCATAGTTCTTAATTTAAGTTTACTTGGACTAATTAAACATAAAACCGGCCGGTAATGTTCAAGGAAGATGATGTTAATAAATACTAACAATATCGGGAGTCAGGATACTGTGAATCAATCTTTTAAAGTAAGGACCCCGGAAAAAGTTATTCACAGGTCAAACTTGTTCAGTGATATTGTATGGTAAGGTGAAGCGAAATGTAGTTCCCTCTCCGGGGTGTGAATTCACCCATATCTTTCCTCCCAGAAGCTCGACATAAGCTTTGCAGATTGAGAGTCCAAGACCGGTGCCGCTAAATTTTCTTGAGATCATGTTATCAACCTGGAAGAAACGTTCAAATATTTTCTCGTGATGTTCTGGAGGGATGCCTATGCCGGTATCTTTCACAAAGAACTCCAGTAATCCATCCTTCAGGGAATATCCGAAGTCGATCCGGCCCTCCTTTGTGAATTTCGTCGCATTGTTGATAAGGTTGGAAAGGATCTGGATAAGCTTCGTACCATCAGTTAGTATCAGAGACTTCTCATCAGGAAGACCAATGCTCAGGTTAATGGATAACACATTTTGTTTCTCCTTGTAACTGAATTGCTCATCGAGACTCCTCAGTGAATTATTAAGGTTAACTTCCTTAATATTGATTTTTACCTGTCCGCTTTCAATGTTTGCAATATCAACGATATCATTTATAATAGACAACAACTGGCTCCCGCTCTGGAATATGATATCAATGAACTGACGCCGGTCAGCTTCCGTTGTGTCGGGTTCATTCAGAAGCGCTGAGAATCCTATAATGGCATTCATAGGAGTTCGGATCTCGTGCGATACGTTATGGAGAAATGCCGTTTTCAGCCTGTCGCTTTCCTCAGCTTTTTCCTTGGCCGCAATAAGCTCTGCTTCAGCTCTTTTTCGTTCTGTGATATCTCTGAAACTCCAGACCCGTCCTACACTTTTACCGGATATTTTCTGCGGCTGCGAATATCTTTCAAAGACTCGTCCGTCCTTAAATTCAAGCAGATCTGAAGTAGTTTTTTCAGGTTCTTTATAAAGGCGTTCAACTTCCCGGACAAAATCCTCGGCATTTTTAAGCTGATTCATTACGTATTTTATTGTCCTCGCATCATCCTTATATTCAATTATCCTTGAGGGGATACGCCACATCTCCATAAACTTCTGATTATACTGGACTATTTTACCTTTCCCGTCCACAACGAGGATGCCGTCAGCAGTCGACTCCAGGGTAGCCTTCAGTAGCGAGAAAGATTTTTCAAGTTCTGTCTCAGCTTTCTTTCGTAATGTGATATTCTCAATCATTGCAAGGAAATACTGGACCTCATCCCTGTTATTCCTTATTATACTGATGGTTGTGGATCCCCATATTACTGAATGGTCCTTGCATATATACTGATTCTCCGTGTGGTAAACAGGTATCTCCTCGGCAATAAGCTGCAACAGGGCAACATCGTCTTTATTTGCATAATCAGGATGGGTAAATTTCTTTAAGGAATGCGCCTTGAGTTCTTCTTCTTTGTAACCCAGCATTTTGCAGAAAGCGGAATTTGCCCTTATTATTCCCAGATCCTTTCCTGCCATTGCAATGCTGAAAGGGCTCTCTTCAAAAATCTTACGGAATCTTTCCTCACTTTCCCTCAGAATTTGCTCTGCATTTTTACGCTCTGTAATATCGCGGCAGATTGACTGGAAATACTTTACACCCTCAATTTCAACTTTTCGGGCGCTTATTTCAACAGGAAGGAGAGTGCCATCCTTCCTCACATGCATCGTCTCATATGTAGCGAATCCGATCTCATCAAGTACCTTTTTTTCTTTTTCAAGACTTTCAGCTGCTCCCGGAGCCCTTATCTCAGCAAGGTTCATCCCTAAAAGCTCATCCCTCTCCCGCTGATATGCTTCAGCTGCCCTGTCGTTTGCTTCAATAATATTCATATTCCTGTCGGTAAGGAATATTATATCATTTGCATATTTCAAGATCGAATCAAAGTGCTTCCTGAGTGCGAGGTGATCGAGTTCTGCTTCATATTTTTCACGGTAGAAGCGGGCATTTTCATTCCATTCAATTATTCCCAGCAGCAATCCGATTGTAAGGATGAACAGAATGATTATAATTATGATCATCGTCATCTGTTCATTGAGAGTTGAAAAGACCTCATTATGATCGATCTTGGCTACCATATACCATGGTGATCCCGGGACTTTCTTCATGGCCGCAACGACTGATGCCCCACGGTAGTCAACCCCATCAATGGTCTCTTCAATTCCGCGAAATGCCATAGCCTCGGGGAGTCTTGCCTCAGATATTGATTTTCGAAGGACAAGGGCAGAATTCTTCTTGAACCTCAGCTCGTTCAGATACACTAGTTCCTCTCCATCCTGTCTTACGAGAAGGGATTCTGCTGTTTTGCTAGGAACAGGCCAGTCTTTTATAAGCGGATACAGTATTTCCTGCGGATCGATGCGCAATGAGAGCAGACCAAAAATATTTGATTTGCTTCTAAGACTGTCAACCAGGGGAATGACAAGATCGAGGTGAGAAAAACTTTCTTTATCGTTCTTCTGAATATCTGTAAGGATTCCCTCGCGATTATCAATGAGTTCGGGCAAGAGCTTTTTAAGGTTATCGGCTGCTAATGTATCCTGTAAAGGATAAAGGGCCCTGATTTTCCCGACTGAATCCAGAAGAAAGAGACTTTTATAATTCAGATTTTTAGTAACTGCCTTCAGGTTTGCAGTAATTTCAGGCAGGAGACTGGTACTGTCTTTGGCATGAATGAACTCGGACAACTCTGCTATAAATGCTCCGTTTTCCCCTAATAGCACCGCATCGCTAAGCCTTTCATTACGCCACTGTGCTATTTGCCTTACCTTCAGATCGGCTATTGCTGAAAGTTCAACTATTTTGTCAGTCAAAAGCCTCTTTTTCTGGCTTTTATAATAAAAATATCCGAGCAGGATACTGCTGGCTGAAATTATGATAAAGAGGACAATCAAGAGCCACGGTGTGACCGGTTTCTGTCTGTGCGAAATCATCCTTATTCGCCCTTACAATAGTATTGCAATACTTATACCTTGACAAAACTTAAAAGTAAAATTAATATTTTACGCTGAATGTGAATTATTTTACCTCTCCAACAAATCCGGAAGGGATTCTTTCTTTTTAATCAGGACCGAAGCAATAATTGAAATAAAAAGGATTGTGACTATAATACCAAGTGATAACAGTATAGGGACCTCGAAATGGAAAAAAGATGCCAGCATTTTTAAGCCCACAAAAGTAAGCACCATGGCAAGTCCCACCTTAAGGTATCTGAAAATGCTCATTATTCCGGAAACGGCAAAATAAAGTGATCTGAGGCCGAGGATCGCAAATATGTTTGAAGTGTAAACGATAAATGTATCCTTGCTTATGGCGAGGACTGCCGGAATACTGTCAACAGCAAAGATCAGGTCGGATGATTCTATTACAAGCAATACTATGAATA
This sequence comes from Bacteroidota bacterium, assembly GCA_030706785.1. Taxonomy (GTDB): domain Bacteria; phylum Bacteroidota; class Bacteroidia; order Bacteroidales; family VadinHA17; genus LD21. The sequence goes on along the minus strand of JAUZNW010000030.1, from coordinate 15,821 downwards.
ATGGTGTTGCCATAAGTCTCCGGTTATGTCTGATCAGCAGTGAATCGCCGTGTATCGCATCAGTTACCGGAAAGAATTTTCTGAATACCTTCACCAGGCCGTTTTTTTCCGGATCAACCTCATTTGTGTCCTTCTGAAAAAGCATTCTTATGCCGGTAAAGACCAGAAATCCTCCGAAAATAATGACAATCCAATGGAATCTGCTTATCAGAGCAACGCCTGTAAAAATAAAAATGCCCCTCATTATCAGGGCGCCAATGATGCCCCAGAAAAGGATCTTATGCTGATATTGTGGTTTTACAGAGAAGTATGTAAAGATCAGTATGAAGACAAAAATATTATCAACGCTCAGTGAATATTCAATGACATAACCGGTAAGAAATTCCAGTGCCTGGATCTTTCCAAACTGAAGAAAAATAAAAATGTTAAAAAGAAAGGCAAGTGTTATCCATACACTGCTCCACATCAAGGCTTCCTTGACAGCTATTTTGTGCGCCTTTTTATTGAAAACACCCAGATCGAGGGCAAGCATCGTAAAGATGAAGAGATGAAATCCGACCCAGAATAATATGCTGACCCTCATGAATTGATTTTAACCAGTAAATCTAAAAATAAATGTATCCAAATAAATTAACATAAAACAGTTTTAATTCAATTTTGAATTATTGCTCAGCACCTCCTGATTAATTTTTCCCGAAAAACTTTCTACATTTGGCACTTACATCTAAAAACCTGACAATGATCCGAAATAAAACATCTTTTTCCAGCTTAATTGCAGTTTTTTTATTTATTCCACTCATTTCATTTCCGCAAAAGTCTTCTTCAGGCCCAGGCATTATAAATTCAGGTGATCTTCAGGCTTATGTTTCATTCCTTGCCGCCCCTGAAATGAAAGGAAGGGCAAATGGAGAGCCAGAACTTGAAATAGCAGTGAATTATCTTGTCTCGCAGGCAAAGCTGATTGGTCTCAGGCCGGCAAACGGAAGCAGTTATTTACAGCCATATGCTGTAATGCAAAAAATGGTAGATCAGGACAAATCCTCAATCAAGGTGTTCGGCCCGGGAGGGGATTCGGTACTTCTGCGGGAACCTATGATTCAACTTTTTCCCAGCGGAGGTGCTGATTTCGAACTTGAGGGAGAGATTGTTTTTGCAGGATATGGAATAAAGGCAGAAAAATACAATTATAATGATCTTGAGGATGTCCCGGCAGCAGGCAATATCCTTCTCATCATGAACAGATCTCCCCTCTCTGAGGACGGAACGAGGTCCCAGTTTGAGGAGCCGGTATGGTCGTCATTCATGAGCATTCAGGCCAAACTGACAAACCTGCTGTTCTCGAAAGCCAAAGCTATTCTGATCGTCTGTGATCCCAAATCAGGATACTCATCTATTGATCAGCAGTATCCCGGGATTGCACATGAATTAAGCTCAAATAAATATCTGAAAGGGACTAAACCCACGACATTTGATATGCCGGCAATGCCACGGGTAATGTATGTTGAAAGGGCTGTTGCCGATGAGCTGCTTAATGGTACCGGTCATACTCTTGACGAGCTTCAGAATATGATCGACAGGGATCTGAAGCCTCAGTCCTTCACAATACCGGGGAAAAGAATAAAAATCAATGAGGCTTCCAAGACCCAAGAGGTGATCCTGCATAATGTGGCAGCAACCATCAATGGCAGCGACCCGCAGCTAAAGAAGGAGTTTGTAGTCTTTTCCGCACATGCAGACCATATCGGTGGCGCGGGGGATAAAATCAATGACGGAGCGGATGATGACGCAAGCGGCTGCGCAACGATACTGGAACTGGCCAAAGCTTTCCAGAGCCTTGACCGAAAGCCCATGAGATCACTCCTCTTCCTGTGGGTGACGGGTGAGGAAATAGGGCTTTTCGGATCCCAGTCCTATGTGAATAATCCGGTTGTTCCGATCGAGAAAACTGTCGCTGATCTTAATATGGATATGATAGGAAGGGTCAAAAGCGTTGCCGACACCTCCAAAGATAATCCTATGACGGGGAAGACCGGAGTTTTCGTCATTACTGACAATCAAAGCAAAGAGCTCATTTCAATTGCGGATGAGGCTGATAAAAAATCCCCTATTGACATCGATTATAGTCTCAGCGGAAGGGAAAATCCCCTTCAGCTTTTTTCAAGAAGCGACCATTACAATTTTGTAAAAAAGGACATACCCATTCTGTTTTTTACAACCGGTTTACATACGGATTACCATACACCGCGTGATGTTGTTGAAAAAATCGATTTCGATAAAATGGAGCTTATTGCCAGAATGGTATACGACATAGGTTTTACCGTTGCCAACAAAAAAACCAGGCTCGTGGTCGATAATCCGTACAGTAAATGGTAAACAGCTGAACTTATTTCTTCACGCTGAAAAAAGTCTGTACAGGAGAGGAATATTTCCCATCAACGTCCGGAATCAGATCTGAATCACCATCCTTCATAGAACTTTGGTATGAGTATGCCCGCTGATTATCAAATTAATGCCGCTCACCGATTTTGCAAGCTCTACATCATCACCTCCCCAGCTGCCATCCTTCTTTTTTGACACGCCTGAATGTGATACACAGATTATTATATCGCATTTATCAGCTCTAAGCTCCTCCACCATCTTTTTTGCGAAACGAATCTGGTTTGAGAATGTTACAGGTTTTGCTCCCGGTGCAACATTTGCTGCATCAATTCCAAGGATTGAGAAAAAGCCGATCTTCAGTCCTTCTTTTTCAAGAATCAGCTTTTTTGAAAGGATTTTATCTGCATAAAGGTTTTCCAGGCCATCGTCATCAGGGCTCTTTGGGTCAAATACAGCGTTGCCCGATAAAATTGCCGGTAACCTGCCCCTGGTTTTTGCTTGTTCAATTATTTGTGCGAGTTTCCCCGGGCCGAAGTCAAATTCGTGGTTCCCCAGGCAAACCATATCATAACCCATATCTTCCATAAGTCTGAGCTGAAAACCGGTTTCAGCCTCAAGACTGTGAAAAAGAGTTCCCATAAGGAAATCACCTGCATCAATCGTCAGTGTTATACCCTCATTTCTTTCCCTCTCCGATTTCAGTATAGTCGCAATCCGTGCAAAACCTCCTGTTGTCTTATCGTTTCCCGTTTGAAGTGGAGAATAAGCTGATTCAGGTGCAAATCCGTACAACCTTGAATGAAGGTCGTTTGTATGAAGTATTACCAGCTTTTTCCCCTGCTGTGATATAAGGACCATAGGGGACAGAATCAGCAGAATGGTTAGTAAAGTTCTTTTCATGTGTCTTCATGTTTAATAAAAAATCTACAGGTTAATCAGAGCATCAGCAACAATAAAAGTGCTTCCCCCTATGAAAATCAGGTCCTTCGGAGAAGCTGCCCTCCTGGCAGCAATGATTGCAGATTTTACATCCGGATAGCTCTTCCCCTTTAGTCCGCAAGCATTAGCCTTCACCAGAAGGAGTTTTTCGTCAAGAGCTCTCTGAACGGAGGCCTTGGTAAAATAATAAATAGCATCTTCAGGAAAAAGTGGGAGCATTGAAGAAATATCCTTATCACTGACAAATCCTATGACCATGTGGACCTTTGTTGCGGGTATCTTTCTTATTTGAGCCGCTACATAATCAATACCTTCAAGGTTATGCCCTGTATCACATATAATCAGCGGATTCCGGCCTGCAACCTGCCACCTGCCTGAAAGGCCAGTATTTTCGAATACTTTATGGATGCCAGTCATAATAGTCTCATAAGTGACAGGGAATATCGCATCCAGGACCCTGAAGGTCTGAAAAACAGCCTGTATGTTCTTTGCCTGGTAATCTCCCGATAAACCACTTTCGTTTGTAAAGCTTACACCTGACAGCTTGTCTTCAATAGTGTAAGCCCTTGTACTTTTGCTGTATTCGGGATTGCCTAATATGCATGAATAATTCTGATCTGCAAACCAGATTTCAGATCCTGCTTCTTCAGCCTTGGTTATAAATATGTCCCCAATCTCTTCCTGTGTTTCACTGATAACTACCGGCACTTTTGGCTTGATTATACCGGCTTTTTCAACTGCTATTTTTTCCAGTGTATTACCCAGAAGATCCAAATGATCGTGACCAATATTCGTTATCACCGATGCAACAGGAGTGATAACATTTGTTGAATCGAGTCTCCCCCCTAGTCCCACTTCAATAACGGCAACATCGACTCCGGCAGTTGCAAAATAATCGAGGGCCATTGCAACCGACATTTCAAAAAATGATGGTTTCAGATTATTCAGGTATCCCCGGTGTTCGTTTACAAAATCAGTCACCGCATCCTCGGGGATCATTTTGCCGTCCACCTTGATACGTTCCCTGAAATCAGTGAGGTGGGGAGATGTACAGAGACCGGTTTTAAATCCTGCCTCCATTAACACCGAAGCTATCATATGGGATACAGATCCCTTCCCATTTGTGCCTGCTACGTGAATGGTCTTATATTTTGTATGAGGATGTCCAAGATAACTGTCTAAAACCAGTGAGTTTCCAAGGTCATTCTTATAGGCAGCTTTCCCTATCCTGTGATAGGCCGGTAACTGACTGTAAAGGAATTCGATTGTTTGCTTATAGTCCATAACTCAACCTTTCAACCCTTCAATCTTTTAACCCTTCGACCTTTCAACTCCCTCAACGGTCCCACAAATTAACATACTTTCAACAGATGCAACAAAGTAAACTTTATTTTAGTTAATTTTGCGTCGTGCCGAAGGAGAGTACCTGCCAGGTACACTTAATTGATTTTAAAATACTTAACAATGCCCAAAAAACATAATAAGAAATTATTCGTAATTGATACAAACGTTATTCTTCACGACTACAAATGCATTTATAATTTCGAGGAAAATGATGTAATAATACCAATCGTTGTTCTCGAGGAGCTTGATAAATTTAAAAGGGGCAATGATCTTATAAATTTCCATGCCCGCGAATTCACCCGTGAGCTTGACAAGCTTTCAGGGGATATGCTTCTGACCGCGAACATTCCATTGGGTGAAAACCTTGGAAATCTTCATATTGAAACGGGAAAAGACTTTTCCGAGAAAGTAAACCAGTCATTCCCCGAACGAAATCCCGATCACAGGATTCTTGCGATAGCTGATTATGTATGCAGTTCTAACAAGGATAAAACCGTGGTTCTCATAACGAAGGATATTAACCTCAGGATGAAGGCAAAATCGCTTGGGATCATGGCTCAGGATTATCAGAACGACAAGGTAGCGAATATCGATGATCTTTATAAGGGCATACAGGTCCTCGAAGGGGTTGATCATGAACTTATCAGCAAGCTTTATGAGATCCCTGAAGGGGTTGATGCATCAGAATTCAGCATTGAACCTAACCTGAAAGGACACCAGTTCTACATTATGAAGAACAGTGGCGCCAGCGCTCTCGCCCATTACAATCCTGTGAACGGGCTGCTTAACAGGGTCATCAAACAGACCACTTATGGCATCGAACCCCGGAATGCAGAACAGACATTTGCCCTTGACGCCCTTCTTAATCCGGAAATTCAGCTCGTCTCTCTGACCGGGAAAGCCGGAACTGGCAAAACCCTTCTGGCCCTGGCAGGCGCACTTCAGCAATATAAAAGATATAAGCAGATCTTTCTTGCACGACCGATAGTCCCGCTTGCCAACAGGGATCTCGGATTCCTTCCCGGCGATGTCAAAGAAAAGATGGAACCGTACATGCAGCCGCTTTACGATAACCTGACTGTCATAAAACACAAGTTCAGTCATCAGAGTCCGGAATTCATGAGGATCAACGATATGGTAAAGGAGGAGAAGCTTGTAATCACACCTCTTGCATATATAAGGGGAAGAAGCCTTTCAAGCATTTTCTTTATTGTCGATGAAGCTCAGAACCTGACTCCTCATGAGATAAAAACTATAATAACAAGGTCCGGTGAAGGAACAAAAATGGTATTTACCGGAGATATCGAACAAATAGATTCACCTTACCTTGATACCGGATCCAACGGATTAAGCTATCTGTCGGATAAAATGAAAAACCAGGATATTTTTGCTCATGTGAACCTCGTAAAGGGCGAACGCAGCTTTCTCGCTGAACTGGCAAGCAAATTATTATAAAACAGATCCAGGAACGAATTAATAATAATAATTAAAACCGGAAACCATGAAAACAGGATCATTTCGTTATCTGTCATCAGTAATGATATTACTGATCTGCATCCCGATGATGGCGGTCGGCCAGCCCAGGCAGAAAAATATAAAAGGTCAAAAGGCAGGCAGGAAAGAGGCTGCCGGAGTTGTCAGGCTTTTTAACGGGAATAATCTTTCCAACTGGACTTTCTGCCTCAAAGATCCTTCTGTCAATCCTGCAACGGTTTTCAATGTTCAAAACGGAGTTATACATATAAAGGGGGATCCTTTCGGATATATGAGGACTAAGGATTCCTATTCCGATTATACTTTGCACGTTGAATGGCGGTGGCCTTCTGAAGCTTCAAACAGCGGTGTTTTTATTCATGCCCAGACTCCCGATACCATCTGGCTCAAAACATTTGAATGCCAGCTGAAAGCAGGAAGTGCCGGGGATTTTGTATGTATGAACGGAGCTAAAATGAACGAACAAAAGGGAAATTCAAGAATGGTATCAAAGCTGGCACAGTCTTCCGAGAAGCCAGTAGGTGAATGGAATACAATGGAAGTCACATGTAAAGGGAACACTATTGAGGTCAATGTAAACGGAGTGCTTCAGAACAAGGCAACAGGTATCTCCGATTCCAAAGGATATATATGTCTTCAAAGCGAGGGCAAGGATGTTGAATTCAGAAATGTTTTTCTGACAAAGCTTCCAACCTCAGTCCGCAGGTAAGATCCCTAGGGGGTTCAGCCGGTCGCCCGTATCCTTTTTTGAAATTATGGACGTTATAAAGAAAAAAGTTGCATTTCATACTTTAGGCTGCAAGCTCAATTTTGCTGAAACATCAACAATATCAAGATCGTTTCCGGAAAATAAATTTGAAAGAGTACCTGCGGGCGCTAAAGCTGATATTTACGTGATAAATACATGTTCAGTGACTGATGCAGCAGACAGAAAATGTCGCCAGGCTATCAGGAAGTTCATCCATCAGTCACCTGAATCCTTTATTATTGTAGTTGGCTGTTATTCACAACTGAATCCTCAGGAAATATCATCGATCCCCGGTGTCGATCTCGTGTTGGGCACTAATGAGAAATTCAACATTTCCGGGTATCTGAATAAAATAACAAAGAAACAAAATGCCGAAGTTCATGCGTGCGGACTGGACGGTGACGACAGCTTTTACTCTTCATTTTCACTGGGCGACAGGACACGTTCTTTTCTGAAAGTACAGGACGGATGCGATTACGGATGCTCCTACTGTACGGTGCCGCTGGCAAGAGGCAGGAGCAGAAATCAGACTATTAGCTCTCTGGTAAAGGAGGTTGAATTAGTTGCAGCCAGGGGTGTGAAAGAAGTTGTGATTACCGGGGTCAATGTTGGTGATTTTGGTAAATCCACCGGTGAATCCCTGGTACAGCTGCTCAGGCAGCTGACTAAGATCAACGGCATTGAAAGATACAGGATATCTTCGATCGAACCCAACCTGATTACTGATGAGCTGCTGGAAACGACTGCAGGCTCGGATAAAATACTTCCGCATTTCCATATCCCACTTCAAAGCGGATCCGATAAAGTACTCGGGCTAATGAAAAGAAGATACAGGAGTGATCTTTTCAGGTACAAAGTACTGTCGATCAAAAAGATGATGCCAATGGCAGGTATCGGGGCAGATGTAATAGTGGGATTTCCGGGCGAGACAGATGAGGAATTTGAGTCTTCATTCAACTTCATTAACGAGATGCCTCTTTCATACCTCCACGTATTTAACTTTTCTGAACGGCCGGGGACGGCAGCAGAAGAGATGCCCGGCAAAATTCCATTTTCGGTCAGGGAACACAGGAGTAAAAGGCTTATCTCCCTGTCAAAGTATAAACACCTTGAGTTCTGTAAAATGAACATTGGGAGGGTATCAAAGGTCCTGTTTGAACATACAAGAAGTAAGGGGATGATAACAGGCTTCAGCGAGAACTACCTTAGGGTCGAACATCCATGGGAAAAATTTCTTGCGGGGGCAGTCACTGAAGTAAAACTTACAGGGATTTCCGGGAATGGAAGACTAACATCAGAAGTAATTGGGACATGAATGATCTTAAAGCTCTTTGCAGTGAAATTGAAGCTGTTGCAAGGAAAGCAGCTGAATTCATAGTTAAGGAATCAACTGTTTTTAATATAAGCAGTGCTGAATTGAAAGGTCTGAACAATTTCGTAACGTATGTCGACAAGGGATCGGAGAAAATGCTGATTGAGAATCTGGCTCCGCTTATTCCGGAAGCTGGTTTTATTGCTGAGGAAGGGACTTCGGTAAAAAAAGGTAAAAAATACAACTGGGTCATTGATCCGCTTGACGGTACAACAAATTTTCTGCACGGCGTGCGTCCCTACGCAATTAGCATAGGGCTTATGGAGGATAACGATGTAATTGCCGGCGTTGTACATGAAGTCGGAGGCAACGAGACATTTTCAGCATGGAAGAATGGAGGCGCCTGGCTCAACGGTAAAAGGATACATGTTTCAGGAACAGAAAAACTGTCTGATTCCCTTATAGCTACGGGATTCCCCTACAATCTTTTCGACAGGCTTGCCCCGTATATGAGCTTGCTTACTTATCTTGTCAAGCATTCCCATGGAGTCAGGAGATTAGGATCTGCATCAATCGATCTGGCATATGTGGCAGCCGGGAGATTTGATCTCTTCTTTGAGTATGATCTCAAACACTGGGACATAGCAGCAGGTATGCTTCTTGTGAAGGAAGCCGGCGGTAAGTTCAGTGATTTCTCAGGGAACACTGAAAATCTGACAGGAGATGAGACCCTTGCTTCAAATGCACTGGTATATCCTGAAGTACTGGGCATTATAGGTAAATTTATGAAAGGCATATAATTATCGATGGAAGCGATCGGATTTTATATTTTCTATGGCTTAAACTGGATCATAACACTTCTGCCGCTGAGGGTACTTTACTTTTTTTCCGATATCCTGTTCCTGATCCTGTATTATTTCCCATCGTACCGGAAAAAGGTGGTCATGGAAAATCTCAGGAACTCATTTCCTGAAAAATCAAATGAAGAACTTTCTGTCATTGCGAGGAAGTTTTACAGGCATTTTGCTGATTTGTTCGTTGAAATCCTGAAGCTTACCCATCTCAGCAGGAAAGAATTGCAGAAAAGATTTACTATAAATAATCCTGATCTGGTCAATAAGCTTTGCAGCGCGGGGCACGATGTTATTGTGGTTCACAGCCATTACAACAACTGGGAATGGGTGGGTGTTTCGTTTCCCTTCTTTGCCCGATATGAATGCATAAGCGTTTATAAGCCTCTCCAGAACAAGCAGTTCGATAATTTCTTAAATGGCCTGAGGACAAAGACGAATTCCGGTCTTGCCCAGATGAATCATGTGCTGAAAAAAATAATTGAGAACAGGAGCATGGACATAAGGGCACTTTACGGCTTTATTTCCGATCAGACACCAGCAAAGCCTGACATAAGGTACTATACAAAGTTTCTTAATCAGGATACACCGGTTTTTCTTGGCATTGAAAAGATTGCGGCGAAATATGACATGTCGGTGGTATTCCTTAATGTTCAGAAGATCAAGCGCGGCTACTACAATATGACAATCGAATTGTTGTTTGAGCAGACAAAAGGTCTGCCTGATTATCTTGTAACTGAAACCCATGTGAAACGTCTTGAGGAGTTAATAAGGGATAAACCGGAATTTTGGTTATGGACGCATCGCAGATGGAAATATAAAAAAGAAGCATTTAATGATAAAAACTGCGATAGTAATTCTTAACTGGAACGGCCTTGGATGGCTTCAGCGATTCCTCGGAGGAGTCGTAAAGTACTCAACTGATCCGGAGACTGCTATTTATATTGCCGATAACGGATCAACAGACGGATCGGCTGACTGGATTTCCGGAAGCTTTAGCGAGGTTAAAATTATCAGGTTTGAACAGAATCATGGTTTCGCGGGAGGGTACAATCTGGCAGTTAAACAAATTGAAGCAAAATACTATGTCCTGCTCAACTCCGATGTGGAAGTAACGGAGGGCTGGCTGAGTCCTCTTGTTAAGTTCATGGATCAGAATGAAGAAGTGGCCTCATGCCAGCCCAAGATCAGATCATTCTATACGAGGAACAGCTTTGAATATGGTGGCGCAGCTGGTGGTTACATCGACAAATACGGATATACCTTCTGCAGGGGCCGGATATTTGAAATGATCGAGAAGGATTTTGGGCAGTATGATACACTGGCTGATATATTCTGGTCCACCGGAGCATGCATGATTGTAAGATCAGAGGCCTGGAAAAAGTGCGGAGGACTGGATGGGGATTTTTTTGCCCATATGGAAGAGGTGGATCTCTGCTGGAGATTCCATAATGCCGGATTAAGAGTTGTATGTCTGCCCGAATCGGTCGTATATCATGCTGGAGGAGGCGCCCTTCCGTATGGCTCGGAACAAAAAACCTATCTTAACTTCCGGAACAGTCTGTATCTGCTTTACAAAAACCTGCCTGATAAACAGTTGCGGCAGACTATCCTCATTCGGGGAATTCTCGATGGTGCTGCCGCTATAAGGTTTTGCTTCCTTGGTATGGTCAGGAATGTCAGGGCGATCTGGAAGGCCCACAGGGATTTCAGGAAAAATATTCAATCCTTAAAGAAGAAAAGAAATATTGTTAAAGGAGAGAAAAACAGCTCACTAATATTGAACAAGAGCATTGTTTTCAGGTTTTACCTGAAGGGCGAAAGAACGTTCAGAAACCTTCAAATTCAAAATCAATCCTGATGAGAACTTCCCAATTCATTATTTTCCTGTCAGTCGTAATCATAGTTTATTCCCTGACAAATCTTTACATTTTCCTTAAAGGTTACAATTCAATCCAGGCATTCCATAATTTCAAACTGGCATATTTGCTAGGCTACCTCGTCCTTGCTCTTATTTTCTTCGGTGGTAAGGTACTTGAGGCTACACATTCCTCAGTCTTATCAGATACCTTAAATGTCATTGGTGGATTCTGGCTGGCCTTTATGCTTTATGGTTTCCTTTTCCTTTTTTTGAGCGATATCGTAGCGTTACTTCTCCTTATTCCCGGATTTATCAATAGTACAAATATCATCGTTTACAGGAAATGGGCTTATATATCAACCTTGATAATCTCACTGGTGCTTATTGCAGGCGGCTTCATAAATTCACTGATTCCGCATGTAAAATCATATAACATAAATATTACAAAATCAGCCGGACAGGTCAATGAACTCAGGATAGCTTGTGTGTCAGACATTCATCTCGGAAGTATAATCCGGAAGAGAAGCATGAGGAATCTGTCAGCTATCCTATTATCGCTTAAGCCTGACATGGTTCTGCTTCTCGGCGATATAGTGGATGGCGAGATAGGTCCGGTTCTTCGGGGCGATCTTTTGAAATACTTCTCCTATCCTGACAGCAGGGAGGGTCTTTATGCAATCACCGGGAACCACGAATTTTTCGGAGGTCCGGCAAAGACCCTTCCCTACATCGAGGGTAAGGGAATAAGGCTGCTGAAGGATGAGGTTATTACTACTGTTTCCGGTATCCAGCTGATTGGCAGACTGGACAGGGATTCAAGGATGTTCTTTGGCAGGGAACGGAAACCGCTTGGTGAACTTGTAAGTGAAACGGACCCGACTAAGCCTATAATATTGCTTGACCATCAGCCGGTTAACCTTGCAGAATCAGAAAAATACGGGATTGATCTCGAACTCTCAGGGCATACGCATAACGGACAACTATGGCCCCTGAACTTGATAATGAAAAAAACATGGGAGCTCCCTTACGGATATCTTAAAAAAGGCAAGACACAATATATAGTATCATCAGGATTCGGCCTCTGGGGTCCCCGGGTAAGGTCAGGAAGCAGATCAGAGATCCTTTTGCTTAATATCAGGTTTGGCGTAAGTCAGGATTCTTCAGTAAATTAGTTCGTTACAGAAGATCATATATCTTTTCAAGGGTCATTCCCCTCGATCCTTTTATCAGGACAAAGCTGCTTTTAACCGGATCATTTTTAAGGTAGTCCCTCAGTTTGCCGATATCGGTAAATGTTTTAAATGCTCCGTCTGAAGCTTTGTGGAAGATGCCTCCAACGAGAAATATTTTATCAGCTTTTATTGATTTCAGCACATCAATAATTTTAGCATGTTCATCCAGGCTTTTATCGCCAAGTTCGAGCATATCCCCAAGAATAATTACTTTTTTCCCCGCTTTCAATTCAGAGAAAGAGTTTATTGCGAGCATCATGCTTGTAGGATTTGCATTATACGAATCGCAGACCAGTGTATTATTCGGGGTTGTCTTAACCTGTGACCTGTTGTTGCCGGGCTGATACTTTCCGATCGCATCTGTAATATCTTCCATATCAACTCCGAGGAATAATCCTGTTGCTATGGCTGCTTTGATGTTCTCCAGGTTATAGGACCCAAACAGGCAGGTCTGAATATGATAGGTCCTGTGCTGATATTTCACACTGACTGCAAGGTTCAGCTCTGAAGGCAGCGGTTCCACTTCCAGTCCCACGCCTGTAGGATCCGAGTACGGAACAGCCCTGTTGACAATCTTGTATATCTTTTCGGTGAGATAAGGATTTTTGTCATCATAGATTGCTATTCCGTTTACCTTTCTGAGAAATTCATAAAGTTCGGATTTGGCCCTGAGCACACCTTCAAACGATCCGAAACCTTCCAGATGTGCTGTTCCGACATTTGTTATTATTCCATAGTCGGGTCTGGCAATGTTGCACAGGGTACGTATCTCGCCAAGGTGGTTGGTTCCCATCTCGAGGATCATCATTTCGGTATCTTCAGTAGCGGAAAGGATAGTCAGCGGCAGTCCGATCTCGTTATTCAGATTGCCCTTTGTGTAATGAACTTTGAGTTTCCGCGACATTATGGCAGCAATGAGCTCCTTGGTCGTTGTCTTTCCATTTGTACCGGTAATTGCGAGTACCGATGCTTTAAGAGTTTTCCTGTGTAATGCAGCCAGAGCCTGTAGCTCCATAAGGCAGTCATCAACCAGGATTGTCTTTTCTGTTTCATAAACCGGATCATCAATGACGGCATATGCGGCGCCTTTGTCAAGGGCTTCAGAAGCATATTTATTGCCATTATAATTCTGACCCCAGAGGGCGAAGAAAATCTGTCCTTTAGCAACTGTGCGGGAATCTGTAGACACTCCGCTGGATTCTTCCCTGAAGATTTTGTAAAGCTGTTCAGTATTCATACGATTCAAAAAAGCGTAATATAGAAAAAAAATGCCTCATTATGGTTTCATAATGAGGCTATGATTTAATGCTTCTCCCCTATTAAAATCCCGCCGGACTTCCGACTCTGATCATTGCACATCTGAAACCTAAATCATCGCGGCTGCTTTCCTGATCAAGAAATCTCCTTGTCGATGGATTGAGCCAGTATGCCCTGTCTCTCCATGATCCTCCTTTGTACACCCTTGCATTATCATTAATAAGAGTGAAATAGTCGCTGGCATCCTGAACGTACATCCTTAAGGATCCTTTTTTACCGTCATCAGTCTTCCAGTCAGCTCCGTCTGATATAGCTGAAGAAAGATCTCCGTCCTTGTAATTCCTGTAATCGCCTTTCTGGTAATTATATCTGTTAGCCACATCCTTGTCCTGCACAGTATCAACATAGAGACGCCCAAGCTTATCTTTTCCCACTATCTGACCGTTGGCATCTCTCCTCAGATCAGTGAATACATTTCCTCTGAATGGATTAAAATCGTCAACATCCTGTGAGGAGAGCGGACGGTAAACGTCCTGAACCCACTCATTTACATTGCCTGCCATGCAATAAAGACCGTAATCGTTAGGCCAGTATGATTTGACATCTGTTGTAATACTTCCGTTATCGTTCAGGCTTCCGGCAACTCCCATGAGGTCACCCCTTCCACGGATAAAGTTGGCCATCATCTCACCGCGGTATTTCTTTGCTGAATTCCTGACATTATGACCATCCCATGGATACATCCTCCTTTCATAAATTCTTTCCTCGAAGGTATTCCCCTTGAGGGCATATGCCGCAAATTCCCATTCTGCTTCAGTTGGCAAGCGGTAAGCAGGAAGAAGCAACCCATCCTCAAAATTTGTACGACGTTCAGTCTGATTAGGATTAAGGCTCTCCCTTAACTGATTTACCACACCTTCATATTGACCAGCCAGATAGGCTTCGGTATTGAAATTCTTCTCATTCAGCTGATTGGGATCAGGATTCAATTCTCCTTCATTAATAAGAAGCTGTTCATTGACCCTGTCCGTTCTCCAGAGGCAATAGTCATTTGCTTTAATCCAGCTTACGCCAACCACAGGATAATTATTATATGAGGGATGACGGAAATAATACTGGACGTATGGATCGTTGAAACCCATGGGACTTCTCCAGACAAGTGTATCAGGAAGGGCTCTCTTGAAAACTTCAGGATAATCCCTGTAAACCCTTTTTACCCAGAAAAGATATTCGCGGTAATCAACATTCCTGACTTCTGTTTCATCCATATAGAAAGATGACACTGTAATAGTCCTCGGGATATTGTTCCAGTCGAACATCACATCCTGCTGCACACGGCCCATTGTGAACCTTCCACCCTCGATGAGAACCAAACCCGGTCCGGTTTTCTGTTCTGCTCCGATGGCAACTTCAAATCCGCCGTTGTCAGGGTCATTATATTTCCACCCCGTAGTGGGCGAGACATTAGCGTCACCTCTCTTGCCACCTTTACATGAAAAGAGAATCAATGCCGCGAAGAATATTACCGACAAGGTTCTGAACTTATACATAATTCCTTAATTTTTATGGCTTTAATGAACTTTCAATAATAATGAATACCTAAAGATATTTTTTGAACACCAAATATAACTACAACAAAGGCATATTTATTGTTCTGAAATTAATTCTTTTTTTCACATTATTTAAATTGTTTAGAGTGAGTGTAAGGCCGGTCTGATGTATCAGTGAAAACGGCATCATGGTATTTTCAGATACAACATTGAACCTGTAATTATAAAAGAAGGCGATCCTCTCTTTCCTAAGTGAAAAACCTGTCTGGATATCAATATTCCTGCTGTTTCCAGCCAGAACTCCGGAATTGAAGGCAAGGGAATTTATCTCAAGCACGGCACCGGCGAAGCCGGTAATACTAGTTCCCTGGATAAGAAGTGATCCTATGGGCCTGATTTTTATTCCTGCCTGCCTGTTCAGATCAAAGTCAGCCATGAAATGAAAAATGTACTTCCTTTTTAGCCTGTCAGAAGAAGATCCGTTGCCGGCAAGATCCGGCTGGGTGAGATGTGTAATGGCGAAACCTCCTGAATATCTGCCGTATATCGCCATAAATCCTGTCCCTACATCAAATACTGTCCGGTTTTCATTAACAAGAGTCTCTGATGACGGAAGTGAAATGCTTCCGGTCGCATCTATCTGGTCAGGAAGAACAGCATTTTCAAAATTAAAGGCTCTGTTAAAAAGTGATGCGGATAATCCTCCATAGAGATAAAGTTCCCTTCCGGCCTGTAAATAATAGGCATAGGAGATGCCACCCCTGGTTTCATTCATTATTCCTCCGGCATAGTCATCTGAAATATAAATACCAGCTCCACCATGTATTGCCGGGAAATAGGAATCGTAGGAAATG
>JAUZNW010000003.1 GCA_030706785.1 Bacteroidota bacterium | reverse complement strand
CCCTCATACCTGAGAGCTGGCGGATCTGCTCTTTGGAACCCCTTGCTCCTGAGTCGAGCATCATGTAAACTGAATTGAACCCCTGCTTATCGGCTGAAAGCTGCTTCATCAGCGATTGAGTCAGCCTAGCATTGACATGGGTCCAGATATCGATTATCTGGTTGTAGCGCTCATTATTTGTTATGAACCCCATGTTGTAGTTATTAAGCACTTCCTCAACCTGCTCATATCCCTCAGTGACGAATTTTGTCTTTTCTTCGGGGATAATAACATCATCCAGGTTGAATGAAAGTCCACCCTTGAATGCTGAATAGAATCCAAGGTTCTTGATGGCATCAAGGAAGTCAGCAGTTTTGGCTGTACCCGTTGCTTTCAGGACCCTTCCTATGATATCCCTGAGAGATTTCTTTGTAAGTATCTCATTTATAAACCCAACTCCTTCCGGAACATACTGGTTGAATATAACCCGTCCGACAGTGGTCTCAACAATACGATTTTCCATCAGTCCCTCAACACGGTCATTCACCTTGACCTTTATGAAAGCATGAAGATCCACCTTACTTTCGTTGTAGGCAATCATTACCTCCTGCGGTGAATAGAAGACAAGTCCTTCTCCCTTAACCTTGTCTGCCGGGGTGCTTTTCCTCCCCTTTGTAATGTAGTAAAGTCCGAGAACCATGTCCTGTGACGGAACTGTGATTGGGGCACCATTGGCTGGGTTAAGTATATTATGTGAGGCAAGCATCAGCATCTGGGCTTCCAGGATAGCTGCATTCCCAAGCGGAAGATGAACAGCCATCTGGTCACCATCGAAGTCAGCATTGAATGCTGTACATACAAGCGGGTGAAGTTGAATTGCCTTTCCTTCTATAAGTTTTGGCTGGAAAGCCTGTATACCCAGCCTGTGCAGAGTGGGCGCACGATTAAGCAGCACAGGGTGTCCTTTAAGGACATTCTCAAGGATGTCCCAGACAACGGGATCTTTCCTGTCGACTATCTTCTTAGCCGACTTAACAGTTTTCACAATTCCGCGTTCAATAAGCTTTCGGATAATGAAAGGCTTGTAAAGCTCGGCAGCCATGTCTTTCGGCAGTCCGGTCTCATGAAGGTTCAGTTCAGGACCAACCACAATGACTGAACGGGCTGAGTAGTCAACTCTCTTACCCAACAGGTTCTGACGGAACCGGCCTTGTTTCCCTTTAAGGCTGTCGCTCAGCGATTTAAGAGGACGGTTTGCATCAGTCTTTACTGCATTTGCTTTTCGTGAATTATCGAACAAAGAATCAACTGCTTCCTGGAGCATTCTCTTTTCATTCCTGAGAATGACCTCCGGAGCTTTGATCTCTATAAGCCTTTTAAGCCTGTTGTTCCTGATAATAACTCTCCTGTACAGGTCGTTAAGATCGCTTGTGGCGAAACGTCCGCCATCAAGAGGCACAAGGGGCCTCAGCTCGGGCGGTATAACAGGTACAACCTTGATTATCATCCATCCTGGTTTGTTGACATTCTTTGAATCCCTGAAGGCTTCTACAACCTGGAGACGCTTAAGGGCTTCATTCTTGCGCTGCTGTGACGTCTCGGTGTTTGCCCTGTGACGAAGGGAATATGAAAGTTCATCGAGGTCGATACGACTGAGAAGCTTGTACAATGCTTCAGCGCCCATATCAGCGATGAACTTGTCGGGATGATTATCCTCGAGATACTGGTTTTCTTTCGGAAGGGACTCTATTATTTCAATATATTCCTCTTCAGTAAGAAAATCAAGATATTTAATGCCATCAGCTGCCTTGATCCCAGGATTGATAACAACATATCTTTCATAATAGATAATTGAATCAAGCTTTTTTGTGGGAAGGCCAAGCAGGTAACCGATCTTGTTCGGCAATGAGCGGAAATACCAGATATGTGCGATCGGTACTACAAGTGAGATATGTCCCATCCTCTCACGGCGTACTTTCTTCTCGGTAACCTCCACGCCGCAACGGTCGCAGACGATACCTTTGTAACGTATTCTCTTGTATTTTCCGCAATGGCATTCATAATCCTTTACCGGGCCGAAGATCCTTTCGCAGAACAGTCCATCCCGCTCAGGTTTGTAAGTCCGGTAGTTAATTGTCTCGGGTTTAAGCACTTCACCGCTTGAGCGATCGAGGATTTCCTCAGGTGAAGCAAGCCCTATAGAGATCTTTGAGTAGCTTGTTTTGGCTTTGTTATCTCTTCTGAATGACATATAATGATTTTTTTTTTAACAGTTAAACACCTCAGGGACCGGATTGTTAATCAAGGATTACGCTCAATCCCAGTCCTCTGAGTTCGTGCAATAAAACATTCAGTGATTCAGGTATTCCGGCCTGAGGCATCGGCTCACCCTTCACAATCGATTCATAGGCCTTTGCACGGCCGATCACATCGTCTGACTTGATTGTAAGTATCTCCTGGAGGACATGGGCAGCACCGAATGCTTCGAGGGCCCATACTTCCATTTCACCGAATCTCTGACCACCAAACTGTGCCTTACCGCCAAGCGGCTGCTGCGTGATAAGTGAATAAGGTCCTATCGAACGGGCGTGCATCTTGTCGTCAACCATATGGCCAAGCTTCATCATGTAGATCACTCCCACTGTTGCTGGCTGGTCGAACCTCTCGCCGGTACCACCGTCGTACAGATATGTCTTTCCGTACTTCGGTAATTCCGCCTTCTCGGTATATTCAGTTATCTGATCTATTGTAGCACCGTCAAAAATAGGTGTGGAGAACTGAAGTCCCAGCTTTTGGCCTGCCCACCCAAGGACAGTTTCATAGATCTGTCCGAGGTTCATTCTTGAAGGAACACCCAGCGGATTAAGAACAATGTCCACAGGCGTACCGTCCTCCAGGAAAGGCATGTCTTCCTGACGGACTATTTTGGCAACAATACCCTTATTACCATGACGACCGGCCATTTTATCACCTACCTTGACCTTACGCTTCTTTGCAATATATACTTTAGCCAGACGGACAATTCCTGCAGGAAGCTCATCACCAATCGTGATGTTGTATTTCTTTCGCTTGAAGACGCCATCAATCTCCTTAAACTTAATGATATAGTTATGAAGAAGCTGCTTGATGCTGTCATTCTTTTTCTTGTCGGTCGTCCACTTGTTGGGGTTGATATTCAGAAAATCAATTTCCTGCAGCTGCTTCAGTGTGAATTTGGACCCTTTAGGGATTACATCCACATTGAGATAGTCTTTCACACCCTGTGAAGTCTTTCCATTTACAAGAATGAACAGTTTGTCAACCAGCCTGGCTTTCAGTTCATCAACACTTCTGTTGAAATCAGCTTCTATCTTATCGAGGAGAGGCTTTTCAACTGCTTTTGCCTTCCTGTCCTTAATAGCCCTTGTGAACAGCTTTTTATCGATCACGACACCCTCAAGAGAGGGGCCTGCTTTAAGTGAAGCATCCTTAACATCACCTGCCTTGTCACCGAAGATTGCACGAAGCAGTTTTTCCTCCGGTGAAGGGTCAGATTCTCCTTTCGGAGTTATCTTTCCTATAAGAATGTCGCCAGGCATTATATGAGCGCCTATCCTTATAAGACCATTCTCATCAAGGTTCTTGGTTGCCTCTTCACTGACGTTGGGAATATCAGATGTCAGTTCCTCAAGACCACGCTTTGTGTCGCGAACCTCAAGAAGATATTCATCGATATGCACCGAAGTGAACATATCTTCCTGAACAACTTTTTCGGAGATCACTATAGCATCCTCAAAGTTGTAACCCTTCCACGGCATGAAGGCAACCTTCAGGTTACGTCCCAGGGCAAGCTCGCCATTCTTTGTACCATACCCTTCGGTGAGCACCTGTCCTTTAGTAACCTTCTCACCTTTCCTTACAACCGGGATAAGGTTAATGCATGTATTCTGGTTTGTTTTCTTGTATTTCGGTAGAATATATCTCTTTATGTCGTCGTCGAAGCTTACAAACTTCTCCTCATCAGTACGTGTATACCGGATGACGATCTCGTTTGCATCGACATATTCAACCACACCGTCACCCTCAGCAACGTAAAGTATACGGCTGTCCCTTATCACCTGGCCTTCAAGTCCTGTACCGACTATTGGCGATTCAGGATTTATAAGCGGAACGGCCTGGCGCATCATGTTCGATCCCATAAGGGCCCTGTTGGCATCATCATGCTCAAGGAACGGGATAAGTGAAGCAGCTATCGAGGCAATCTGGTTTGGCGCAACATCCATAAGGTCGACCCTTGAAACATCTTCGAACGGATAATCGGCTTCATACCGGCATTTTGCCCTCTGATTCTCAAAACGTCCGTCAGGAAGAAGCGGAGCGTTAGCCTGAGCTATCATTTTTTCCTCCTCTTCCTCAGCGCTCAGCCAGACAACTCCTTCATGACCAAAATCGACCTTTCCCTCCTTTACCTTCCGGTAAGGTGTTTCAATAAATCCAAGGTCGTTTATCTTGGCATAAACGCAGAGGGATGAAATCAGACCGATGTTCGGACCTTCTGGGGTTTCGATCGGGCAGAGTCTGCCGTAGTGAGTATAATGGACGTCCCTGACCTCAAATCCGGCTCTTTCACGTGAAAGGCCGCCGGGTCCCAGTGCTGACATACGCCGTTTATGTGTCATCTCAGCCAGCGGATTGGTCTGATCCATAAACTGTGAAAGCTGGTTCGTGCCGAAGAATGAGTTAATGACCGAGGAGAGTGTCTTTGAATTTATCAGGTCGACAGGAGTGAACACCTCGTTGTCCCTTACGTTCATTCTCTCCCTTATTGTACGTGCCATACGAGCAAGGCCGACACCGAACTGGGCATACAGTTGCTCACCTACAGTGCGTACCCTTCTGTTGCTCAGGTGATCAATGTCATCGACTTCTGTCTTTGAATTTATAAGCTCTATAAGATAACCGATGATCTTAATGATATCTTCTTTTGTAAGTATCTTAACACTCATATCGGTGTTAAGACCTAGTTTCTTATTGATCCTGTAGCGGCCAACTTCACCAAGGTCATACCTCTTGTCCGAGAAGAACAGTTTTTCAATGACATCCCTGGCGGTCGCTTCATCAGGCGGCTCCGCATTGCGAAGCTGACGGTAGATATAGATAACAGCCTCTTTCTCAGAGTTGCAGGGATCCTTCTGAAGAGTATTGTATATTATGGCAAAATCCGACAGTGTTGAGTCATCCTTGTGCAGAAGGATTGCCTTTGCACCGGAATCAACTATCATGTCGACATGCTCTGCTTCTATGACAGTTTCCCTGTCAAGAATCACTTCATTTCTTTCAATCGAGACAACTTCTCCGGTATCCTCGTCCACAAAGTCTTCAACCCATGTTTTAAGAACCCTGGCTGCAAGCTTGCGGCCGATAAGTTTCTTGATATTTGTTTTGGAAACCTTATGTTCTTCTGCCAGGTTGAAGATCTCGAGGATTTCTTTATCGCTCTCAAAACCGATTGCTCTGAGCAAAGTGGTGACCGGCAGTTTTTTCTTTCTGTCGATGTACGCATACATGACATTGTTAATGTCGGTGGCGAATTCGATCCATGAACCCTTGAACGGAATTATCCTTGCTGAATAGAGCTTGGTTCCGTTGGCATGGATGCTCTGACCGAAGAATACGCCAGGGGATCTGTGAAGCTGGGATACTACGACCCTTTCAGCCCCGTTGATCACGAAAGTACCCCGTTCAGTCATGTATGGGACCGTTCCGAGATAAACATCCTGGATCACTGTATCGAAATCCTCATGTTCAGGATCGGTGCAGTAAAGCTTTAGTTTAGCTTTAAGCGGAACACTGTACGTGAGGCCTCTTTCGATACACTCATCGATAGTATAACGCGGAGGATCGATATAATAATCCAGAAACTCAAGAACGAAATTATTTCTTGTATCCGTTATCGGAAAGTTTTCCGTAAAGACCTTATAAAGTCCTTCTTTCTTCCTGTTTTCGGGTGTAGTCCCCAGCTGGAAAAACTCTCCGAATGATTTCAACTGAACTTCCAGAAAATCGGGATAATCGAGCTGATTTTTCCTGGAAGCAAAACTTATTCTTTCAGTATTTTTTAAGGACATTTAAAAATGATTAAGTGAACTTATTAATTAAAAGAACGAAAAGGTGTGGTCCCGCCCATGCGGGACCAAACCTACAACCTACAAAAACAGGTATAAATTATTTAAGTTCAACTTCAGCTCCTGCTTCTACCAATTGACTTTTTATAGCTTCTGCTTCATCTTTTGATATACCCTCCTTTACAGGAGCCGGAGCAGCATCAACAACTGCCTTGGCTTCCTTCAGTCCCAGGCCGGTGATATCCTTAACAAGCTTGACAATCTGTAGTTTCTGGCCACCAGCTGCCTTCAGGATAACATCAAAGGTTGATTTTTCAGCAGCTTTTGGTGCTTCACCGCCTGCAGCAGTGCCTGCAACGGCCACAGCAGTTGCTGCGGGTTCAATTCCGTACTCTTCCTTGAGTATTTTAGCCAGTTCATTCACCTCTTTAACAGACAGGTTAACCAGTTCTTCTGCAAATTTCTTAAGATCTGCCATTTTTATTGAATTTAATTTGATTTTACTTTAATTACTTCTCTTTTTTTGATAGTGTTTCAAGAACACCGTGAATTTTATTTCCGCCTGATTGCAAGGCTGATACAACGTTCCGGACGGGTGACTGTAGTAGGAGCACAATATCCCCTATCAGTTCCTGCTTCGTCTTGACAGAAATCAGTGTGTCGAGCATACTGTCTCCGATGAAAATAGATTCCTGAACGTATGCGCCTTTCAGAACAGGCTTGTCATGCTCCTTCCTGAACTCTTTGATAAGTTTTGCGGGAGCGTTTCCTGCCTGCGCAAGCATTATGGACGTAGTACTTTTCAGAACCGGGTAAAGTTCCTCAAAGTTCCCTTCGGACATTTCGAGTGCCCTTTTCAGAAGAGTATTCTTTACGACGATAAGTTTAATATCGTATTCAAAGCATTTCCTCCTCAGTGCGCTGGTGTCAGCGGCATTCAGCTGAGCTGTATCAGTCAGATAAAAGTGGCTGTACTCCTTTAATTTCTCAGCAAGGCTGTCTATGATAGCACTTTTTTCTTCTCGTCTCATTGTTTATCCGGTTTTAGCGTAACAGTTTAAACATCAAGGCCTTTGGGATCGATCTTAATTCCCGGGCTCATTGTGCTTGAAAGGAACATACTGCGAATGTAGGTTCCCTTTGCAGCGGCCGGTTTCAGTTTGTTTACCATCTGGATAAACTCCCTTGCATTTTCGACGATTTTCTGAGCCTCGAATGAGACTTTTCCGATAGAGGTATGTATGATTCCGCTTTTGTCAACCTTGAAATCAATCTTACCCTGCTTCACTTCCTTGACAGCCTTACCAATTTCCATTGTAACAGTTCCACTTTTAGGGTTCGGCATCAGTCCTCTCGGACCAAGAATACGTCCTAACTGACCGACTTTTCCCATTACGGATGGCATGGTTATTATAACATCGACGTCTGTCCAGCCTGCTTTGATCTTTTCGACGTATTCATCAAGGCCTACATGGTCTGCCCCTGCATTCTTTGCTTCAGCTTCCTTATCGGGAGTGCAAAGTACAAGGACGCGGATTTGTTTTCCTGTTCCGTGAGGAAGTGAAACAACACCGCGGACCATCTGGTTGGATTTTCTCGGATCGATGCCTAACCTTACATCCAGGTCGATGGAAGCATCAAACTTCGTTTTGGTGATCTCTTTCACAAGTGCCGATGCTTCTGTCAACGTATAAAGCTTGTTCCTGTCGAGTTTCTCGTAGGCAAGCTTCTGGTTTTTAGTAAGTTTCGTCATTGTTCTCCTGTTTAATTATTTAACGGGGCCTTCCTTTACGGTGATCCCCATACTTCTGGCAGTACCTGCTACCATCTTCATGGCCGACTCGAGCGTAAAACAGTTCAGGTCTTCCATTTTTTCCTTTGCAATCGATTTAACCTGGTCCCAGGTTACGGTTGCCACTTTTTCCCTGTTGGGTTCCTTAGAACCTTTCTTGGATTTGGCAACCTCTAGCAGCTGTACTGCAACCGGAGGAGTTTTTGTGACAAAATCAAATGATTTGTCGGCATAAACAGTTATGACAACCGGTATTACCTTTCCAGCTTTATCCTGAGTCCTCGCATTAAATTGCTTGCAAAAATCCATAATGTTGACACCTTTTGATCCAAGAGCAGGACCAACCGGTGGTGATGGATTAGCGGCTCCGCCACGAATTTGTAATTTAATAATTCCAGCAACTTCTTTAGCCATAATTTTAAATTTGCTTATTTATTGCGAGAGCTTGACAGTTATTCAGGAAGCATTATGATTATCATAACTGTCAATATCTTCTGTTAACTTTCTTTTTCCACCTGCATAAAACTCAACTCAAGGGGCGTCTTTCTGCCGAATATCTTTACCATGACCTTTAGTTTCTTCTTTTCCTCGTTGACCTCTTCAATGACACCAGTAAAACTGTTGAACGGACCGTCAATCACTTTTACCGATTCGCCGACGAAGAATGGAACGTTCAGTTCCTCGTCGCTGGCATTAAGTTCATCAACTTTTCCGAGGATCCTGTTTATCTCTGATTTCCTCAGAGGGACAGGTTCTCCGTCCTGAGATCCAAGGAATCCTATCACATTTGGTATATTTCTTAATAGATGAGGAATCTCCCCCACAAGAGTAGCCTCAACGAGAACATATCCCGGGAAGAAAGTCCTTTCCTTGCTTATCTTTTTCCCTGACCTGATCTGGTACACTTTTTCTGTTGGGATCAGGACCTGCGAGACCAAATCCTGAAGCTTCAGACGCACAATCTCGCTCTCGAGGTATTCCTTCACCTTTTTTTCCTTCCCCCCGATAGCCCTGAGCACATACCATTTCTTTAAATTCTCCTCCATTGAAACGGATCTCCTTATTAATACAATAAGCTGTATATGAATTGCATAATCCTGCTGAAACCCAGGTCCATAATGGCAACGATGATAGCAATGATCAGTGTAGCGACCAGGACAAGGACTCCACTATTCTGCAGTTCCGTCCAGGTAGGCCACGTGACCTTATGTATCAGCTCAGTGTATGATTCTTTAAAATAACCTTTTAAATTCATGTTGTTTAAATTCGTCGCACGGGAGGAGAGACTCGAACTCCCGACACCTGGTTTTGGAGACCAGTGCTCTACCAACTGAGCTACACCCGTATCGGGTAAGGCCGCAAATCAATGCGGCCTTACTGTATGTCCAAAACTATTATTCAACGATCTCTATAACTGTACCGGCTCCGACGGTCCTTCCTCCTTCACGTATTGCGAAGCGGAGTCCAACGTTTATTGCAACTGGATAGATAAGTTCAACAGTAATTGTCACATTATCACCGGGCATCACCATTTCGGTCCCTTCGGGAAGAGTTATCTCACCTGTAATATCGAGTGTCCTTACGTAGAACTGGGGACGATATTTATTGTGGAATGGAGTGTGACGTCCGCCTTCTTCCTTTTTAAGAACGTAGATCTCAGCTTTCAGTTTTGTGTGAGGTGTGATTGAACCCGGTTTTGCAAGTACCATTCCTCTCTTAATCTCCTTCTTGTCGACACCTCGGAGCAGAAGTCCTACATTGTCACCTGCCTCACCCCTGTCGAGGATTTTCCGGAACATTTCAACACCTGTACAGACAGTCCTGCGTTTTTCTGCGCCAAGGCCGATCATTTCAAGCTCATCGCCTGTCTGAACAACTCCTGTTTCAATACGGCCTGTAGCAACTGTTCCACGGCCTGTGATCGAGAAAACGTCCTCAACCGGCATCAGGAACGGTTTTTGATTGTCGCGTGGAGGTATTGGAATATATGCGTCAACGGCATCCATCAGCTCAACGACTTTTTCTTCCCATTTTGGTTCTCCGTGCATTGCACCGAGGGCTGAGCCGCGTATTACCGGAGCATTGTCGCCGTCAAATTCGTAGAAATTGAGAAGGTCGCGTACTTCCATCTCAACCAGATCGAGAAGTTCCTCATCATCAACCAGGTCAACCTTGTTCATGAATACAAGAACCTTCGGAACGTTAACCTGGTGCGCCAGAAGTATATGTTCACGTGTTTGAGGCATCGGACCGTCATCAGCTGCAACTACAAGGATTGCACCGTCCATCTGCGCTGCACCTGTAACCATGTTTTTAATATAGTCAGCGTGTCCCGGGCAGTCAACGTGTGCATAGTGACGTGTTGCTGTCTGATATTCAACGTGAGCGGTATTAATGGTAATACCCCTTTCCTTTTCCTCGGGAGCATTATCGATTGAATCGAAATCCCTGATTTCAGAAAGACCTTTTTTATGAAGAACCATTGTGATCGCTGCTGTAAGAGTGGTCTTACCATGGTCGACGTGACCAATTGTGCCAATATTTACGTGCGGTTTCGATCTGTCAAATTTTTCTTTTGCCATAACTCCAAGCGTATTAAATTAAAGTTTATCTATTCAGTATAATATCTTGTTTTCCCGTTGAGCCGGAGAGGGGAATTGAACCCCTGACCCCTTCCTTACCAAGGAAGTGCTCTACCCCTGAGCTACTCTGGCATCAAAAAGTGAGCGGGAGACGGAGCTCGAATCCGCGACCCTTAGCTTGGAAGGCTAATGCTCTACCAACTGAGCTACTCCCGCCTGATATCGTCCAAAGAGGTCCGCCCTGTTTCTCGCATCCGGTCAGGTTTACGGTCCGCCCTGTAACGTGGGGAGAGCAGGATTCGAACCTACGAAGGCATCAGCCAGCAGATTTACAGTCTGCCCCAGTTGACCGCTTTGGTATCTCCCCTTGAAACAGAGTTTGACCCCTTATGACACACATTTGTAACTCTTTCAGGAGCCGATGAAGGGATTCGAACCCCCGACCTGCAGATTACAAATCAGCTGCTCTGGCCAACTGAGCTACATCGGCAATTTAAAGAACGTACCGACAGGCTTTTATACCCTAAAAAATCGGTGTGCAAATGTATGAATTTATTTTTCAGTTATCAAAATAAATCAAATTATTTTTAACAGGGGTCGGTTCAGGCCCTTCTCTTCTTCTGTTTGTGCTTGGTAATCTGTTTTTTAAGAGCATCTACAGCCAGGTCTGTAGCCTCTTCAAAAGTCTTGCTCTGCTTCCTTGCAAACAAAGGTGCTCCCCTTAACTCCAGTTTAATTTCAGTGATTTTATTTGCGCGATCCTGATCCTTATCGAGCCTCAGGTACACTTCAGCATTAACGATCCCGTCACCGAACTGAGTCAGTTTTTCGAGTCTCTGATGAACAAAGTCGATTAGCTTTTTATCGGCATCAAACCGCACTGAGTGAATCTGAACGTTCATAGTAGTACCTCCTGTTTAATTAATTAATAATTAAGCTCTTGGGTGAGCCTGTTTGTATATTTTCCTTAGCTTTTCAAATGAGTTATGCGTATATATCTGGGTTGCTGACAGATTTGCATGACCTAAGAATTCCTTAATCGAGTTCAGGTCAGCACCGTGATTCAGCATGTGGGTTGCAAAAGTGTGCCTTAGCACATGGGGACTCCTTTTATCAATGGTTGTCACCATAGCCAGGTAGTTCCTTACTATATTATAAACATACTTATCATACATCTTGTTCCCCCTGTCGCTCCTAAAAAACCATCCGTTAACAGCACCGGGAAATGCTTCATCGCGCAGCTTCAGATACTCCTGCAGAGTGGAGATAAAAGATCTCAGGATCGGAATGATCCTCTGTTTGTTCCTTTTTCCCGTGACCTTCACGGTTGCTTCCGCCAGATCAACATCCTGGTTCCTGAGCCCTGTCAGTTCGGCTCTTCTCATGCCTGTCAGGTACAGCATCTCAACAATGGCTCTGTTCCTTACACCCCTGAAATCCGAGCCGAAATCAGTATCATCCAGGAGCCTGTCAAGCGCACTTTCATCAACAAAAACCGGCAACCGTTTCTTTATTTTAGGAAGGACAACCTTTTCAACCGGATCTGCCCTGGTAAATCCCTCTTTCCTCAGATATCTGTAAAACACCCTGAGGCACGATATTTTCCTGTGTACAGAGACCGGATTGTAATTATTTTCCAGAAGCGTTACTATCCATGACCTTATATCGTGGGATGTAAGAACATCAGGATCCAGGGGCAGTTCCTGCGATATTAGGTACTTTTCAAACTGATCCAGATCGTTTAAGTAAGATCTTACAGTAAGCGGAGAATAACGCTTTTCGATTTTAAGATACTGTAAGAATGATTCCTTATATTTCATAAAGGAACCTCCTTAGCTGTTAATATTTTAATAATGCAGAATAGGGACTATTCCTCGTTTTCCTGCATTTTCTGAACATACTTAGCCTTCTTGATTTCTTCTCTCCGGCGCACTGAAGGCTTTATATAAGCCTGACGTGAACGTAATTCACGGATTACTCCAGTCTTCTCAAATTTCCTTTTGAACTTTTTCAGAGCTCTTTCGATGTTTTCGCCTTCTTTTAGCGGTACAATGATCATATTTATAGATTCTGTTTTGAAATGAGGCGCAAAGGTAGCAACAGAAAACGTTTTTTCAAAATTTTAAGTTAATAATTTAATCATTCCAGTCTGTTTATTAGGATTATTAATTTACGGAGGCACATTTTATGGATGCAGATGCTCATCATAATCAGATGTAATAAAGTTAGGGAATAATTCGATGCTTTCAAAATTATTGAGCGTTAAATATTAGTTAAAGTGTAACGAATGGCAGAGAGCATAGACCCCGGAACTCCTCCTTTGAAGGATTATTGCTATAAACTCCCCCCTGAAGGAAGGTGCTCGCTTTGCCTTTCTCCCCTGGGGGAAACTTGAAAGGGGGAAGATCATATCAAAATTTGTTACCAAAATTGTGAAGTACTACATAATTGCCGGGAAGGGGTGAGTTACCTAAAACTCCAGGTACTCCTTTATCTTTTTTGCAGTTTCTGCTGAAAGGATATTGTTTTTCGTAAGGTCATTAATGCTTTTTATTAATCCCTGCAACTCCCTGTACTTCAGGATGCCGTTTACCTCATCCTTTTTAAAATAAGGATGCCTGATCAGCTCCCCGTATCCTGCCCTGTTGATCTTTATTTTCCTGATCAGCGATGAATCAGCCCGGATCCTGCCGGAGATGAGTTTAAAGGTTTCCTCCTTAAGTCCGTAAACCTCCCTGAGCTGATCGGTTGAGATAAAGCCACCAATCAGTTTTCTGTATTTCACGATCCTCGATGACAGTACAGGTCCGATACCCGGCAGCTTTACAAGCTCGGCAGAATCTGCAGAATTAATCTCAAGTATTGTTTTCTGTTTCTTATTATTCCGGATAATTATAGTGTCCCTTTGTGCCCGGCTAATTGACTTTTTATGATCCATACCTGAATCTATTGCCAGTAAACCGATCGGAATTTCCCTGATCGGATCAACAGTATATGGAAACAGATACCTGACACCCAGCACAGCCATGATAATAACAAGAAGAATGAATGAAGCCCTTCTTTCCCGTCTTGTGTATCCGAACCAGTTCCTGAAAGAGTCCTTATAAAAGCCCATAAATAAAATAGATGCAGTGAGACAATATGCAATTTAACATTTTTCCGGAACCTGCAAGCAGGAAAAGATGAAATAATTTACATCCCTGGCCCCTCTCAAAGGCGGAGTCCTGGGAAAGAAAGCCTTTCCCTCCCGGGGGAAGCAGGAAAGAGGGTATAACAGAGGGAGTTTGACAGATCAGAATGGATAGCCGATACCGAGGACAATGGCAAAATCATTGCGGTTGTAGGGCTCACTGAGGAAGATCCATTTCGACGTCCCTGAGAGGGCCGGATCGCGAAGCTTCATACCAAGATCCACACGGCCGATAACAAACTTGAAGTCGAACCTTAAACCTGTTCCGGTACCGACAGCGATGTCATCAAGGAAACTGGTAAATTTAAATTGTGCGCCTGGCCGGGAAGGGTCGCTGTTGAATGTCCATATATTTCCGGCATCAAGGAAGAGTGCCCCTTCCAGAATCCAGAATAGCTTGAACCTGTACTCTGCATTTCCTTCGAGCTTTATATCAGCTGTCTGATTAACAAATCCCTTCTCACCCGAAGAGTATGATCCCGGACCGAGTGACCTTACCTGCCACGCTCTGATACCATTTGCACCGCCACCGAAATACTGTTTTTCAAACGGTATTGCCTTTGAGTTGCCGTACGGGATCCCAATCCCGACAAATCCCCTGTAAACAGCCGAACTCACATCATTGATTATGACATTGTACCGGACGTCGATATCTGTCCTGAAATATTGCGCAAACGGCTGTCCCAGAATATTATAAGCGTCTTCAGCTGATTTCTTCAGCCCTGCGAGACTGCTTGCCAGAGAAAGAAGATTGCCTGAAGCCTCGGCATTAAAGCGAAGGAACCAGTAATCACGTGATTTCTGGATCTTCTGATTGTTATAGATCAGGGAATAGTTAGCGCCCAATATCATGACGTCCTTGTAACTATAAGCCAGGTACGAAGAGTTCTCAATCCTTCTCTGGAATGCTGTATCGATAGAAAGAAGCTTCACGATATTCATCTGAAGCGGATTCACAATATGCGTCTGGTAATTATGTGCAGACCAGGTGTAGCCGAACGTCGCATTGACAATAGTCCTTGTATAAAAGGGCATATTCTGATAGTTATAGGCGGCAAGAATGGTCGTCGTGGGATTATAATTCCTGACAAAGGCCTCCTTTTTCAGGAAAGGACCCAGAAACTTCGGAAATCTCAGGCTTGTTTCAAAACCATACTCCTGGGTGCTTTGAAGCTTTGTGCTGGCCTGGGTAACGGCTTCAAAGGCTCCCTTCAGCTTCATGTCGAACTGCTCCGCACCGTGGAAGAGATTCTTGTGCTGGTAAACGAGGTTAAGAGCACCTCCCAGGTTGCCGGCTGAATTGGTGCCTTCGACTTCAACATTGAACGATTGCTGGCTCAGTAAGGTAAGCTGAACCTGGCAATTCAGGAACTTTTCAGTGCCTGAATAATCTTCAGGAGGAGAAGTTTCATCGAAGAATATATTTACCAGGCGGTATGATTTCAATGATAAGAAATGATTCTGGGTCTGCTCTGTATTCGTAACATTGTAGATTAAACCTGGTTTCAGGTAGAAAGACTGAAGGATCAGGTCATATTTGAGTTGCGGCTTTTCTCTTGGAGAAACGAAATAGTAGCCCTTGTAATTTACAGTATCAAGGCTGCTGAGATAAGCTTCGCCCCCCTCAAGAGCTTCCTTTGGAATGTAGTCGGGATAAATGAAAATATTTTTAATCCGGTAGATTGAATGCGGCACATACGAGATCCGGTTATACTGGTCAACTATTGTTGACTCCCCGACTTCATAGTAGATATTTACCTGCCTTTTGTCAATTGTACTGTCAATCCTGAATTTTATATAATCCCCCGAGAAGCCATAAAATCCGCGATCCTTTATGTATCGCTCAAACCTCGACCGTTCAGCCTGAAGAATATCTTCGTCATAAGGTTTTCCTCTCTCAATCATACAGTTTACCGAATCGAAGAAAAAGAGCTTTTTAATGGATGTATCTGCTATGTTGTAGTAAATATTATGTATGGTGTATGGCTTTTTCAGGTTCACATTGTAAAAGACATCTGTCTTCCTCTTTGCAGTATGGGTGGAATCGGTTACGCTGCTGTCGAAAAAACCTTTGGAAGCAACGTAGGATTGAAGTTCCTCCCTGCTCTTATCAGCTGATGAGAGATCGAAGACCACCGGCTCCTCCCCGATATTCCTCAGCCAGGAATGCGGCCATTTGTCCTTGTTGATGTTCGAAAGATTGTAAAGGCCAAGATAGAATCTTGCTCCAAAGATCTTCTTGTTTGGTTTCTGCTTAATATATGGAATAAGATTGACCTTTTTTACACCCTCATCGTTAATCTCAATATGATTCCCGTTCAGGAGAGTTTCTCCTTCAGGGACATACTTTGTGGGATTACACGAATATATAAGAAGGACTGAACAAAACAGGGTAAGGATCAATACCCGTGAAATATTTCTTTTATTTGAGAAGCTTTTTTTCAAAATTTGTACCTGAGAGCGTGGAGCAAATATAATTATTAGAAACAACTTATATTAGCAGGTCACTTTAATAACTCAACGGTAAGAACTAATTAGTTGCAGGTCGCAGATTAGGAGCGTATTGTGGAAAAACCTGCAAAATGCAATGCTCAACTCGTAAGAATGCAAGGTCACTTATTACCTGGTTCAGGTATGATCAGCAAGAACAGAATA
This sequence comes from Bacteroidota bacterium, assembly GCA_030706785.1. Lineage (GTDB taxonomy): Bacteria > Bacteroidota > Bacteroidia > Bacteroidales > VadinHA17 > LD21. Next base: position 38,867 of record JAUZNW010000003.1, on the reverse strand, counting down.
AAATTCCTCCTTTCCCTCCAGAAAAAGAAGGTGAGGGAAGATGAACGCCTTTATGTTATTGAAGGCGATAAACTTGTCAGGGAATACCTCGAAGCCGGAATAAGGATCAAATATCTTGTTGCCAAACCTGAGTTCATAAGCAGCCTTTCGCAAGCTCAAAAAACAGTGCCCGAAGAAATCGCAACTGCAAGCTATGACGACCTGAAAAGTATCAGCACTCTCAAGACTCCGCATAACGCCCTTGCCGTTGTTGTTATGCCTGACCAGCAAATGAATGTACAGGATATACTGAGGCAATTATCAGTTGCTCTTGATTTTGTTCAGGATCCGGGGAATCTGGGGACGATAATCAGGGCAGCCGCATGGTTTGGAATTAATAACATCCTTTGCTCAACCAGCTGCGTTGATGCTTACAATCCAAAAGTGGTCCAGGCTTCGATGGGTGCCATTCTCAATGTAAAGGTTCATTATTGTAATCTTATGGACGTTCTTGCAGAGGCAAACAGGAAAAAGATCCCGGTCTATGGCACTCTACTCGATGGCGAACCTATTTATTCAAGCCGGCTTGGAAGAAAAGGAATAATCCTGCTCGGCAATGAATCAAAAGGCATTTCAACCGGCCTTATGCCATATGTCACAAGAAAGCTGTTTATACCTAAATTCACAAAGGAAGTAACTGGCATTGAATCGCTGAACGTAGGAATGGCTGCCTCGATAGTTTTTTCGGAATTTGCGCGTAGAAAAAAGCAGGAGAACTCCTGATCAGCTACCAGACTTAATCTTTCTGAGGTTAATTCTCAGAGCCCAGCCATATGAAGTCGGGGTTGAAACATTTAAGTCTTCCACCCACGGGCTTAATCCCTTTATTTCCGTTTTTGGTGTCCTTGTATAGATTTTTACATAGAAATCGGATTGTGAATCCAGATCGAAATCAATTGTGTCCTCAATTATATCAGGTATTTTCCCGTGCCAGTCAACCTGAACAAATCCATGATTCCTCTCATGAAGAAGGCCGTTAAAAACCGGCTTCCTGATATCCAGTGTACAAGATGGCATAACAATCTGTTTTGCTATTTCTCCGCCTGTATAGTTAGGATTGATCTTCATGAACGGCATACCCGCGAGGGATTTTGACAGTCTTGTGAGGCCTGGAAAGAGGGCGATTATCAAAACCAGACAAAGAAAAGCCCAGATAATGCCTGCTGTTATTTTAAATTTCTTCATATTATAAGTATCTTTATTGAAGTAGTTTCGTATTTAATTCAAAATCCCCCTTTTTAATTTCTCCCTGAGGGGGAAAATATCTTACATTATTATATCAAGTAAACTTTTTATAGTAAAAACTATTGAACCAGAGGAGAATACGGCGATGAAAAGGAATGAGACGAACAGAAACATGTTTCTTGAGAATTTTTTCATTGATTCAGCCGGAACTCCCTTAATTCCATAATGAATTGCATTTTTCGGACATGCATCTTCACATTTTCCGCATTTGCTGCAAAAAACAGACACTTTTCCTTCTTTTACACCTTCCCTTGTCAGGGCAAACATCGGACATGAATCCACACATTTAAAACAATTGTTGCATTCGGTCTTGTCTATCTTGATCGTAAACGGTGTGACCTTGTTCGAAACTGAGTTTATGGCCCCGAGCGGGCACAGGAAGCTGCACTGTATTCTTTTTTTTGTCATCACGGGAAGGACGACAACAAGTCCGGCAAACAGCGATATAAAGACCCCTGCTTTAGTGGCCGATTCAACATTCGTGACCTTCTCAAACTCAGTCACCGTTTTGAACGGGCAGATCCAGTCACAATAGGTTGGTACCAGGGTCAGGGCTGCAGTCAAAGCCACCATGATCAGGACTGCAAAGGGCATCCACTTCCATGTATCGCTGATTCTCTTTATCACAGGCTTCTTCCTGAACCTCGAGAAGGCATCATCCCATCCTCCGTAAAAGCATCCCCAGCTGCAGAACCCGCGGCCCAGAACAATCGTAGCTGCAAGCCAAAGGATTACCATTGAAGAAATATCTGCGAAACCTCCGATTATAGAACCCGGGAAAATTATCGATTTGGTCAGTGCTGCAGGAAGTATCATCATTGGGATCACCAGGTGACAGAAAGGAATCCTGCACTCAACGATATCTGCCTGCGAAAAGGACATCGAACTTCTCATTTCTACCATATTCTTTATAAGGGTAAATGAAAGTGACAACGCAAAAATGATAAAGATAACAGCTCTGTACCTGTCAGTTTTGCCGGTATATTGCATCAGGAAATAAAGAATATTCATGCCCAGAAAAGTTATAAGGATCGCGAGTGTCTGAGCAGGATTTGAGAAATCCGGTTTGCCTCCTGTCATGAACATGAATGTTATCAGGAACATTGGCAGCGTATAGAGGAGCGACTTTCCTAATGACTTCCTCATTGAATTGGCCGTTAAAGCTTTAACCATTGATAATTCCTCCTATTAATAATGTTATACCCTTGACTATGAAGATAATTCCTGCAAGTCCTGTGGCAAGGATCCCGATGGTTTCAATTACTTTCCTTTTCCTGATCGTCCCTGCAAATGGCAACGGGAAAAACCATATTGACGAACCTGCAAAAAAGGCGATAAATGATAGCCAGCTGTGCAACAATGTGTCCTGGGTTGCTCCTTTTGTAAGTATCAGGAGCAGGGCAGGACAGAGTCCGATACTATTAACTATACCAAGCAGAACAGGTACAAGTTCCTTCTTTTCGGCCGAGTTTATTATTGCAGCAGGACAATCCCTGCCTTTGTTTTTACCAATGCTGTACCATATCAGCATTCCGGCAAAAGAAATATAAAGGATGCCGGGAAGCCAGGTCCTGAGAATTCCTGAGGAAAAAATTGCTTTTCCCAGATACCATGCTATTGTTGCCAGAACCAAATAGACCAGGAGACGGGTAACCAGGAATGCAGCAAGATCAATTGTAATTTTCCTGACGCTGCCCTGACCAGCCATAAGGTACGGGAATATAACCATCCCGCATGTTACAAGGCAGGCTGAACCGGTACTTAAACCTAAAATAAAGGATTCGGTCATTCAGGGATTTTAGGACAAATTTATCGCAATGTCACGATCCGGCAATAAAAACAATGCATGAAGATGAAAAAGCCGGTAAATGGATGATTAATATCGGTAACCAGTGTTTCGGGTAGAATAATCAGCGGGATAGTGTGGAAGGAAAGCTAAACACTATCCTTTTTCAATGCTATGGCTTCCGCAGCTTTTACACCATCAACTGCTGATGAAACTATGCCTCCCGAATATCCTGAACCTTCACCACATGGGTAAAGGCCGGAGATCCTGACATGCTCCATTGTCTCAGGATTTCTCGGAATCCTCACCGGTGAAGATGTTCTTGATTCAACACCCAGAATGACGGCTTCGTTGGACAGGAAGCCCTTCATTATCCGGCCAAACATACTGAAACCATCCATAAGCCTTCCGGCTATTGTTTCAGGTAACCATTCATGCAATGGTGATGAAGTAACTCCGGGTGTATAGGATACTTTAGGAAGAGATGAAGAGCTTTTCCCGCTTACAAAATCTGCAAGCCTCTGCGCGGGAGCTCTTTGTGTCCTTCCTCCATGTATCCACGCATCATGCTCCATTTCCTTCTGGAATGCCAGGCCTGCCAGTTCGCCATAAGCCGAATATTTTTCAAGATCCTCCAGCCTTATCTCCACAACAATACCTGAATTTGCATAACTTGAATTCCTTTCCGACGGGGACATCCCGTTAACCACGACCTCTTCCTGCGCAGTCGCTGCAGGGACGATAAAACCTCCGGGACACATGCAGAATGAATAGATTCCTCTCCCCCGGGACTGTCTGACAAGATTGTATGAGGCTGCCGGCAGATAATTCCCTCTTGGATTACCATGGTATTGTATTCTGTCGATCAGTTCTTGCGGATGTTCTACCCTTACACCTGCAGCGAATGCCTTCATTTCGAGTTCAATCTTCCTTCGCATGCAGGTTTCATATATATCATGCGCCGAGTGGCCGGTAGCTAGAAGCACAAAAGGGGAACGGAACCTTTCATTATCAGCTGTGACAACTCCGGTGACCAGTTCATTATTGATAATGAGATCAGTGACTTTTTTATCGAACAGTAAAATCCCTCCTGCCTCAACTATTGACGATTTGATCCTGGTAATGATAGCAGGTAATTTGTCAGTTCCCAGGTGAGGATGAGCTTCATAAAGAATGTTCCGGTTTGCCCCGTGAAGGCACAACAATTCGAGCACCCTGCTGTTATCCCCTCTTTTTCTGGAACGGGTGTAGAGCTTTCCGTCAGAGAATGTACCGGCTCCGCCTTCTCCGAAGCAATAATTGCTGTCAGGGTCAATCACCTGGGCGCGACTAATCATGGCAATATCCCTTTTGCGCCGGGAGATCTCCTTTCCACGTTCCAGGATCACCGGCCTCAATCCCAGCTCAATAAGCCTGAGCGCGGCAAAAAGACCTGCCGGCCCGGCCCCTACAATTATTACTTCCCGGCAGCCTGAAACATTCTGAGATTTGAAGGGATTTAAAAGAGATCCATCCCGATCTCTTTCGGTTAATATCTCGATTTCAAGATTTACGCGGATATTTTTAGTTCTGGAATCGATCGATCTTTTTAATATCCGGATGCTTTTTATATCATTAACTGGTGTACCTGACAGATGTGCGGCTTTCCTGCGGACAGTCTGTTCATCGGATGCGTCGGCAGGTGTCAGATTTAGTTGAACCTTTTGTGGCATTATTATTCAAAATGGAACGAAAGAACCCATATCTGAGAATGCATTCGATCGATCGCGTTTACAAATTCACCATGACCGCCGGCTGGTTCATGAACCAGTACATCCCTGATCCCGTTCGACATTTTGAGCTCAACGGATAGCTTGAAATAACGCAGATAAAAATCGAGCCCGGCCCCGGCTTCATAATACAGGTCTGACCTCCTTAGCCTTAACCAGATCTGTTTTTCTTCATCATATTCTTTCTTCCCGGCGAGATCGTACCTGTAATTAATCCCTCCGATAACATAAGGTCTGACGTTATTTAGCCGCATGCCTTTATACTTCAGGAGAAGGGGAAATTCCAGGAAAGAGGATTCCACTCTCTGTTTCTCATTGTAGGTGCTAAAAAACTTACCTGTAGCGGCATCCTCTTCGTAAAACCTTATATTCCTCTGCCCGAATGAAACACCGGGCAGAAACCGCAGGTCAAAATATTTGGCGAGATGAAGATTGGTGACTATCTGAATATTAATCCCGGGATTCAGAATGCTTACTTCCGGAAGAAGGTATTTGGCCGGATCAGAATCCAGGAGTTTTTTTGTAGGATTGATATTAAAATCCATCAGGTTAAGGCCGAGGCTGAAGCCAAAATGAAGTCGCTTATCATCGTACCATGAGTCATTCTTAGGCTTCTGCTTTTGGCTGAAGGCATTAGCATTTAAGAGGAATATCAGTCCTGCAAAAAAAATATATAAAAGTTTCTTCCTCAAAACTCAGCGGGCATCCTGTTTTTATCCACTTAATAAACTGCCTTAAGAAATAAATATTGTATCTAAACTTTGATACCTGTGTAAATACTTGCTATCCCCTTTGTCAGTTTTCTCTGCTTCACTTCTGAAAAGCCTGATTTCTTTAGCAGAGCCAGGAAATCCTCGTTGTCGGGAAACTTCATAACAGATTCATTCAGATACTTATAGGCCTTCCTGTTCTTTGAAAACAGTCCACCTATGGAGGGAAGGATATTATGGAAATAAAGTTCATAAATATGTTTAAAAAATGTTCCGTCAGGCCTTGAGAATTCAAGGACCATAATGAATCCTCCTTTGCACAAAACCCTTCCCATTTCCGTAAGCCCTTTCATTGGGTCAGAAAAGTTCCTGACGCCGAATGCAACCATGGCCACATCAAAGGAATTATCCTCAAAGCATATATTCTCAGACTCACATTTCTTAAACTCGATCAGTTTTGATAAGCCTTCAGCCTCAGCCTTGCGTTTGGCAAGCTCAAGCATTTTTTCGGAAATATCAATCCCTGTAATCGCCACAGGATCGAGTGATGCAGCTTCGATTGCCAGGTCACCTGTTCCTGTAGCCACATCGATGATTCTCGGATTCCTTTGTGATTCTCCTATTATTCTAATCGCTTTTTTTCTCCACGACCGGTCTATTCCCAGGGAGAGCAGATGATTGAGGAAGTCATATCTCCAGGCTATCGAATCGAACATTGGTCCGATCATCTGTTTATCGTGATGATCTGATATTTTACGCGAAGTATCCATTAAATCAGGGAGCAAAGATAGATTAAAATAATTATAAGGGAGATGGGAATGAGAACATTGCAAACAGAATCGTGGTCGCATATGTTAAGTCAAAAAACAGTATGTTTGGTGATTGTGACTTGTCTGATATTTTATTCCTATTTTTACAGCCACTAGTAACAAATTCACAAAGTGAACAAGACAATCCTTATTACCGGCGCCACCGCTGGCTTCGGACGTGCAACAGCTTTCAAATTCGCTGAAAACGGATTCAATGTCATAATAACCGGCCGCAGAAAAGACAGACTGGATAAGCTTGAAAAGGAACTGATTAGCCGGAAGGTGAAGGTCCTCTCGCTTAATTTTGATGTCCGGAATAGATCAGAAGTTGAATATGCTATCAAAAGCCTTCCGGATGAATGGAAGAATATAGATATACTTGTTAATAATGCCGGTCTGGCTGTGGGATTATCTCATATCGACGGCGGGGATACTGAAGACTGGGACAGGATGATCGATACCAATGTTAAAGGCCTTCTGTATGTCACAAAAGCGGTTGTCCCTCTGATGGTTGCAAGAAAAACTGGACATATTTTCAATATTTCCTCCATAGCCGGGAAGGAGGTTTATGAGAACGGTAATGTTTATTGTGCCTCAAAGCATGCCGTGGAAGCACTTTCAAAGGCAATGAGAGTAGACCTCCTGAACCACGGAATAAGGGTGACCAATATAGCTCCGGGAATGGCTGAAACAGAATTTTCACTCGTGAGGTTCAAGGGAGACAGGGAAAGGGCAGCTGCGGTTTATAAGGGCGTTAAGCCCCTTGCCGGTAAAGATATTGCTGAGGCAATTTATTTCTGTGCGACACTGCCTCCGCATGTTTGTATAAATGACCTGGTAATTACTCCCACCCAGCAGGCAAATGCGGAACATGTTGTCAGGAATACACAATGAAGCAGGGTGAATGGAGCGGAGAGCAGGGAGCAGCACTATGGATTTTTGGATCTTCTCCCGGGAGAGCCTGTTCCGCTTTAGCGGGAGGTCAGAGGCGGGTTAATATATTAGAGAAATATATTGAAATTCATATAAATACATTGAAATAAATCAAGATTATGAAAAATCTCTTACTTCGTATAATTTCAGGATTAGTCCTGTTGATGTTATTTCATCCGGTCGTCTCGGCGATAGATACGAACAACACGAGGATGATGGCCCAGCCTGCAATAAGTGCAAACAATATTGCATTCATATATGCTGAGGACCTGTGGATTGCCAATATTGACGGATCCCAGCCTAAAAGGCTGACAGTTGATGAGGGCATTGAATCGAATCCATACTTTTCACCCGATGGGAAACTTATTGCATTTAACGCACAGTACGACGGTAATACTGATGTATATATTATCCCGGTGGAAGGAGGTTTACCTGTCAGGCTAACATGGCATCCGGGAAGCGATGTTGTCAGGGGTTTCACTCCTGACGGGAAACGTGTCCTTTTTGCATCGCAGCGATATGCTTTCACCAACCGGTATTTACAGCTCTTTACAGTAAGCATTAACGGAGGATTTCCTGAAATGCTTAAGATCCCCAATGCAAACAAAGCCTGCTATTCTCCTGACGGCAACTTCATGGCATATACCCCGCTTTCACCTGCCTACAATCAATGGAAGAATTACAGGGGTGGAAGGATATCAAGGATCTGGATCTTCTCATTTGCCGATAATTCAATATCTGAGATCCCTCAGCCTAAGGAAGGATGTAACGACGATGAACCGGTATGGATCGGGAATAAAATATATTTCCTGAGTGACAGGAATGGCGAATTCAACCTGTATTCATATGATACAGGTTCCAAAGAAGTAAAACAGCTGACTTCATTCCCCGACTTTCCTATAATCAGGGCCTCGGGCGGGAATAATCAGATAGTTTTCGAACAGGAGGGCTACCTGCATGTCTATGATATAAAAGCCAATACAGACAAAAAGCTGACCATCGGCTTAGCTGCTGACCTTCTGGAACTGAGACCAAGGTATGTTCAGGGTGCAAACTACATCAGAAGCGCCGATATTTCCCCGTCAGGCTCCAGGGTTGTATTTGATTTCAGGGGTGAAATAATCACCCTTCCTGCAGAGAAGGGAGATCCGAGGAACCTGACTCTTACAACCAATGTCCATGAAAAGTATCCTTCATGGTCACCCGACGGCAAGACGGTCGCATATTTTTCTGATGCGTCCGGGGAATATATGCTGCACCTGAAGTCGCAGGACGGCAAAGGGGAACCAAAGATCATAAAGCTTACAGGTACAGGCTTCTACGCCTTTCCGAAATGTTCGCCCGACAGCAAAATGATATCCTATGTGGATAATGCAAGGAACCTTTACATCATTGATATACAGACAAACTCAATAAAAAAAGTCGATGCTGACGATATATACTCTCCCGGAGCATTCAGGGATATATTCAGTGACTGGTCACCCGACTCAAAATGGATAGTTTACACCAGGTTGCTTGAGACAAACTTCATGGCAGTTTACCTCTATTCGGTAGACCAGCAAAAGTCATTTCCGGTTACTGACGGACTCAGCGATGCAACTGAACCGAAGTTCGACATTAATGGAAAGTACATTTATTTCTTTGCCTCAACCGATGCCGGACCTGTCGTAAACTGGTTTGATCTTTCGAACCAGGATATGCGGATGACAAACTCGATTTATCTGGTCACACTCAGGAAAGACATAACTTCTCCATTTGTCAAGGAAAGCGATGAAGAAAAGGTGAAGACTGAAAAAACAGAACCTGTGAAGACAGCCGAAAAAGCAAAGAAAGGAGCAAAAAGCGAAACGCCAGCAGTAACGGGACCTAAGCTCCTGAAGGTCGAAACCGACGGGCTTCAGGACAGGATAATCAATCTGCCGGTAAGAGCAGGCAATTACTCTGATCTGCAGACAGGTGACTCAGGGGATGTTTATTATGTCATAAGGCCTTCAATCCCCTCGGAATCGTCCAGGCTTCATAAATACAACATGAAGGACCGCAAAGATGAGGAAGTTATGGAGCTTGACAACTATCTTATATCTGCAGATAGAAAGAAAATGTTCTATAACAAGGGTGAAACGTTTGGCATAACTGCCACAGGGAAAAAACCTGAGCCCGGAAAGGGAACTCTAAATATCGGAGCAATATCAGTCAGGATCGATCCGCTTTCGGAATGGCCTCAGATGTTAGATGAGGCATGGAGGATCAACAGGGATTATTTTTATGATCAGGGAATGCAGGGAGCAGACTGGAATGCCATCAGGATCAAATACAGGAGATTCCTTCCGGACCTGGCATGCAGAAGCGATCTTGACAGGGTCATCCAGTGGATGCTCAGCGAGCTGACCGTGGGTCACAGTTATCTCGGTTCTGGCGACAGGCGGTACAATCCAAAAAGAATAGGCGGAGGACTTCTCGGAGCCGATTATACAATTTCAGGGAACAGGTACAGGCTTGAAAAGATCTACGGTGGACTGAACTGGAATCCTGACCTGAGGTCACCTCTGACTGAACCGGGTCTCAATATTAAGAAAGGCGATTATATTCTTGCCGTGGACGGAAAAGACCTGACAGCCGACAAGAGCATTTACAGCTTTTTCGAAAATACGGACGGGAAGATTGTTGAGCTTACGATAAATGACAAGCCTGACTATGCCGGTTCAAAGGTTGTTAAAGTAGTGCCCGTAGCCGATGAATATCCCCTCAGGAACCGCGACTGGGTTGAAGGGAATCTAAGGAAAGTAACAGAAGCCACAAACGGGCAGGTCGCATATGTTTACGTGCCAAATACTTCGACACAGGGTCACGAATATTTCAAAAGGTATTTCTTCCCGCAGGCAAACCGGAAGGCAATCATCATTGATGAACGCTTTAATGGAGGAGGTTCTCTCGCAGATTATTATATCGACATTCTCCAGCGTCCGCTCCAGGCATACTGGCACATGAGATACGGGAAGGATGTAAAGAGCCCCTCAGCTTCCATCCAGGGACCTAAGGTTATGATTATTGATGAAACTGCAGGATCGGGAGGCGACATGCTGCCATGGATGTTCAGAAAATTCAAGGTCGGGACACTGGTCGGAAAGCGGACATGGGGAGGGCTTGTCGGGATCCTTGGTTTCCCGGAATTTATTGACGGTGGCGGAGTAACTGCACCAAACATCGCGATATGGACGAATCAGGGTTATGTTGTTGAAAATACTGGTGTGGCGCCTGATATTGAAGTCGAGCAATTGCCGGCTGATGTTATAAACGGAAAAGATCCTCAGCTTGAAAAGGCAATTGAGGTAGCTCTTAAGGAGCTTGAAAAGAATCCTCCTGAAACACCTGTAAGGCCGCCATTCCCGGTAAGGGTAAGAAGGTAGGTTGTGCAGGTTGTACAGGTTGTGCAGGTCAGATAATTTGCATGACTTGAAAGACCTGCAGAATAATTCTTACTGATTCATAAATCCCTGATCCTTAAGCACCTGTAAAAAGGTATGGGAAAAATATAAATTATCCTCTTTCTTATAGCGGATATCAGTGAACACCTGTGCGAGGGTCTGCTTGTTGTTCTCCTTTATGAACTGCGCCGAATCCTCCCTCTGCTCCTTAAACCTGTAGAATTCAGCAATAGATTCGTCTGTATAATCACTGTAGTTTTCCTTATGGACGATTGCCTCGAGAGGGAGCCTGTCAGGCTGTTCCGGATTTTCATCCGGCCAGCCAAGGGTGATTGAAGTCACAGGAATCACACCCCTGGGAAGTCCAAGGACCTCAATGATCTTGTGAGCCATATAGGTAGTTGTGCCAAGATAGCAGATCCCCAGCCCCCTGGCTTCAGCTGCAATACAAACAGTCTGAGTCGCAATTATTGCATCAATCGCAGCGGTCATAAAAGAAAGGAAATTGTCATAACCGGGGATTGCATCCCTCAGAATACACCATTTTACAAACCTGTTGAAATCAGCACAGAATGTGAGCAGCACCTGAGCCTCTGTTACCATTTTCTGGTTGAAATGCAAAGGTAAAAGCGCCCTTTTCCTGGCCTCATCTCTTGTGACAATAATACTGTAAACCTGCATATTGCCTGTTGTGGAGGACCTGCAGCCGGCATTTAGAAGCTCCTCCAGAAGCCCGTCGCTGACAGGTTGAGCTGAATATTTCCTGATGGTCCTGTGGCTGAAGAGAGAATTTATTAAATCGTTCATAAAACTTACTTTGGTATTAACAGTTACAAAGGAAACAATTTATGTACAAACCGGTTGATCCGGTGAAAAGGTTTTTACTATCTTAGCATGAAGTAGGGAGCCAGTTGCCAGTTGGCAGTTGGCAATTGGCACTTGGCAGATAGCAGGGAAGACGAAATCACGTCCTGCGAGAACTGAAGACGGAAGCAACCAACTAATAATTACTTTAAAACATCTTATTATGACCCGACCAGTTACATTATTCACAGGCCAGTGGGCCGATCTTTCCCTTGAGACAGTATGCAAAAAAGCCAAATCGTTCGGGTATGACGGACTTGAACTTGCATGCTGGGGTGATCATTTTGAAGTCAACAAGGCAACTGAAGCCTATTGTAAGTCAAAACGGAAACTGCTCGACAAGTATGGATTAAAAGTGTTTGCAATATCCAATCATCTTGTCGGACAAGCAGTCAGTGACCGTATTGATGAAAGACACAAAGGAATACTCCCCGGTTATGTATGGGGCGACGGTGATCCGGAGGGTGTAAGAAAGCGTGCCGCAGCTGAGATGATAAAGACGGGAGAAGCCGCAAAAAGGCTTGGTGTTTCCGTCGTCAACGGATTTACAGGAAGTCCTATATGGCATCTTTGCTATTCTTTTCCTGCAGTTCCGGCATCGATGATCGAAGAAGGTTATAAGGATTTCGCCAGGCGGTGGAAGCCTATACTTGATGCCTACAAAAAGCTGGGAATCAAGTTTGCCCTTGAGGTGCATCCGACAGAGATCGCCTTTGACATTGCATCTGCACGAAAAGCCCTTAAGGCATTGAACAACCATTCTGCATTCGGCTTTAACTTTGATCCTTCACATCTTGGATATCAGGGCGTTGATTATGTGGGATTTATATACGCTTTTAATGACAGGATATTCCATGTTCACATGAAGGATGTCGGATGGTCGGATATTCCGGCTGAAGCAGGAGTTTTCGGCGGCCATACCGAGTTCGGAACGAAAGGCCGTTACTGGGATTTCAGGAGTCTCGGCCGTGGCAATATAAACTTTGAGGAGATCATAAGGGCTCTTAACAGGATCGGATACAAGGGACCTCTGTCGGTGGAATGGGAGGACAGCGGTATGGATCGCGAACATGGAGCTGCCGAAGCCTGCATGTACGTAAAATCGGTTGACTTCCCGCCTTCGAATATTGCTTTTGACTCGGCTTTCGAAAAATAAAGCGCTTTACGACAATTGTATTACATAAAAAATATAATATGAAAAAGATTAAAATGGGAATGATCGGAGGCGGTATTGGTGCATTTATTGGTGACGCCCACCGCCGCGCCTCACGTATTTGCAATGATTTTGAACTGGTATGTGGAGTCTTTGATGTTGACTATGAAAAAAGCAAAGAATTCGCAGCAAAGGAAGGAATCGACCTGAGAAGATGTTACAAAAGTGTGGACGATATGATCAAAACAGAGCTTGCCATGCCGGCAGACGCACGGATGGAAGTTGTGGCAATAGTTACACCGAATGATCTCCATTATCCATTTGCAAAAAAGCTGCTTGAGGACGGATTTCATCTCGTGTGTGAAAAGCCGATGACAATCACGGTTCAGGAAGCTCTTGATCTTGAAATGCTTGTTGCAAAGAAAAAACTGACTTTTGCGCTGACTCACACCTACACCGGTTACCCTATGGTCCGCCAGATGAGGGATCTGATATCAAAGGGGGTACTCGGGACCATCCAGCGGATTGATGCACAATATTACCAGGGATGGATAAATTCCATAATCCACGGAACAGGGAGCAGGATAACAGGGGTATGGAGGCTTGATCCTCAGCATGCCGGAGCCAGCAGTTGCATGGGTGACATAGGGGTACATGCTTTCAACCTGATCGAGTATACGACAGGTCTTGAAGTCAGGGAAGTGCTCTCCGACCTTAATCCCGTGAAGGAAGGGATCAAGCTTGATCTTGACGGGACTGTGCTCATCCGGTTCAGCGACAAGCTGAAGGGGGTGATCCGTTCAAGCCAGGTATGCGCCGGTGAGGAAAATAACCTTACGATTGCGGTGTACGGATCAAAGGCAAGCCTTAAATGGGGTCAGGAGAATCCCAATTACCTGTATATGCTCAGCGATTCTGATACAATCAGGATCTTTAAACCTGCCCACGGTTATAATGAAAAGCTTGCTGAAGAAGGTCATACCATGCCTGCAGGGCACCCTGAAGGGATATATGAAGCTCTCGCGAACATCTACAGGGGAACAGCTAAATCTATCCGTAACCAAAAATTCACTCCGGGAGAGTTCCCTTCAGTTCATGACGGTGTCAGGGGAATGAAATTCATACACGCAGTAGTGGATTCGAACGCAAAGGGAAATATTTGGATAAAAGTGTAGGTTGGGATGGTTTGAAGGCTTGAAGGAACAGCCATGTATCTCATAAGGCAGTGGCAAACAGATGGCAAGTTTTAGCAGGAAAGTAATGTAATGATGTAATATTCATTTATTTAATTAGAATATAAATCAAAAACAAAGCTAAAGGCTACACAATGCCTTCCCGCTACCAAAATGCCTTCAGTTCGCTCCCCCGCCAAGTCGGGGCAGGCTATTTTCGGTTTGCCATCGCACGTTAAATACCGATCATTTCTAAGGTAAGCGGGGATTTAGGATTTCAATTGGCCTCAGAGAATTTTCTTTGTTTACTTTCTTTGTGTCAAGACAAAGAAAGTAATACTGAATTAAAATGAATTATAAGATGTGTACTAAGAGTAGACCCCCTATACGGGGTTTAGTTGAAGGTATTAGAATCAGCCCTCTTTAGGGGGTTGGGGGTTTTTCTTTCTGAGCAAAAAATAACCTGCAATTGCAACTATCGCAACTGCACCTGCGATAATTGCTGCAGTATTCCCGGAACCTGTCTGTCCGGGAACCTCAGTCTGAGTTTGTGTTGTCTGATCAGCAGGTGATAAGCTGCCTCTGGCATTCGAATTGGCAAGTCTTCCTGAGGCAAGGAAAAGAAGCAATGAAAGCATAAATGGAACCTGTCTCATAATTCTTCTTTTTAGAGAATTGAATGAATATCAGAATCTTTTGGTATAAACATGACAATAAGGGAGCTTGCCATTCTTGAAATAATAATCCTGATGGTAATCTTCTGCAGGATAGAACTCCGATGCCTTGGTCACAGCCGTTACAACTTTCAATCCCTTTCCCTTAAGAATGGCAATATCATTCTCTGCTATCTTCTTCTGGTCATCATTCAGGTAGAATATCTCTGACCGGTACTGGTCACCGATATCGGGACCCTGCCCTCCTACCTGGGTCGGATCATGAATCTCCATAAACAACCGCAGAAGTTTATCGTAAGAAGTCTTATCAGAATCATAGATAATCTTCACTGATTCAGCATGACCGGTAGTACCGGTACAGACCTCCCTGTACGAAGGATTCTTTACGTGCCCTCCGGTATATCCTGACGTGACTGTTATAACTCCAGGAGCTTTCTGCATATAGTACTCTACACCCCAGAAGCATCCTCCGGCAAAGATTGCTGTTCCATATCTTCCAGGTGCCAGGTGGGCGGGAACAAAGTCCATGGAAATTGAATTGACGCAGTGCCTTGTATCTTTTGCAGTGAGCTGTTCCCCGATAAAAACATGTCCCAGATGTGCTCCGCAATTTGCACATTCAATCTCGGTCCTGAAGCCATCAGGATCGGGATACCGGGCAACTGCACCTTTTATTTCGTCATCAAAGCTGGGCCAGCCGCAATCGGACTTGAACTTTGAAGAGGAGTAATAGAGCGCCTGACCACATTTCTTGCAGATGTAGGTACCCTCCCCGAAGAAATTTGTGTACTTTCCTGTAAAAGGGGTCTCGGTTCCCTTCCCGTTAATCACTGCTGCTTCCTGCTTTGTCAGATCATTGTATCCTGGTTTTTCCTGTGAGAAAGAATTTGTAGTCATAAATGCCATAAATAGTATAATTAACTCTGTTTTCATACAATAGGATCAATATTATATTTAGAAACATACAACAAAAATGCAAAAAATATGTTTTGTATATGCTAAGCCGGGACTATATAAGTTTGATCTGGACTTTCCCCCTCAAAATAAAATTTCTGGCATAGAGATTGTTTTTAAATTGATTGTTTTACTTTTGTGTCTAACCAAAAACCATGGTTGTATGAAAAAGTTGGCTGTAATCCTGGTTATTTGTTTTATTGCCGCCCTCTTTGCAAGTGCATGCAATGAAAAATCCTGCCCTGCCTACACTGACGCAGAAACGGCACAAACCGAGAATAACGGCTGAGAATACCGGGATTTTACTGTTTTTGTTTGTTATATTGATTAGTTGGGATAGGTGGATGAGAAGGTTGCTGATGATATCATTTCTGTATAGCTGTTGTACAGGTTTCCTGTTTGCGCAGGGTGAGATCGATCAGCAGCAAAAAATCTTCTTCAGGAATGAAAGGTCATTTGCAGCACTGCTTAATTCCGATGGATACGGCATCAGTTACCGTGAAGCAAAAAGGGTTGATTACCTTAACAAGCGGTTTTTCGAGGTCGAATTTGGAAATCTGAAGCATCCAAGGGAATACAGGGAATCCAATCCTCTTTATCAGACCCCCGGTACATTCATCTACGGCAAGCTGAATTCAGTATTTTACCTCAGAGGCAGTTACGGTCATCAGCATGAAATGTTTAAAAAAGCTGATCTCGGAGGAATTGCTGTCAGGTTCTTCTATTCAGGCGGACCAACACTGGCTATCTATAAGCCTATTTACTACAGGATCTTATATCCAATTTCGTTAAATGAATTCGAAATAAGGGATGAGAAGCTGGATGTAAATGTTCACCCTCCTTATGACATTTACAGTAGAGCCAGCTTCACAAAGGGATTGAATGAGATTAAATTCCTTCCGGGTCTCTTCATCAAGGCCGGATTCAATTTTGAATACAGCAAGCTCGACAAGGTGATCCATGCTGTGGAAGTCGGAGCTACATTCAGCGCATTCCCCAAAAAGATCCCGATAATGGCAACGTACGATAATAAAGCCTTATATTTCTCATTGTTTGTCAGTTACAGATTTGGGATCATCATTGATCCTCTCAACCCTGAGACAAATAAATTTTCCTACATCTTCAAAAGGAAAAGAGCGACAGCTAATCCCGTTAATTATTAACAGACACCGTTTTTTATAAAAAAATACTATTTTTGTTGGTCAATTTATTAACCAATTAATGATTTAATTATGTCAAAGATTAAAGTTGCCATTAACGGCTTTGGCAGGATCGGACGCAATGTTTTCAAGATTGCGCTTGAGAGAAAGGATATCGAGGTCATAGGAATCAATGATATTACAGATACTCTGACTCTTGCTCACCTGCTTAA
Organism: Bacteroidota bacterium; assembly: GCA_030706785.1. GTDB lineage: Bacteria > Bacteroidota > Bacteroidia > Bacteroidales > VadinHA17 > LD21. The sequence goes on along the minus strand of JAUZNW010000003.1, from coordinate 21,962 downwards.
ATACGATTCGACCCAGGGGAAATTTGATGGTGTATCCCATGATGCTGAGAATATTATTGTAAACGGAGTTAAATACAGGGTTCATGCCGAAAAAAATCCTGCAAATATTCCGTGGAAGGAAAAACCGGATGTTGTTATTGAGTCAACCGGTATCTTTACATCAAAAGAGAGTCCGAAAGGCGGTTATGGTGATCACCTCAAGAACGGCGCAAAGAAGGTTATTCTTACGGTGCCCGCGAAGGATACCATTGATGCAATGATAGTTATAGGTGTAAATGAAAAAGATCTTAAACCCGAGCATCAATGCGTTTCGAACGCATCGTGCACTACCAACTGCCTCGCTCCCGTTGCAAAGGTTCTGAACGACAGCTTTGGCATAGAGATAGGTTATATGACGACTATCCACTCATATACTAACGACCAGAGGATACTCGATCTTCCGCACAAAGACCTGAGGCGTGCACGTTCAGCAGCCTTGTCACAGATCCCAACCACTACCGGAGCTGCAAAGGCCGTCGGAAAGGTAATCCCGGAACTTAAAGGGAAACTTGATGGTATTTCGATCAGAGTTCCGACTCCAACAGGTTCGCTGGTCGACCTTGTAGCAGTTCTGAAGAAAGAGGTTACAAAGGAAGAGATAAATGCTGCAATTAAGAAAGCTTCTGAAGGCCCGATGAAGGGAATTCTGGAATACTGTGAAGATCCTATTGTATCGGTCGATGTTATCCATACCACAGCTTCTTCAATATTCGATTCACTGAGCACAATGGTGAACGGGAAGATGATAAAGGTCCTTTCTTGGTATGACAACGAATGGGGTTATTCCTGCAGGGTTGTGGATCTCATTCCGCTGGTTATGAAAAATTAATTTTCACATCTGAAATAGGAAAGGGGCTGAACAGGCCCCTTTTTTTATTCATATCTGAGAGCTTCAATAGGATCAACATTCGCTGCCTTGACTGCCGGGGCATATCCTGATGCAATCCCAACTATAAAACAGACGATTATTCCCATGATCACCCAGAACCATGGTACAACAAAGCTTGTTTTCAGGGCTATCGACAGTGCATTGCCAATTGCAATTCCCAGGATTATTCCGAACAGACCTCCAAATTGTCCGATCATGATCGACTCATAAAGGAACTGATACTTTATCATTGCCGGTTTTGCCCCTATAGCTTTCCTCACTCCTATTTCCCTTGTTCTTTCAGTCACTGAGACCAGCATGATATTCATAAGCCCGACCGCAGCTCCGAACAATGTTACAATACCGATAAGTGTCGCAGCAAGTGTAACATAGCGGATGTTCTTGAGAAGCATATTAAGAATGGTATCACTTTTTACCAGGTTAAAGTCGGATGGATCCTTAGGCGCCAGGTTCCTTATTACCCTGAAGACACCTTCAGCTTCACCCTCCATAGCATCAAGGTTAACAGGATTCATGGGCATAATGGTAATGCTGAAAGTCATGTTTGGCCTGGGGAAATACTGACGTGCCGTGGAGACAGGCATCAGACAAACCTTATCCCCTGCTGTAACGCTGGCTCCCTTGCTTTTGAGAACTCCGGCAACCTGAAGCTTTAGCCCTGCCACAGTGACATCCTTTCCGACAGGATCCACACCTGACGGAAAAACGTCAGATGCGACATCCGATCCCAGGAGTACGAGCCTCCTGTTCATCTGAATTTCTTCAGGACTGAAGTTCCTGCCGTTACTGATTTCATATCCGGAAACAGAAAGATAATTTTCGTCAACACCAACAAGGCTGATATTCGGGTTGGTCTTTTCCGTTTCATACTTGACTGTAGCCAATCCCGTGGCATTGCAGGCGACCGATACCCATGCCGGTTCCGTAAATCTCTTTTTAAATTCAGTGGCTTCCCTGTATGATATACGGGAATAGTTCCTGTTACGGGTTCTTTCATTACCGATCTGAACATTCATTCCGCGGGAAGAGATCGTGAAGGAGTTTGCTCCCATCATAGTGAACTGTGATGTAAGCGACGTCTTGATCGAGTCGATAGCTGTAAGAATACCTACCAGGGCCATTATTCCGAAAGCAATAATACAAATAGTAAGTACTGTTCGTACCCTGTTTGACCGGATAGCCTTGATTGAAATCTTGAGGTTTTCCTTGAAGATTCCAAATCTCCTGACAAAAGTCATTCGCATATTGATAGGAATGCAAAAGTGTAAAAGTACATTTTTTTACAATACCAGGTGCATTGATTCTATGATGTACCAGGATTCCATAACCTCCCTGACTACCCTTCCCCCCTGCTGTTGGCGGAAGGATCTCCCCTGAAAGGGCTTACCAGCCAATCCTAACTAGCCCTCTCCCGCTAAAGCGGGATCTCCCCTGAAGGGGAGAATAATACGAACTGGCACCCAGCTTTGTGCGGGTTCTGGGTTTAATTTCCCTCCTCCGGGTGGAATTCAAGGGGACGCCTCTCCAGGCAGGGTAAATTGTCCAGATTAGTTACACTTCCGCGTAGCAGATATGGAGTTTCTTCAAAAAAAACAAAATTTTTGAAAAATATTAACAATTTAGTTGTATAACTAAAATTTTCGTTGTATATTTGATGTAAGAAATTCTTAGATCTGAATCCTGATCCACCAATCCCCCTGAGGAGGCTTCAGGAAGAACATAAAATTAAACCGGGGAACATTAAACCAAATATCTTAAAAATGAGAGAACTAACCCGCGCAGAGGAACAGGTAATGCAGGTGCTCTGGAAGATAAAGAGGGGATTTGTTAAGGATATCCTGGAGCATTTTGATGATCCGAAACCTGCTTATAATACAGTAAGTACCATTGTAAGGATATTGCAGGACAAGGGTTTTGTCGATCATAAAGCTTACGGCAGAACGCACGAGTATTTTCCTCTGACTTCAAAAAGTGAGTACTCAAAAACCCATCTTAGCAATTTTGTCCAGGATTATTTTTCCAATTCATTCGAGAAGATGGTCAGCTTCTTTGCCAAGGAGAAGAGATTATCCGTCAGGGAAATGGAGGAGATCATGAGAATCATGGAGACTGAAGTTAAAAAACAAAAGGAGCTCAGATGAACGCACTTCTGATATACATGCTAAAGACTGCATTCTACCTTGCCGGCTTTTACGTTGTTTACAAAACCTTACTTGGGAAGGACACACTCTACCTGAGAAACAGGATCTACATCATTTCATCACTTGTGTTTTCCCTGATCCTGCCTTTTTATACTTTTCACACGAACAGGACTGTCAGCTTTCAGATTTTCGGAAAGGAGTTGTCAGAAATTTTTGTAACAGGAAATAGCAATGCCGGTTTTCCCAATGTGAAGAGTTTCAATATAACTGACGCTTACGGGTGGATTTTCATTGTTTACATAACCGGTTTAATACTTGCAGGATTTAAATTTATTCTCGATTCGGCCGGGCTGATGCTTCTGATACATCGCCGGGGAACCGTGGGAAGCCATATCATAAGGTTCAATGGATTAAGGACAGCGGGATTCTCAGCATTCGGTTATATTTTCGTCAATGACAGCCTGTCGCCTGAGGAAGAGGAGGAAATAATCAGACATGAGCAGAATCATCTCAACCACCATCATTCTTACGACATTCTGCTGGCTGAATTTGTCATGGTATTGCAGTGGTTCAATCCGGCAGCCCATCTGCTCGGCAGATCACTGCGCGCAGTGCATGAGTACCAGGCTGACAATGAGTGCCTGAATTATGGGATGTCGGTTGTCAGTTACCAGCAACTTATCCTCCGGCAGGTTTTCAAATCCAGCATTTTCTCAATTTCAAACAGCTTTTCAAATCCTTCACTTATTAAAAAACGAATGATCATGATGACAAAGAAACGTTCAAATGCTCTGGCAAACCTGAAGTTGATTATGGTATTGCCGGTGATTGCGGGGATAATGTTTTTCATTGCCGCCTGCAACAAAACAAATAAAGTACCGGTTCCGACAGAAGTTGCTCCTCCCCCGCCACCACCACCTCCTGTAAGTACCGCTAAATCAGACAGTGTCTTTACTGTAGTCGATGTATTGCCTGTATTCCCAGGCGGAGATGCAGGTATCCTCAAATATATAAAGGAGAACGTAAAATATCCTGAAAATGCCAAGACCAAGGGGATCCAGGGAAAGGTTACCGTCAGATTTGCAGTTGAAACTGACGGGAGTGTGGATAATGTGTCCATCCTGAAAGGAGTTGATCCGGAGCTGGACATGGAAGCTTTCAGAGTTGTTCAAACGATGCCTGCTTTTGAAAAGCCAGGAATCAAGGATGGAAAGGCTGTCCCGGTATGGTTCATGATTCCGATAAATTTTGCACTAAATTAATTTCAGCAGCACAATTTCATAAGCTTATAACTGACTCCGCCAGGGGTCAGTTTTTTTATTTCATGAACTTACGCCTTTGTACTTCTCTCTACTTGCTTATAGTAGGGAAAATGAATTGATTTATAATACAATAAGTCTTCTCATTGCGTAGTATAGAGGAGATTTGGGAGTGAGTTCATGTATTTCTTTAATTTTGCACCATAATCATTACCGGATGACTCTGACAGAAAGAATCGAATCATTTGCCGAACTTGGCCGGATCCTCCGGAACAGCCTCAAAGGGATTGAAACGGAATATTCCTCTGCACTTGAGAAGCTGATAAATAAACAGCAGTTAAGGAATCCATGGTTCACGCCTGAAAATGTAAGGACTGCACTAAATTCTATCGCGGGTGAACTGACTCATGAATACCTTAAAAAATGGACAGATAATTATCCTACCCTGGATTCAGAAATCTCTCCGACAAATGTTGGTGTGGTCATGGCAGGGAATATACCTCTTGCTGGCTTCCACGATTTTCTTTCAGTTCTCATTACTGGCAGTAACATAATCGCGAAAACCAGTTCCCAGGACCCTGATCTGATAGTGTTCATTGGCAACATACTGATTGAAATCAATTCAGGATTCAGAGAGAAGATGACCTTCACTGACGGTCTGATGAAGGATTTTGATGCAGTAATTGCAACAGGCAGTAATAATAGCTCCCGCTATTTTGAGTACTATTTCGGAAAGTACCCCCACATAATAAGGAGAAACAGAAACAGCATCGCAATAATTGAAGGAGATGAAACCAGCGATGAACTTAAACTTTTGGGATCCGACATTTTCACATATTTCGGTCTGGGCTGCCGTAGTGTATCAAAAGTATTTGTCCCTGAAGGATATGATGTTGCAGGAATGGCCTCAAACTGGGAGCAATACTGCTGGATGACTGGCCATAATAAGTACGCCAACAACTACGATTATAATAAGGCAATATATCTCGTAAACAGGGAGGAATTTCTCGACACGGGATACTTGCTTATGAAAGAATCGGGTAATCTGGGATCACCGGTTTCGGTTCTCTACTATGAGCACTTCAAAACTTTAGATGATGCATGGGAAAAGGCCGAAGAAGATAAGGATAAAATACAATGTATTGTTAGCAGGGAACGAGTACCATTTGGAAGTGCGCAATCGCCTCGATTATGGGACTATGCCGATGGTATCGACACTTTAGAATTTCTTCTAAAAAAAAATAGTGCGCGGATATTGTAAAATAAAAAATATTATATTGCACCCGTCGAATCAAGACTGATATGGTTTATAAATTTGTAGTGTTATCAGATGAAGATGAGTCATTTGTGAGGGAGTTTGAATTCCTTGACTCGCAGACGTTACTGGACTTCCATAATATCCTTCAGGAAGAGCTGGAATACGATAAATCGCAAATGGCTTCTTTTTTCCTGGCAACCGACAACTGGGAAAAAGAAGAGGAGTTTACTCTATTCGACATGGGAACTGGTTCCTCTACAATGGAAACAGCTGTCCTTGAGGACATTATCTTCAGAAAAAACCAGAAATTACTATACGTTTTCGACTTCTTCAACGACAGGGCTCTTTTTGTGGAATATACCGGCGAAACTAAAGAAATTGAGTCACGCGAATATCCTATCTGCACAAATTCCAAAAGTGTTCCTCCTAAACAAGTTGTCTTCGGGAACAGCTCACGCAAATTGTATAACAATATAGTTGTTTCGGATGATGAGGAGGATGAGGAAGAATCCGAGGTCGACGATCTTTTCCTGAATGGTGAAGACGAAGAATCGCTTCCTGATTTTGACAACATCGAAAACCTGAACGAAGAAGACGAATAGTCTTTCCTGTTCAGAGTAATGAAAAATATCCTTATAGTTATAGTTGGTCCTACCGGAGTCGGTAAGACAACAGTCTCCGTTGAAATCGCAGCTCATTTCGGAACCGAGATCATTTCTGCCGATTCACGCCAGTTCTACAGGGAAATGATAATAGGAACAGCTGTCCCGTCAGAAGATCAGCTGAATAGGGTCAGACATCATTTCATCAGGTTCCTGTCAGTCAATGAATACTTCAGCGCGAGCCTTTACGAAAGAGCTGTACTGGAACTCCTCCCCTCAGTTTTTGCCGTACACAGGGTAGCCGTAATGACAGGCGGGTCGGGTATGTATGTTGATGCCGTATGCAACGGGATTGACGATATTCCGGATATTGATCCTGCAATCAGGGAGAAATACAATTCCAGGTGTAAGAACGAAGGGATAGAAGGACTTAGGACAGAACTCAAGCTGCTCGATCCCGAGCATTATGCAAGGATTGATCTGCAGAATCCTAAACGCATAATAAGGGCACTTGAGATAATCGAATCTACAGGACGCCCGTACTCCTCTTTTCTTACCAGGAAGAAGGTAGAAAGAAACTTTGGCATTATTAAAATCGGCCTTCAGAAACCAAGAGCTGAACTTTACAAAGAGATTGACTCAAGGGTTGATTCAATGATTAATAACGGTCTCGAGGAAGAGACGCAAAACCTTCTTCAATATAAGCACCTTAATCCTTTAAGGACAGTCGGTTACAGGGAATTCTTTGACTTTTTCGAAGGGAAGGTCTCAAGAGCAAAAGCGATAGAGCTGATCAAGAGGAACAGCCGGAGATATGCAAAAAGACAGATGACCTGGTGGAGCAGGGATCACGAGATCAGGTGGTTCAGTCCTGACAATGTTGGAAAGATTATTTCGTTTATTGAAGAGGTTATTAAGTCTTAAAGTTTGTAAAGTCTGTTAAGATACTGTTGCCTGTTGCCTGTCGCCTGTCGCCCTATTTAAGCGTTTTCAGCTTCCGGATGGTTTCGGTTGGATTTTGAGAACTGAAGATCGAGTGCCCTGCGACGAGCACATCCACTCCTGTTTCCACAAGCTTTGTTGCATTGGTAGTGTCTATGCCCCCATCAGTTTCAATAAGGACTTTATATCCTCCATCGTGGATCATTTTCTTTAAATCCCTGATCTTGTTATAGCATTCCGGAATAAATATTTGTCCACCAAATCCCGGGTTGACAGTCATGATAAGGACCATATCGATAAACGGAAGAGTGTTTACCAGAAGCGAAACAGGGGTATGCGGGTTTATTGCAACGCCTGCCCTCATACCGAGTCTCCTTATCTCTGTAACGGTTCGCTGAAGATGAACGCAGGCTTCATACTGAACTGTAAGAATATTCGCTCCAGCATCATGAAAGCGTGAAAGGTACCTGTCGGGATCAATGATCATGAGGTGAACATCGAGAGGCTTTTCAGCGATTTTCTTAACGTGTTCCACAACAGGCAGTCCGAATGATATATTCGGCACGAAGACTCCATCCATAATATCAAGGTGAATCCAGTCGGCAAGGCTTTTATTGACCATTGTCACTTCATTTCCAAGATTAAGAAAGTCAGAAGCCAGCAACGAGGAAGACACAAGATGGTTCATCCGGCAAGGTTTTTAACAAATATAGGACAAATATTCAACAGGTATTAACCCAGGTATGTTTTAAGGATCTTGCACCTGGTGGTGAACTGGATCCGCTTGATGGCTTTTTCCTTGATCTGCCGGACCCGTTCCCGGGTAAGTTTAAGTTCCTCTCCTATCTCCTCAAGAGTGAAAGGATGCTTCATGCCAAGCCCGAAATAAAGTTTAAGTACTTTCGCCTCACGCTGGGAAAGGGAGCTGAGGGCACGCTCTATCTCATATGCAAGTGATTCATTTATAAGGTTTTTGTCAGGACTTGGTGTATCGGGATTCTGCATCACATCGTACATGGTATTCTCTTCCTCGGAGCTGATAGGTGCATCCATGCTTATTGTCCTTCCATTTGTTTTGAGGGATTCCTTGACATCTTCAGGGATCATTTCAAGTATATCGGCTATTTCCTGGGATGACGGCTCACGCTCAAATTCCTGTTCAAGTTTCGCAAACGCTTTGTTTATCCTGTTTATTGATCCTATCTTGTTTACCGGAAGGCGAACGATGCGTGCCTGTTCGGCCAGAGCCTGAAGGATAGCCTGCCTGATCCACCACACGGCGTAAGAAATAAATTTGAATCCTCTTGTTTCATCAAAGCGCTGAGCCGCCTTCATCAGTCCCAGGTTGCCTTCGTTAATAAGATCGGGGAGTCCCATTCCCTGGTTCTGATACTGTTTTGCGACTGAGACCACAAAGCGAAGATTGGATTTGACAAGCTTTGACAGAGCTTCGGCATCACCTGATTTTATTCTTCGTGCAAGTGTGACTTCCTCTTCCGGTGAAATCAGATCAACGCGCCCTATCTCCTGAAGGTATTTATCCAGCGACGGAGTGTCACGATTAGTAACCTGTTTTGTTATCTTTAGCTGGCGCATGGACAGGCACAGTGGGTTAGGTCGTAAATTCGTGGCTTAGCGTACAATTTTAATAAAAAAAAACTCTAAAATCGCACATTATATAAAAATATTTTTGTCAAACCGGAGTTTTAATCTAAATTGCAGTTGACATTCTCACTGCTGAATGTCAGAATTATTATTGCATAAATACCCCAAGCTTTTTTTCATTGTTAACATATTTGATAATTATTTTATTTAATTTTGCCCGGTTAAAATATGTAAAGTAGCTGTTGCATATTCCGGCGGGCTAAGCGTCATTCCTAGTCCGGTAATCCAGAACAAATCATTATCATTTTAATCTCAGTTATCTTTAATCTATATTATGTACGACATTCTTGAATTAAGCAATAAACTCCTTCCTGAATTAAGGGAAATAGCAAAAGAACTAAAAATCAAACGAACGGAGTTGCTGAAAAAGCAGGATCTGATCTATAAAATCCTTGATCAGCAAGCGATCGAAGCTACCGAAAAGAAGAAAAACACCATCTCCGAAAATAAAAATACCAATCTCATGGAAGAGCCCAGAAAACAACAAAGAGAACCTGGTCAACGAAGAGGGAAACGTCCCAGAACCGTTAAACCAGCTTTCAACCGGCCTGTAGAGTCAGTCATGTCTGTTTCCCCTGATGATCTCAGGAGACCGGAAACTCCGGTTACTGAACACAGGGAACCGACAGTAAGGCCTGAGAGAGGGGAAGAAAAACCCGATCTTTTTGCAGAATCAGATCAGGAGAATGAAGAAATAAGGGCTCCGAGGTGGTCTCCTGAAAGAAAATCCGATGAAAAGAAACAGGTGAAGGAAGAGGTCGTCAAGGAGGAAGAACCTTTTAAGGATGAGGATGATAAGTCGGATCTGTTGGTCGAAAGTACACTTCCTCTGAGTGAAGAAGAACCTTTGTTTGATGAACCCAAGCCTGTTGTTGAGGTCGTACAGGAAGACTTCTTGCCGGAGCAGCCTGAAAAAGAAATTGTTCCGGAGGATCAGCAGGTTAAGGAAGAAAAAAAGGAAAAGCCCTACGAGTTTGAAGGGATCATTTACAATACCGGGGTTCTTGAGATAATGCCTGACGGATATGGCTTCCTGAGGTCGCCGGATTACAACTATCTTAACTCACCCGATGACATCTATGTATCACAGTCTCAGATCAAACTTTTCGGTCTTAAAACAGGTGATACCATCAAGGGATCCATCCGCCCGCCCAAGGAAGGTGAAAAGTATTTTCCTCTTATTAAGGTGGAGGAAATCAACGGGAGAAGTCCTGATTTCATAAGGGACAGGGTTCCGTTTGACTATCTGACCCCGCTGTTCCCAAATGAAAAATTCACCCTCTGTTCACCGGGTGAGGGCTCATTATCGGTAAGGGTCATCGACATGTTCTCGCCCATCGGAAAAGGACAGCGCGGGCTCATCGTTGCCCAGCCGAAGACAGGAAAAACAATCCTCCTGCAGGAAGTCGCGAATGCCATCGCAAAATATCATCCTGATGTTTACCTAATGATACTTCTCATTGATGAAAGACCTGAGGAAGTTACCGACATGGCAAGGAACGTCAATGCTGAAGTTATCGCCTCAACGTTCGACGAACCTGCTGAAAGACACTGCCGGATCGCAAATATAGTGCTTGAAAAAGCAAAGCGGCTTGTCGAATGTGGCCATGATGTTGTGATCCTTCTTGATTCAATAACCCGTCTTGCAAGAGCTTTCAATACTACGGCCCCGGCTTCAGGAAAGGTGCTTTCAGGAGGTGTTGACTCCAATGCCCTGCACAAGCCAAAACGATTCTTCGGAGCAGCCAGAAACATAGAGAATGGAGGCTCACTGACAATTATAGCTACCGCCCTTACAGAAACGGGTTCCAAAATGGATGATGTGATCTTTGAGGAATTCAAGGGTACCGGTAATATGGAGCTTCAGCTTGACCGAAAGCTCTCCAACAGGAGAATTTTCCCTTCAATTGATATACCTGCCTCGAGCACCCGGCGTGAGGACCTCCTGCTTAACAAAAATATCCTTCAGAAGATCTGGGTATTGCGTAATTACCTTGCCGACATGAACTCCATTGAAGCAATGGAATTCCTGCGTGACAGGCTGATGCAGTCTAGATCGAATGAAGAGTTCCTGGTTTCAATGAACGGAGGTTAACGGATAAATAAATTTAATAACTTTGCACTTTCTTTTACAGATATAAACCAGGATCGTAAAATAAAATATTTAAAATGGGAACGAAAAAATTTATAACATGCGACGGGAATCAGGCCGCATCGCATGTTGCATATATGTTCAGCGAGGTTGCCTGCATATATCCTATCACACCATCCTCAACAATGGCTGAGTATGTGGACGAATGGGCCGCAAACGGCTTAAAAAACATATTCGGCGAGCAGGTTAAGGTTGTTGAAATGCAATCGGAAGCCGGCGCTGCGGGTGCAGTTCACGGAGCACTGCAGTCAGGATCTCTGTGCTCGACATTCACCGCCTCACAGGGTCTGCTGCTTATGATCCCGAATATGTACAAGATTGCCGCTGAACTGCTTCCTGGGGTTTTCCACGTAAGCGCCCGTACAGTTGCAGCCCATGCTCTTTCGATTTTTGGTGATCACAGCGACGTCTATGCAACTAGGCAGACCGGATTTGCAATGCTGGCAAGCGGAAGCGTACAGGAAATTATGGATCTTACAGGCGTGGCACATCTTTCTGCCATTAAATCGAGGATCCCGTTCCTCCATTTCTTTGACGGTTTCCGTTCTTCAGCAGAGGTTCAGAAGATCGAGATGCTTGAGATGGAAGATCTTAAAAAGCTTCTTGACATGAAAGCCCTGGCAAGGTTCCGTCAAAGTGCAATGAATCCTGAAGAGCCGGTTACAAGAGGCACAGCACAGAATCCAGATATCTTTTTCCAGGCTAAAGAAGCAATTAATCCTTTCTATGAGCCGCTGCCTGATATAGTGAATTCCTATATGGCAGAGATTTCAAAACTAACTGGCAGGGAGTACAGGCCGTTTACATATTACGGTGCGCCCGATGCCGAGAATATTATAATTGCAATGGGTTCGGTTACAGAAACCACGAAGGAGGTGATCGATTACCTTATGGCAAAGGGAGAAAAAGTGGGACTTGTGACAGTTCACCTCTACCGTCCTTTCTCTGCGAAATATTTCTTTGATGTATTTCCAAAATCAGTCAGGAAGATCTCAGTTCTGGACAGGGCCAAGGAACCCGGTGCTCCCGGCGAACCTCTGTTCCTCGATGTTAAGGAGATTTTCTACGATAGGAATGAAAGACCTCTGATTATAGGAGGACGGTACGGGCTTAGTTCGAAAGACACAACACCAAGCCAGATGCTCTCGGTATTCGAGAACATGAAGCTTAAGGAACCCAAAGGCCATTTTACTGTCGGTATCATTGATGATGTGACTTTCACTTCGCTTCCGGTCCTTCCCGAAATAGATGTTGCTCTTCCGGGTACATATTCGGCAAGATTCTATGGGCTTGGATCGGACGGTACTGTTGGAGCCAACAAAAATTCGATCAAGATTATTGGTGATACAACTGACAAATACTGCCAGGCATACTTTGCATATGATTCAAAGAAATCGGGTGGCCTCACTTCCTCTCATCTTCGTTTTGGCGACAAGCCGATAAGGTCACCCTACCTTGTCATTACACCTGACTTTGTCGCATGCCACGTCCCTTCATACCTTGATAAATATGATATGCTCAAGGGACTTAAGGAGAACGGAACATTCCTTCTGAACTCAATATGGGATGCTGAGGAGACCAAAAAACGCCTTCCCGACCACATGAAGAAATATATGGCAGTGAATCATATCAATTTCTATATAATAAATGCAACCAATATCGCCGAGGAGATTGGTCTGGGTACACGTACAAACACAATAATGCAGGCTTCTTTCTTTAAGCTTGCCAATGTGATCCCGTACGAAAAAGCCGAGGCTGAAATGAAGAAAGCTATTTACAAGACCTATGGCAGGAAAGGCGATGAGGTTGTCAAAATGAATTATGCAGCTGTGGATAAGGGCAGCGTGGTGGAAAAGGTCGCAATACCTGCCGAATGGGCAAAGATCGAAGTAAAGGAGGTAAAAGACACCCGGGATATCCCCGAATTCATCAGGGAAGTTATGGAACCGATGAACCATATGAAGGGAGACGATCTTCCTGTTAGTGCCTTCAGAGGAAGGGAAGATGGTACTTTCCCGTCTGGAACAGCAGCATATGAAAAACGCGGTATAGCAATCAATGTCCCGGAATGGCAGCCAAAGGAATGCATCCAGTGCAACCAGTGCGCATATGTATGTCCCCACGCTGTGATACGTCCTTTCCTTCTTACCGAAGAGGAACTTGCCAAAGCTCCGGCAGGGACCGAGACAATCCAGGGGATACCGGGTGCACTGAAAGCATACAGGTTCAGGATACAGGTCAGTGTCCTTGACTGCACAGGTTGCAGCAACTGCGCTGATGTTTGTCCTTCCAAGAACAAAGCTTTGATTATGAAGCCTCTCGAAACACAACTCGACGAAGCCGAAAGGTGGAACTACATGCATGAAAAAGTTGGATACAAGGATACCGTGGTTGACAAATTTGTAAATGTCAAAAACAGTCAGTTCTCGCAGCCCCTGTTTGAATTCTCAGGAGCATGTGCCGGTTGCGGTGAAACACCGTATATCAAGGCAATCACACAGCTTTTTGGCGACCGCATGATCGTTTCAAATGCTACAGGTTGTTCATCGATTTATGGAGGATCAGCTCCCTGCACGCCTTACACTTACAACAGTAAGGGTCACGGCCCGGCATGGGCAAACTCACTGTTTGAGGATAATGCTGAGTTCGGACTGGGACTTGAACTTGGGTCAACGAAGCTCAGGGACCGGATAGCCCGCTTTATGAAAGAAGCTCTTGAGACCAGCATAAAACCGGAGACAAAGGCTGCATTTGAAGAATGGCTGAAAGACAGGAACCTTGCAGAACCGTCAAGAGCGGCTTCAGCAAAGGTTATCGCTGCGTGCGAAAAGGAAGCCGCACCGGTTGCCAAAGAGATCCTTAACCTGAAGAAATATCTTATCAAGAGGTCTCACTGGATATTCGGAGGTGACGGCTGGGCTTATGATATCGGTTATGGAGGACTTGACCATGTTATAGCCACCGGTGAAGATGTCAATATCCTTGTTCTTGATACCGAAGTTTATTCCAACACCGGAGGACAGGCATCCAAATCGACACCTGCCGGAGCAGTAGCTAAATTCGCTGCTTCGGGCAAAAAGATACGCAAAAAGGATCTCGGACAGATGGCTTTGAGCTACGGGTATGTATATGTTGCCCAGGTAGCAATGGGGGCAAGCAATGCCCAGTACCTGAAAGCGATAAAGGAAGCAGAAGCCTATCCGGGTCCGTCACTCATAATTGCTTATGCTCCATGTATCAACCATGGGTTAAGGGAAGGAATGGGTAAAACCCAGGCACAGGAGAAATTTGCAGTTGAGGCAGGATACTGGCATCTCTACAGGTACAATCCCCAGCTTGAAAAGGAAGGCAAGAATCCTTTCACTCTTGATTCCAAGGAACCTGACTGGAGCAAATTCCAGGAATTCCTCAATTCGGAAGTGCGTTATACTTCACTGAGAAAATCATTCCCTGAGGAAGCAGAAGTATTGTTCAAGGCAGCTGAGGAGAATGCAAAATGGAGGTATAAATCTTATCAGAGGCTTGCTGCAATGGTTTATGAGCAGGCTCAGGCAGAGGTAAAGTAAACTTCAGTATTTAATATACTTCAGAGCCATCCGGAAGGGTGGCTTTTTTGTTTTGCAGTCTTGGGGTTTTGTGGTTTTGCGGTTTTGCAGTTCTGCGGTTTTGCGGTTCTGCAGTTTTGCGGTTCTGCAGTTCTGCGGTTCTGCAGTTTTGCGGTTCTGCAGTTCCGCGGTTTTGCGGTTTTGCGGTTTTGCGGTTCTGCAGTTCCGCGGTTTTGCGGTTTTGCGGTATTGATGTCTACTCTACCCACAAAAGACATCATCAATAATACATAATACATTCCCTACATCGCCTTTAATACATAATGCATTCTTCCCTGTCGCCTGTAACCTGGAGCCTGTAACCTTTTAAATTTTTATTATTATTTTTGCGCCCGGATTGTGATTATGGGAAGAATACTTGGCATCGATTTTGGCACCAAAAGGATCGGTATAGCTGTCACCGATCCGATGCAGATTATTGCTTCCCCCCTTACAACCGTCAGAAATAACGAATTTGTTTATTTCCTGACTGAATATCTTAAGGATGAAGATGTTGAAGCGTTCGTGATTGGCTATCCCCTCAAATTGAACAACAAACCGAGCGAATCTGTTAAATATCTTAATCCGTTCATCAGGAGGATAAAGAAGTTATTTCCCGGGAAACCGGTACATCTCATCGATGAAAGGTTTACATCGGGAATTGCCCAGAGAACCATCCTTGAGGGCGGAGTCAGGAAGAGGAACAGGCAGGACAAATTCTTGATCGATAAAATAAGTGCATCAATAATCCTGCAATCATTTCTTGACGGCAGAGCTAACATAAACAAGGCTTAGTAATATGGTTTATCCCATTATAATTTATGGCCACCCAATCCTGAGGAAAGTTGCTGAGAGTATTGACCGTGATTATCCTGATCTACAGCAGTTTATAAACGATCTTTTTGAAACTCTTTACAAATCTGAAGGGTTGGGACTGGCTGCGCCACAGGTAGGAAAATCAATCAGGATATTTGTTATTGACGGCAAACCGGTTGGCGACGATGAACCAGACCTTGCCGATTTTAAGAAAGTATTCATAAATGCACGTATTGTTGAAAAATACGGTGATCTTGCGTTAATGACGGAAGGCTGCCTGAGCATTCCCAACCTGAGGGAAGAGGTCAACCGTGAAGCTTATGTCCGAATTACCTATTATGACGAAAACTGGGAGTTCCACGATGAAGTTTACACGGGCTATAAAGCAAGGATCATCCAGCATGAATATGACCATCTCGACGGGATACTCTTCACCGATAAAGTAAGCCCGCTAAGAAGAAGGCTTCTTAAAAGCAAGCTGACTGCCATCAGCAAGGGAAGGTTCGAGGTGGACTATAAGACCATACTTCCCAATCAGAAAGTGAAGTGATGGTTAAATGCAGGAGGTTGCAGGTGCAGGTCGCATGTTGTCTGATTCATCAAATTCCTGCTAACCAGTAACACTTTATTTATTTCCAAATGTTTTAATTTATTCCTACCTTTATTCCACTGTCTTGTAATCGCTGCAGGCTGTGCTGAATAAAGAGATCCCTTTTCTGCGGTTAACTGTTCCGCTCTGTGCAGGCATTATATCCGGCCGTTACCTTGAACCGGGTATTTTGTTTGCTGTAATTTCATTGATTATTCTGGTTCCCGGATTTTTATACAGCCTTCATTTTAATAAGTTCAATTCAAACCTGGTTTATGGCTATGTCCTTTCGGGAGCCCTTTTTGTATGCGGATCAGAACTTTATACAAACCAAATGAACAGGTTGTCGGATCTTGCAAACAGATCCGGAACTTACATTGTCGAACTTTCCGACTATCCTGAAGAGAAAACAAATAGCTACAGACTTACAGGGAAGCTGAAAGTCTTTATTGGTGAGGCCGGCAATAAACCGCTCGGGGGATCTTTGATTTTTAATTCACGGAAGGAGCCATTCATTTCCGGTCTTTTACCCGGTGATTACCTCAGGATAAGATTTACTCCTGTTCCTTTAACAAACCGTGGAAATCCTGATGAATTTGACTACAGGTTTTACATGGCTAACCAGGGGATCAGGTATTCGGGGTTCATAAGTAGTGAAAATCTGGAAAATTATTCTCATCCGGTTCACAGGAAGCTAAGACACAGTGCCCTGATAATCAGGGAGAAAATCATACGGATGTATGAAAAACGCGGCATCACCGGCAGGCGGCTCGCCCTTGTGGCTGCAATAACGCTCGGACAAAGGAGTATGCTTGACCAGGAACAGAAGCAGAGCTTTATAAGGGCGGGTGTGATGCATATTATGGCAGTTTCAGGGCTCCATGCCGTAATCCTGAGCATGTTTTTCTTCAATGTACTCTTCTTCCTGAAGCGAAGATTAAATATTCTGAGAGTGATCCTGACAATTCTATTCCTCTGGTTTTTTGCCTTTGTAACAGGTCTGACCCCTTCGGTCCTTAGAGCGACACTGATGTTCTCATTTCTCCAGACCGGGAACCTGATAAAAAGGAATGTAAACAGTATTAATTCTGTGCTCGCTTCTGCATTCATGCTTATAGTCATCCACCCTTCAGTCCTGTTTGACATAGGGTTTCTTCTCTCCTATTCGGCAGTGATCTTCATTATCTGTTTTTACCGCAATCTTTATACGATAGCCGGATTCAAAAACTGGCTGGCTGATAAAGCCTGGCAATCTGTTGCAGTGACACTGCTAGCCCAGGCCGGGACACTTCCACTCACAATTTCTGCATTCAACAGGTTCCCGACCTGGTTCATTCTGACAAACCTGATCATTGTCCCGCTTTCATCACTCATGATAATCATTGGCTGCATGATCCCGTTAACCTATCCGGTGGGATTTGTTTCACATTCTCTTGCAGTGCTTTTGAATTTCCTTACCGGAATAACCGAAACGCTGACGATCAAGGCATCATCTCTGCCTCTCTCATCTATTGAGAATATTGGCATGGGCAGTCTGGAACCTTCACTTCTATTTGCCGCTTTGTTCTTCTTCCTTGTGTTTTTGTTCAACAAACGCTCATTTCCGGTCTTGATTCCCCTTTTGTCCCTCCTCCTATTCATACTGGCCGGGAGCATCAGGGAATTCAGGACAAGAACGTCATCAGAGCTAATCGTTTACAATGGTTCAGGAAGTGAAGTTACCTGTTTAAGGACTGGAAAACTGCTGAATATGTATTGCGGAAGGGATTCTTTGCCGCCCGAGGTACTAAGACACTCTGCTTCCGCGGGGCTGCAAATAAAGACATACAGGACAAATGGTTCTCCTGTCCTGATTGAGGTCAAAAGCAAAAGGATTCTTATTTCAGGTTCCCTGAATGACGAATTGCTACAGACATCAAGGCCGGATTATGTTATTCTGACAGGTACGGCTTTAAAACCACAAGATTCAAATAATCTTGATTTCAGAGGAGCCAGGGTAATACTTACACCGGAGGTCAGTTCCGATTTTTATCTGGTAATGAAGTCTCAGGCAAGGAATGCCGATACGTTGCATTACATTAAGAAATCAGGCGCGTTCAGGATGAAGCTGTGATTTGAATTTTATAATTTGACAATTAATGCATTACTTTGTCATGTTTTTATGTGGTTGTTATGAGAATCGTAATTGCCGGTGCCGGTGAAGTCGGTACACATCTGGCCAAGTTGCTTTCAAACGAAAATCACGATATCATTCTGATCGATACAGAGGAGAACAGGCTAAAGCCCATTGATACTTCGCTTGATGTTCTTACCCGGATTGGTTCTGCCACTTCAATAAGTGTCCTCCAGGATGTTCTTCAGAAAAAAACAGACCTTTTCATCGCTGTAACGCATGGAGAGGACACGAATATAACAGCAGCAATCCTCGCCAAAAGGCTTGGAGCGATAAAAACCATAGCCCGAATCGACAATCTGGACTACCTTGAACATTCAACCCTGGAATTCTTCAAATCGCTCGGAATCGATTCGCTTATCTACCCGGAGCTGATCGCGGCACGCGAGGTGCTGAGCCTTCTGCACGAGACAGGAACCACCGAATTCATGGAATTTTGTGGAGGAAAACTTGCAATGTTTGTCCAGAGACTTGATGAAAACGCACCGATAATTAATAAAAGCCTCGAAGAAATTGCCATTACAAGCAGCACCGACAAGTATAGGGCAGTGGCAATCAAACGAAACGATAAAACCATTATTCCGAGGGGTAGTGAACGCTTCCAGCATGGAGACCTTGTATTTGTCATTTCAACAAATGAAGGGATTGACGAAATGATGGCCACATCGGGGAAAGAGAATTTTGAAGCCAAGAGTATAATGATCCTTGGAGGAAGCAGGATTGGAAAGCATGTCGCACTTTATATGCAGAAAAACTGTGAAGTAAAGCTGATCGACTCCGATCCTGCAAGATGTGAGGCACTGTCAGAAATACTGGAAAGCACAATGGTCATAAACGGCGACTGCAGAAATGTCGAGCTACTTGAACAGGAGGGCATTGCCAGGATGGATGCTTTCGTTGCAGTGACGGGAAATTCAGAAACAAATATACTTTCATGTCTCCTGGCTAAAAAGCTTGGGGTAAAAAGGACAATTGCCGAGGTGGAAAATATGGAATATATAAGTCTGGCTGAGAATACCGGCATCGATACCATCATTAACAAGAAGATTTCAGCGGCCAGCAGGATATTCCGTCATACGACCAATCCCAATGTAACACAGGTGAAGTATATGACCGGGACTGATGCTGAAGTTATAGAATTCAATGTACCCGCAAATTCAAAAATAACTAGAGGCACGCTTAGAAGCCTCGATTTCCCGAAAGATGCTATCGTTGGCGGAGGTACACGTGACGGCGTTCCTTTCATCGCTACCGGGGATACAATAATCAATGCAAATGACAAGGTTGTCGTTTTTACACTTCCATCCGCCTACGAAAAGCTGTCGAAATATTTCACCTGATAAGGTATGTTCAATTTCAGGATTATTGCAAGGGCTTTCAGTCAGCTCCTGATCTTTGAGGGTATATTCATGCTTGTCTCAGCAGTCGTTTCCCTTATATACGGGGAGAAGGTCGCTTATCCGTTTCTGTACTCAGCCCTCGTCACAATAGTCACCGGTGTACTTGTGTTTACCCCTCTCCGGAACGAAGAAAGGGTTTATGGTTCCAGGGAAGGATATATTATCAATACCGGAATATGGCTCCTGTCCAGCTTATTTGGAACACTTCCTTATCTTTTCAGCGGAACTGCAGCCAGTTTCACTGATGCCTTTTTTGAATCGGTCTCAGGCTTCACGACAACCGGAGCAACCATTTTTAGGAATGTCGAGTCCCTGCCGCATGGTATACTTTTCTGGAGGAGTCTCACACAATGGCTTGGAGGACTGGCTGTAATCACACTGTCATTCTACGTCCTGCCGGTCATGAAAAGCCTGAACATACAACTGTCGACGACTGAATTCTCAGGACAACTGACTGACAAGATCCACCCGAAGTTCTTTGAAACCTCAAAAAGACTGATTTTAATCTATATAACCCTGACATTTGGTGAAGTCATTCTCCTGCTATTCGGTAAGATGCCTTTTTTTGATGCTGTATGTCATTCATTATCAACATTATCAACAGGGGGGTTTTCTACAAGAAACAATAATATAGCGGCATTTTCCTCACCTTATCTTAAAGCTGTAATAACCATCTTTATGTTCTTTGCCGGAACGAATCTCGTGGTTTTCTACTTTGCACTTAAAAACAAGTTCAGGAAGATTACACATAATAATGAGCTCATGGTTTACATAGCGATCGGGCTCGGTTTCTCCCTTCTGGTCAGTATTCTGCTTTTCGCAGAACGTGAAGCTTCGCCTTTCAACTCAATAATTAATGGATTCTTCCATGTTATTTCAATCATGACCACCACAGGATTTTACACCACTGACTTCAGTGCATGGGGAAATCTTCTTATTACAATAATGATCATCATTATGTTTACGGGAGGGATGGCTGGTTCATCGAGCGGTGGAGTTAAGATTATAAGGCTGCTCATTATTACAAAAAATAACAGAAATGAGGTGAGGAGAATGATACATCCGAGTGCATTTCTCCCGGTTCGTGTCGATGGGAAAACAGTACCTCCGGGAATCGTTTACAACCTTCTGATATTCGCGACTTTTTATTTTGTTTTTATCTGTGCAGGCACCCTTATTCTGTCATTGATGGACTATGATATTATGACCTCCTTCACCACAACCGCTTCAATGCTCGGGAATATTGGTCCGGCTCTCGGAAGTTTCGGGCCATTTACAAATTTCGCCGAAATGCCTGCAGCAGGAAAATGGGTTCTCGGAGCCTTCATGATCATCGGTAGGCTTGAACTGCTTACAGTAATAATATTGTTTGCCAGAAACTTCTACAGCAAATAATTTGTTTCACCATAATTTAACAGGCAGTTAATATTCAAGCACACCCAATCCCTGGCGGATTATTTTTATTTCATCTGTGGTGCAGTCAACAACAGTTGACGCTTCGTTTTTCCCAAAGCCGCCGTCGATCACGATGTCAACAAAATCGCGATACTTCTCGTGGATAAGTTCCGGATCGGTTGTATATTCAACGAGTGAGTCCGGATCATGAATGGAGGTGGTGATTATTGGTCTGCCAAGCTCTCTGACGATATCGAGGATGATGTTGTTATCGGGGATCCTGATACCTACTGTTTTCTTTTTGTTTTTGAAGAGTTTCGGGATCTGGTTATTTGCTTTGACAATAAAAGTGAATGGACCTGGAAGATTTCTTTTGAGCAGCTTAAACAGTGAGTTGTCCCTTATGACTGTATATTCCGAAAGCTGGCTCATATCGTGGAATATTATCGACATATCAGGATTCAGAGGATTCATTTCCTTGAACCTGGCTATCTTTTCAATCGACTTGTTTGCCCTCACGTCACAACCCATGGCATAAACTGTATCAGTAGGATAAATTATTATCCCTTCAGCTTCCAAGACATCTACAACTTTCCTGATGTGCTTTGGATTGGGATTTTCAGGATAAATTTTGAGAAGCATAGTTGATCAAGTAATTAGAAGCAATGAAATTAATTACGTAATTATATACGTAATTTCTGTGCCTGTACACTATACAGCAATCTGCCTGTTCCGGCTACCCCCCTGCCCCCCTGAAGGGGGGTAAAGTATTGCATTTTGCAGGTTTTCTGTTAATACTATGTCATTCATCCTGCCTGTTCCTGATGCCCACTACCCCCCTGGGAGGGGGGGCAAGTACTGCTTTTCTCATGAATCCTGCCAAGAGATTAACAGACAGGCATTAACAAAAAGGGTAAGCTACTTATATCGCACCGCTACAACCACCTGCCCTTGCTACCTTCCGGTCCTGGGGGAGTTCAGCAGGAGCTGGTCGTATAAGACTTACCCGATGCAAAAATACTCATTTCTGAATAGCCGGCCAAATAATAATTCCATTT
>JAUZNW010000299.1 GCA_030706785.1 Bacteroidota bacterium | reverse complement strand
TCTGATCATCGTTTCATCCCAGGTATTCGGAAGGTGACCGATAAGCTCCATCATTTCTGGCTACCGCACTCCTTCCGAGGGATTCCCCGAGAAGATCTGCATCGGGATGTCGTAAACCACAAACATTGCCAGCTGATGACACCTTGTTCCTGGGCTTGTCACTACGCCTGCAACTGGCCTGGTGCCTGTCATTGTTGCATTGTTAAGCAATCCGGGTTCATAATCAAATCCCCCGGCCAGCATTCGTGTGAACGGGAGCGTCAAATCATGACGCGGGGTTACTCTGTTGCTCCAGATATTGTACTCTGAACCAAGAACTCCCTCCCTTGCAACCGCATTCGGAAAAGTCCGGTTATATCCTTTCGGCGGAAAAGCCCCGTGAAACATGATCATAATTTTTCGATCGGCACACGCTTTCGCAATACGGTAATAGAAATTGACAGCCTTCTGGTCATCACGGTCAATAAAATCGGTCATGATGAAATCCACACCCCAGTGTTTGAATCTGTCAAGGGCCCTGTCGAGCTGCCGGTCGAGGGTCATTGCCAGTGTCCACATGCTAAGCTTCACTCCCTTTTTCCCGGCAAAAGCTACAAGAGTATCAATGTTTATTGACGGAGTGATCCTGAAGAGATCTTTGTTGTCACTCCACCCTGCATCCATCATTATCCTGTCGAATCCAAACCTTTTTGCAAAATCAATGTAATATTTGTATGATTCGGTGTTCAGTCCGGCCCTGAACGGCACATTAAATAGGTTCAGATCAATGATCCATTCATCGGTAAGATTTCCGGGCTTTATCCATGTGGGATCGCCTATCCTTGAAGGAGATGCGAGCCTGTAAACAAGATCATTCGATGGCAGCTCTCTGTCATCGCCGGCAATTATTATCACGCGCCACGGGAAGCTTCTGGTCCCCGTGGTCCTTGCTATGTATGGGGCTCTTTTTGTTACAAGCATCTGGGGATAAATACCTTCCGTTGCCTTCTCTTCCAGTGGATAGCCTGCAAAAGTAGCCTTAAATGTTGCAGAGCCCGTCCCGGTAAGGAACATCCCGGGATAATCCTCAAGATCTGATTCTGTGATCGCAATCTTAGGGCCAGGTTGTGGAGCAACAAGAACAGGGGTAAAAGCCATTGAGCCCGCCCCTATGCTGTCGATACGCATGAACTTATACTCCTCTTCAAAGCTGGTATGAAATATGTCTGCATCGCTTCTCCTGTGAACTTCAGGAAAAAAGACCGATGGTTTTCCAGGGAAGGAAAATGTCGCAATTTCCTCTTTTACCCTGATGGAATCCCTGAAGGAGGTAAGTATCCTGTAGGCAACTCCATCATCATAGACCCTGAACTCAGCCTTGAAAGGATTCCTGAAGCTGATATTCAGCAATGAGTAATTATCTGGAATCATGATCCTTTTCTCGGGTACAGGACAGACAATCTGCCCTGAGAATCGCTTTACCGAATGTGACTTTATGACTTTCCCTGAAGAAATAGAATAACCATTATCGAGAAACAG
>JAUZNW010000298.1 GCA_030706785.1 Bacteroidota bacterium | reverse complement strand
TACTGATTTACCTGGGCAAACTCCTTACTTCCTTCTTTTATTATCCCCTTGCAGGTGCCTTAATTGTCTCAGTGATAATCTGCCTGATCATCTTCCTTTTATCAAAAATCATCAGTTTTCTGTCAGGAAAAGATTCGATCCACATTCCTGTCATTCTTGGAAGCATAGTATTCTTACTTCAGACAAATTATCAATATCTCCTTTACAACAGCCTTGGCCTGATGCTCCAGCTTGCTATGTTCTGGCTGACAATTAAATATTTGAAAAGCTGGATACCGGTAATACTGTTCCCGTTCTGGTACTGGCTGACTGGAGGATTTTCATGGATCTTCGCAATCATGTTCACCATCTGGCTCATAAAGGAACCGTCCAAAATAAGACTAATCAGGGGAATTGTTCTATGTATCTCAATTCTTCTGATTATCTGGCTTCTGAAAGAGTTCTTTCTTTTTCAGCCGGCGAAAGGACTGTTCATATTTCCGTTCACAAAAGAAAGCACCGGTTCGCAGCTGAATATTTTTATTCCGCTATTGTCGCTGATTGTAATTATACCGCTTTCTTCAAAAATCAATAACAGGTTCCTTTATAAAATCAGGACCAGCGAAATGTTCAGGGGTGTAACACCAGCTCTTGTTGCATTAGTCCTTGTTTCATTAATTATCTTTTCGTGCTATGACAGGAAATTAAGAGAATACTTCTATGCGGAAAGATTGTTCTTCGAAAGAAAATTTGACAGGCTCATAGATTTCAATATCAAACATCCCACCACCAACAGGCTTACAATTTTTCTCGACAACATTGCCCTCTGTGAAACCGGTAAGCTGAATGATAAGCTTTTTGATTCCCCGCAAAGTCCTGACGGTCAGTCTCTTTTCCTGAAATGAGAAATGTTCGGGGAGGTCCTGAGACGGGGAGGTTATTTTTATTACACTATCGGGATGATCAATGAAGCACTCAGATGGGCTTATGAAAACATGATCATGGAAGGGCTCTCTCCTGAAGGTCTTAAAATGCTAATAAAAGCTGAGATCATCAACGGGAACTATGCAGTCGCATCAAAATATGTTTCAGTTCTCAGAAATACGATTTTTTACAGGAAGGAAGCCGAAAGGTTAGGTAAATTGCTGTTTGACGACCAGTCGATTGCATCAGATCAGGAGCTCGGGATCAAAAGAAAGCAAAAGATCAGTCACGATTTTTTCTCCATAACTGAGAATCCATATATTAATATCGAAAGAGTGCTTTCTTCCGACTCACTGAACAGGAATGCATTTGAATACAAGATGGCATACCTGATGCTTACAGAAGATTATCAGGGTATTGCATATGGATTGTCAAAGCTTGAAAGCCTTGGGTTCAAAAGGATACCGATCCATCTTGAGGAGGCTGCCCTGGTGTGCAGGATGTCAAACCAGTTTTTAATGAAGGACCTGGGAAGCCTCCATATCAATCCTCAAACAGAAGCCAGGTTCAGGGATTTCCTGCAGACATTCCAGACTTACGGCAAAGACCTTAAAACAGCCCAGCCTTTCCTGAAGAAGAAATTCGGGAATACCTT
>JAUZNW010000297.1 GCA_030706785.1 Bacteroidota bacterium | reverse complement strand
GAAAAGTGTGCGATATTTCGCAAGCTCGGCGAAGCCAAGCTACACCGGAAAGCTATATTTCCTGGATCTGGCCTGCTTTGTATGCTTCTTCATCACAGGATTATTCTTTTTTGTAATAAGCACAGGAACAGTACGGGTGATTACCTTGTGATGACAGGTTGAACTTCTGATGATTTTTTCCCCACGCGGTGATGCACTTAATGGTGCCATGATAGCCATCATAAAGAGTGCCATCATAACCATTATAAGCTGGTTTAATACCCAATGGCGTAATCCTTTTACAGGTTTTCCATGTCTGAGTATCATCTTTACGGTTTTCTTTGAAGAAATGGTATTTATTGTATTCATGACTTTTCCCTCCATTGCTTTTGTTTAATCTTTTCAGTTTTCAGTCAGTTAATCGGTTTTGTACTATTTTACGATCATTCCGGGAAAATTCCTCATGACAATTGACCAGAGAATAAAGCAAGAGTCTTATGCTGAATCCGTATGTCGCTGAATGTCAGGACATAAATTCAAAACTGGAGAATCCGGAACCGGATTCAATGGATTTGACAAACGCCCTGAAACCTTAGACTAAAGCTTGAGGCCTGTCTAAGATTATTGGATTTATTGCAGTTCACTGATTTAGGTTAATTTTGCACGTGATTAATTATTAATAAGTATTGTTTGAATCTTTAAATGGATCAAATCCAGCCATACAGATCCTCAGTTGTAATGATAGGGGAGGTTCCCCTCGGAGGCAGTCATCCTGTCAGGGTGCAATCAATGACCAACACGAACACCCTGGATACAAAGGCAACTGTTGCACAATGTATAAGAATTATCGAGGCCGGAGCAGACTTTGTAAGAGTGACAGCCCAGGGTGTACTGGAAGCTGAAAATCTTGCCAGTATAAAAACAGAACTGCGTAAAGCAGGTTTAAAATCACCTCTTATAGCTGATATTCATTTCAATCCTGCAGCAGCTGAAATTGCCGCCCGCATCGTCGAGAAGGTCAGGATAAATCCAGGCAATTATGCCGATAAAAGGGCAAACTTCATTCTTGCTGACCTCACAGACAAGGAATATGCCGGGGAGCTTGAAAGGATCCATAAGCGCCTGCTTCCCCTGATAAGAATCTGCAGGGATAACAATACTGCTGTCCGGATCGGAGTTAATCACGGATCCCTGTCCGACAGAATAATGTCCAGATATGGAAATACACCGGAGGGAATGGCAACTTCAGCCATTGAATTTATAAGGATATTCAGGGAGGAGAATTTCCTTAAGCTCGTTCTCTCAATGAAGTCTTCTGATCCCGGAGTGATGATAACGGCCACCAGGATGCTGGTGAAAATGATGACCGATGAGGGTTTTGCTTACCCTCTTCATCTGGGGGTCACCGAAGCAGGGGAAGGAGAAGACGGAAGAATAAGGTCAGCATCAGGGATCGGAGCCCTTCTTCTGGAAGGGATCGGGGATACAATAAGAGTTTCACTTTCTGAGGATCCGGAAAAGGAGATCCCTGTTGCCAGGGAAATTGTAGAATTTATTTGCTGTCCTGAAGGAAGGATAAAACTCCCTCCTTCG
>JAUZNW010000296.1 GCA_030706785.1 Bacteroidota bacterium | reverse complement strand
CTTCATCCGATCACCTGCTTAAGATTATTGATGATATACTCGATTTTTCGAAATTGCAGAATGACAAGCTGGTTCTGGAAAAGGTCGACTTCAGCCTCAGCCGCATTATCGAGGAAGTCTATTCACTTTTCGAAAATCAGGCACAGCAGAATAATAGTGTCCTGAAATGCTCGATTGACAGGGATATCCCTCCGATGCTTTCAGGTGATCCCTATAGGCTTAAACAGATACTTATAAACCTGGTAAGCAATTCGATTAAATTTACTAAAAACGGGACTGTCACTTTTTCAGCGAGGGCTATCTTGGAAGGTAAAGAGAAAATCGATCTGGTTATCGAAGTCTCAGATACAGGCATAGGCATTGAGGAATCTAAGCTTGGGATCATCTTTGACGATTTTACCCAGGCTGAAATGAGCACCACAAGAAAATACGGGGGAACAGGGCTCGGCCTTTCAATTGTGAAAAAACTGATCGATCTTCATGGCGGTACCATAGATATTAAGAGCAGGAAAAACCAGGGTACAATCATAACCTGTCATATTCCTTACCTGAAAGGTTCAGAAAAACCCGTAACAGCTGAACCGGAGGAAGCTGTTAGTGTACCGGCAGATCTGAGCGGGCTAAAAGTACTTGTGGTCGATGATGAAGAATACAACAGGCTGCTTTTCAAAAAGATATTTGAAAAATGGAAGCTGAACTTCAACGAGGCCAGTAGTGGCATGGATGCACTGGAACTCCTTAAAGAAAATAATTATGATCTTCTGTTCATGGACATGCTTATGCCAGGACTTGACGGATTAAAGACAACCCGGTTTATCAGACAGGAGATGAAGATAGATGCATCCCGCATGCCGGTGATTTTCATATCGGCAGCGCCCGTCAATCCTGAAATGGAGAAATACAGGAATGCCGGCATCAATTCATTTCTCAGAAAACCGTTTACGGAGAGCTTACTTCTTAGTACAATTCTGGAAACACTTGATAAAAAGGGCAATGTTCCTGTAGTAAATGATGCAGTAATAAATTATTCGAAATCAGTTCAATCAGATAAATTAAACCTGGAGAACCTCTATGATATTGCAGCCGGCGATGAGGCGTTTGTCCGGCAGATGCTTGCTTCATTTGAGGAAACAACAAGGAAAGGACTGAAACAGGTCGAGTCGGCAGCTGAAGCCGGAGACTGGGATGCCGCTGCAGACCATGCTCACCGCCTTCTGCCCCCCTGCAGACATCTGGGAGCAATGGATCTCTACAACCTCCTGCATGAAATCGAAAGCAATTCCAGGAACAGGATTGAAACAGGATCTGTTAAATTATTAACAGAAAAGTCTTTCAGGGAGTTTGAGCTTGTTTGTGAAGCTCTTGATATTCATCTGAGAAAAAAGGACTGAATTTCTGGTAAATCCGCTAATCATTTATTAATTTGCATATTGGCGGGACCAACTTTCCCGTCGGTGATTAGTCATGGCTGACAGACCTTTCAGGATTTTTGTCGTAGAAGACAATGAGTGGTACAACAAGCTTTTGGTCCATACCTTGTCGCTAAATCCGGATTATGAAATAAAAAGTTTCTTTAATGCCGCCAGTTTCGTTGCGTCATTAACAGAATCACCCGACGTGGT
>JAUZNW010000295.1 GCA_030706785.1 Bacteroidota bacterium | reverse complement strand
GGTATTGAAAAATATATCGTTCTCCGTACGGGCCGGCAGCAAGACGGCATTAATAGGACCGACCGCAGCCGGGAAGAGTCAGTTGTTATATCTTCTGACAAATCTTATTGCTCCCGATTCAGGAAGTATAGAATTCGACGGTATTGATCAGCAGAAATATACTAAAGAGATTTTCCACAGGCAGATAGGATTTGTATTCCAGGACAGTGTTATTTTTAACATGAGTCTCAGGGAGAATATTGCTTTCAATGATAAGGTAACTGAAGAATCTCTTGAAAAGGCCATTGCAACTGCAGAGTTAACCGATTTTATTGAATCGCTTCCAGATAAGCTCGAAACTATTGTATCTGAGCGCGGAGCCAGTTTGTCGGGTGGACAGAAACAACGTATAATGCTTGCACGTGCACTCGCCATCAACCCCAGGATACTTCTGCTGGACGATTTCACATCGCGTGTGGATAGAAAGACTGAAAACAAAATTCTGTGCAACCTTGAAAACAATTATCCTGGTATGACACTTATATCCGTGACACAAAAAATAGCTCCGGTGCGTCATTTTGAACAGATAATACTTATTATGGAAGGAGAGGTAATAGCTATAGGACAGCATAAGGAATTGAAGGAGAGTTCACCTGAATATATTCAGATTTACAGCTCGCAACGAAGTACCCAGCATTATGAACTATAACTTAAATCAGCAGGCGGATAAAACAGGGCAAAAGATATCCAATCTGGCCTCTCTCCGTAAACTGATAACTATTATTGGTCAGGAACGGCGGAATCTGGCAATTGCCTTCTCAGCAATATTTCTGAATGCCGGACTCAGCCTTCTTGGTCCGTATTTGATTGGTTATACTATAGATACATATATTCAGGCTAAGGAATACCATGGGGTGCTGATCTTTGCCGGTATACTTCTGATGCTTTATATAATAGCTTTTATAGTGAACTATGGCCAGATGCGTATGATGGGTGGCATAGGGCAGCGAATGCTGTTCAGTCTGCGTAATTCGGTATTTAATAAACTGCAGGAGCTTCCGGTGGATTTTTTCAATCAGAACAAGGCAGGTGATCTCATATCACGAATTAATAACGATACTGATAAAGTAAATCAATTTTTCTCACAGTCATTGATGCAGTTCATTGGAAGCCTTATTACTATGACCGGCGCAGGGATTATACTCCTTATCATTGACTTTCCTCTCGGACTGGCTGCTCTTACTCCTGCAGCGGTCTTATGGGTATTTACACGTCTGGTCTCACCCTGGATTAAGCGCAGGAATGCAGCCAGTCTGAAGAGCACCGGAAGTCTTAGTGCTGAGATCCAGGAGAGTCTTGCTAATTTCAAAGTGATCATTGCATTTAACAGGCGCGATTATTTCCGGAGAAAATTTGAAGAGGCTAACAACGACAATTACTCCAGGTCGATACAGGCAGGCATTGCAAATAATGTTTTGTCCCCGGTCTACACAATGGCAGCCAATTTTGGTCAGTTGATTGTTCTTGGATTAGGTATTTTTCTGATCTCCAGGGGGTATTTTTCCATAGGCTTGCTTATCAGCTTTATTGCTTATGTATCCAACTTCTATAATCCCTTGCGACAGCTGGCGGCATTATGGGCTAATTTTCAGACAGCGCTGGCAGCATGGGACAGAATTTCCCTTTTGTTGTCGTTTGAAAGCAATCTGATAAAAATAGTGGAT
>JAUZNW010000294.1 GCA_030706785.1 Bacteroidota bacterium | reverse complement strand
TTCCTTATAATCAGCTGTAAAACAGGGGGTTCCTTCCTCTGCGTCAGTATTCAGTCCATCAACCGGAACGGGAGTGCTCCATTTTGATTTCTTATCGATTCGGCTTTCAAAAATGTCTGTAAAACTTTGTCCTGTAGCTCCATGCGTCTTGCTTCCGGCAGCATCCTCGCGGGCTGATGTGAAATATATCACTCCGAAATCATCCCTCCCGTATGCAGGACTGAAATCAGATTCTTTTGAATTAAGATCCTTCATTTCTTCAACTTTGTAGGCTTCCGGGTTTCTTTCCCAATCAAGCGCAAGTTCACATGACCGTATCTCCTGGTCAGCTTTTGAATCAGCAGGAGCGATCTGCTTGAATTTCTTGAATTCATCTATTGCCTGCTGGTATTTACCGTCCTTTTTCAGGGATTCAGCAAGCCAGTACTGAGCTTCAGGCTTTGAAGCAGAGGATTTTACAGCAAGCCTGTACCATGTTTCTGCATCTTTAGGATCATTTGTGAGACGATAGCACTCAGCGACCATGAATCCGAGCTCAGTTCTTGTTGCCTTATCAGCTTTTTTTGATTTCGAATAAGAACCTTTAAACAGGTCAATTGCATCATAATACTCTCCTGCCTTGAACGAAGCGTAGGCTCTTTCAGCTTTCCTCCTCTGGCCGCTTGAATATTGTAACCCCGCAATAATCAACAATATAATGAAGAAAATAAATCGTTTCATGATAACGCCTTCGATTAGACCATAAAAATAATCAATTTAGGGAGAACGATATTAAAACAAACGGGAGTGTAAAATTATTGTCACAAGAAAAAAGGCACCACAAATTTGGTGCCCTTTATCCCTAAAATCTGAAGCAATTGCAGTTTTTCTTTATCTGGTGAACAGAAGCTCCCTGTACTTTGGCAGGGGCCAGATCTCATCATCGACCAGGAGTTCGAGCTTATCGATATGCTGCCTGATGCTGCTCAGGTATGGTTTTACATTTTTTTCATAGGCAAGTGCTTTCTGATAGGCATCCTCAATGACATTTGCCTTTTTGCGTTCTTCCACCATATCATTAACCAGTTTCTTGATACTGGAAACATGATCTGAAATAGTTCTTATGACTTCTTTCCTGGCACCCGCGAGGTTTTCATATTCGTCCTCGCCGAACAGTTCCCTGAGGCCTTTTACATTTTCGATCAGTGAAGACATATACTTAATCCCTGTTGGAACAATATGATTTACTGCAAGATCTGCAAGTACTCTTGATTCTATCTGGACCTTCTTTGTAAACTTCTCATATTCAACTTCTACACGCCCTTCCAGTTCCTTCTCTGTAAAAATACCCGATCCGATAAGTACATCCCTGGAATTGGGACTCAGATAACATTTAATCGATTCCTGAACGCTTTCAATAACACAAAGGCCTCTTTCCCTGGCTTACTTGAGACATTCAGGATTATAATAATCACCTTCAAACAATACTCTTTGAGATTCAATAATATTTCTTTTGAGAACCTGGAAAATCGCTTCATCCTTGTTCCTGCCCTTTTTAATTATCTGGTCAACTTCCTTCTTGAATTTTGTAAGCTGGTGGGCAACAGCAGCATTCAAAACGATCATAGCAGTCCCGCAGTTTGCAGATGACCCTACGGCTCTGAATTCAAACCTGTTACCTGTAAAGGCAAAAGGTGATGTCCTGTTACGGTCGGTATTGTCGAGCAGTATTTC
>JAUZNW010000293.1 GCA_030706785.1 Bacteroidota bacterium | reverse complement strand
TAGGGATGTTCATAAGTAGTTAAAACATCTGATTGACAATAATTTAAATCTCATTATCTTTAAGAAAAAACCCCGGAAAAGCTCGGAAAAGCTAAAAACCGGGGTAAATTCTTAAAAATTGCTATGAGAAAAATACGAAGAATTTTTGAAACTACCCAGGAAATTAGCTTTATCTCACCTGAAAAAGAGTTTTCGCTCTACCTGCAATCATTTAAAGAATCAGAATTAGGAGGCATCTACCAGGCCATTCCATGGAATGACATTGTTAGGAAGTTAAAAATCAAGGAGAACAAAAAGGGACCGGATTTGATTTTCGGTCCACAGGGAATGATTGCCCTGATGTTTTTGAAGTCATATGTAGAATGTTCAGATGAAATGCTGATTAATCATCTGAACGGGAATATACACTTCCAGATATTTTGTGGTGTTTTGCTTGGTGCTGAAGGTATTAAGAATTTTAAGATAGTCAGCGATATCAGGTGCAGGCTTGCCAGGAATCTAGATGTCAAAGAAGTTCAGGATGTATTAGCCGGTTATTGGAAGCCATATATGAAGGATACCAATGTTATGATGGAGGATGCTACCTGTTATGAGACATCAATGCGATATCCGACAAATGTCAAGCTTCTGTGGGAAAGCACAGAGTGGTCATACAATCAGCTGAAACTTATATGTAAATACCTGAAGATAAGAATGCCCCGGAACAAGTATGAGGAACAGTGGAACAAGTATAACAATTACAGCCACAAGCGGAAGAAGATACACAAAGAGACACTTAAACGCACCAGGAGCCTTCTGTACCTATTGGGCAAGTTAATTGGATTACACAGGGAGATAGAAAATCAGTATCAGGATCAGCTTGATCTGCCTAAGAAATACCATGAGCGGATTAAGGTCATCCGTAAGGTTTTAAAGCAACAGAAGGAAATCTTTGAAACGGGGAATAATAGTGTTCCTGACCGTATAGTAAGTATATCTAAATCATACATCAGGCCTATTGTCAGGGGTAAAGAGACAAAGCCGGTTGAGTTCGGAGCCAAAGTTAATATGATCCAGATCGATGGGATCAACTTTATCGAGCATCTGAGCTTTGATGCTTTTAATGAAGGGACCAGGCTTGTAAAATCAATCCGTTACGGAAGAAGCCTCTTCGGGAAGATTACTCACATATCAGCCGATGATATTTATGCGACAAATGCAAATCGTAAATACTCTACAGCTGCACATATCGTAACCAACTTCAAGCGTAAAGGAAGAGCTGGAAAACATGAAGAACACCGCCTGATCATCAGCCGGGAACTGCGTAAAGAAAGGGCAACACGCATGGAGGGCAGCTTTGGGACAGAGAAGGAACATTATGGGCTAAAAAGGATAAGAGCCATGACTGAGCTGAATGAAATCCTCTGGATCTTCTTCGGGGTTCACACCGCAAATGCTGTAAAAATCGCAAAACGATTAGCCGTCTCAAGGGTGGAACGAATGGCATCGTAAAACCTCCTTAAACATGGTTCAGAACGCCTTGTCTGGGGAAACGATACCCTTTAATCGTCATTCAAAGCAAAACAATACTCAATTCAATAATCTTCCTGACCATAAAATGAAAAATGAGTAAAACTCAAGGTTGTCAATTTTGCTCATTTTGGAAATGTGTCCTTACTCCTGAAAATCCCTAATTAGTTTGAAAAACTACCACAGAGTCCCGATAGCTATCGGGACACAGAGAAGACACAACTTGTCCAGTCGGAGCGGGAGATTTACACAGAGTCAGAAAGCCAGATCTCTGTGGATC
>JAUZNW010000292.1 GCA_030706785.1 Bacteroidota bacterium | reverse complement strand
GAGTCATGACACTTAAAGCAGAATCAGATGGCCTCCGTGCCGGTGAGATCAAAATCTCGGCAAAGAAAAGATAACGTATCAATGATATTTAAAGTACAAATACATTGCGTAGGACTAAATAGCTAACACTTGGAACCATTATGAAGAAGTTATTAATTTCCTTCACGTTTATTTCCCTGTCATTAATTCTTAATGCACAGGTGGTTAACCGCGTTATAAATATAGATGTCTCAGATGTTCAGGGTAAGCTGAATAAGTTTTTCAATGAATGTGTCGGAGCTGGAAGAGCGAACGAAGGCCTCAGGGCTGACTGGCAGCGGCAACTTCGTTATGCCAAAGAACAGCTTGGTTTTCGCTATATCAGAATGCATGGGTTGCTTCATGATGATATGGGAGTATACTTCGAAGAGAAAGGGAAGCCTGTATATAATTGGCAATATATAGATGAGCTGTACGATTTTCTTTTAAGCATTCATGTAAGACCATTTGTCGAAATAGGCTTTATGCCGAAAGCACTTTCAAGTGCAGACAGGACTGTATTTTGGTGGAAAGGTAACATTACACCTCCAAAGGATTATGACAGGTGGAGCAGTTTTATCAAAGCATTGGTAGGACACTGGACCGAACGTTACGGGGAACAAGAGGTAAAAAACTGGTATTTTGAAGTATGGAATGAACCGAACCTGAGTTTTTTCTGGAGTGGGAAGCAGGCAGATTACTTTCATTTATACTCCGTAACCTCAAATGCAATTAAGTCTGTTTCAAAGGAGTACCGGGTCGGCGGGCCGGCAACAGCAGAGCATGCATGGGTATCAGATCTCTTAAACTTCTGCATTCAGAATAAGGTGCCTATAGATTTTGTAAGTACCCATACTTACGGTATTGATAAAGGTTCATTCGATGCAACTGGTATTCAGACATATCTGAGCAAAAAAGATAGCGCGATCTGGGGAGCTGTGAAAGGTACCAGGAAGGAAATTGAGAGTTCCCTGCTTCCCTCCCTTGAACTGCATTACACAGAATGGAGCGCCTCCTATACTCCAACAGACCCAATACATGACAGTTATCAGGAAGCTTCATATATCCTCGAAAAACTAAAGAAAACGGGCAATTCAGCAAATTCGATGTCCTACTGGACATTCACGGATATTTTTGAAGAAAATGGACCACGCTCAACACCGTTTCATGGGGGATTTGGTTTAATTAACTATCAGGATATAAATAAACCAGCCTTCTACGCCTATCGATTTCTGAACACTTTAGGAGATATTGAACTGAGACATTCCGACAGATCTTGCTGGGCTTGCAAAGATTAAAAGGGGCGTCTCCAGGTTCTATTTTGGGATTTTACTGACAATAAACCCGATTCAATCAGCGATCAAGTCTACTTCAAGAGAAATCTGCCCTCAGAATCCAAAGGGAAAGTAATAGTTGAATTAAAAAATCTTGAAACAGGTAAATACGAATTGGAAGTATTTCAAACAGGATATCATATTAATGACCCATATACGGCGTACCTTGAAATGAGTAGTCCCTCCCAGCTGACAAAGCAACAGGTTCAAGTTATCAAACAAAAGCACAATGGATTACCAGTCATTCATAAAATAGTTAATCTCCGGAGTAATGAGATATTTACTTTGCCATTAAACTTGAGAGAAAATGATGTGTTCCTTGTAACATTGAATAAACAATGACCTGCCTACTCAGGACAATCAGCTCTCGAGGAAAGAGAGAAGCAGAAAACAGAGCAATGGTAGCCAGGGATTTGATAATATTCCAGTCCTGTTTGGCTGATTGTCGGCTTAGAATT
>JAUZNW010000291.1 GCA_030706785.1 Bacteroidota bacterium | reverse complement strand
CTGGTTTGTTTAATTACCTTCCCGGTTGTCAGTTCAACCTGCCTGAGGCTCGAACCCGCTTCCTGGCCTGTTCCCTCA
This sequence comes from Bacteroidota bacterium, assembly GCA_030706785.1. Lineage (GTDB taxonomy): Bacteria > Bacteroidota > Bacteroidia > Bacteroidales > VadinHA17 > LD21. Next base: position 1,773 of record JAUZNW010000291.1, on the reverse strand, counting down.
AATAAGACTCCCTCGTCATAAAAGAGGCCCTGGGTGAATGCCTCCTTATCGTGCGGATATGTATGTATTACCTTGTAATGGTAAGATTTGGGAGCGATGTCAGAATAAACCACGATAAAGTGTGTGGCGGTGAGCACCTTGTTCCTGCTGTAAACAACAGCCTTAACAGATTTTCTACCCGTATGCAGGTTTGCTGATGATGATAATATGTATCGCCATGGTGCCGATTTGATAAGACCTGCATCCCTACCGTCAAAAAAGATCCTGACAGAATCAACTGGAAGAGACGCCGGCTGTGTGGAAATGGATACCTTGATCTCCTCCCTGAGCTTGTATTCGGCATCGGTTCCAGGAGAGTCCATAATAACAGATCCTGTCTGATCGCTGTTGTTTAATTGTGCTTTTACTGAGGCCGTTTGCCCGGGATTCCCGCCTGTGCGTCCAGAGCAAGAAATTATCCATGTAATCAGGATGAAAATGGATGTCAATGCGACAAACCTGCCGTATTCAGATTTCATCTTGTTTTTCTTTCTTTCCGAAAAGTCGTTTTATGCTGTTTTTTCTCGCAGCAGCGATCTGTTTTTCCATCTCCTTCTGTTGCAGATCGAACGGGACGAGCATTTGCCAGACCTCACTCCAGCCCGGGAAACCACCGACATTCTTGTCGTCGATGTAAATATCTGCATCAATTTTTCTGCTGATGGTCTCATCATATACTTCCTCAGGATAGTTTCTGTTAACAGCATAAAACTCAATGCCGTTTTTCCTGCAGAATTCCACTGCCTCTTCAAGCTCCTTGCCAGCCCTGAAAGTCCAAAGAATGAGCCTTGCGCCAAGCTTTTCCAGCTCTTTCAGGGTCTGAAAGGCAAACAACTTTTCCTTGCCAATTCCGGGATAATCATGTTCAACAATAGTACCATCAAAATCGACTGCTATTCTGAGGTTTCTGAAATTTATCATGCAGACATTCTTATTAGTGCAAATCTAATAAAAAAGAGAAAATGACAAAAACATATGGAAATCAGAGCAATTTATCTACATTTGCTCACCTTCTGATTTTCACGGATCAAGATGAAGTACATTCCTAATATTATAACTTCCCTCAACCTTGCATCCGGATTCATTGCGATTGTACTGGCTACAAACGGAGATCTGACAGGAGCATCCTGGCTTATCCTTGCAGCGATGTTCTTTGATTTTTGTGACGGTCTTTCAGCCAGGATGTTAAAGGCCTATTCAGATATAGGGAGAGAGCTGGATTCGCTTGCAGATCAGGTAAGTTTCGGCGTCGCACCAGCACTTATATTGTTCAAACTGATTGATAATTACAGCAACCCCGTATGGTCGGCCTCTGAAGGTATTCAGGCTGGCTTTCCTGCCATTTTATATCACCTTGTCCCTGTTCTTATGCCTGTTTGTGCAGGATTGCGCCTTGCCAGGTTCAACATCGACACCACTCAGGCAACAGTTTTCAAGGGACTTCCAACCCCTGCAAATGCATTGGCGGTCATCTCACTTGTACTTGCTGCAAATTATTCATCTTCAGGCGTTTTAATGTCCTTTGAAACATCGCCTGTTCTGCTTTCAGCATATAGCCTGATACTTTCAATCCTTATGGTTACCAGGATTCCTTTGATGTCGCTTAAAGTAAAAAACCTGGGAACTAGGGGTAATGAGGGAAGATATCTGCTTATGGTATTAATTATTATAGCATTTGCAGTTCTGCGAATTGCTGCTGCACCTTTAATAATCCCGTTATATATTCTCGTATCG
>JAUZNW010000290.1 GCA_030706785.1 Bacteroidota bacterium | reverse complement strand
CTGGAACAATATGCTGGATCCTGATGAAGAGAAACGCAAGGCTGCAATTGAAAAAAATATTGAGGTCCTCCGTTTGGCAGATGAAATAGGAGCCAGGTGCTGCGTGAATATTTCAGGTGCTAGAGGTGAAATATGGGATGGCCCGTATCCGGGAAACTATGCTAAGGATACTTTTAATCTGATAGTTGAAACTGTCAGGTATATCATAGATCAGGTGAAACCAAAGCGTGCATTTTATTCGCTCGAACCTATGCCTTATATGCTTCCGGATTCCCCTGATTCCTACCTGGAGCTGATCAGGGTGATTGACCGAAGGCAGTTTGCAGCTCACCTCGATCCGGTGAATATGATCTCAAGTCCGCAGAAATATTACAACAATGCCGCATTTATCAGGGAATGTTTCTCAAAACTTGGGCCTTACATCAAATCAATACATGCCAAGGACATAACAATAATGCCCCAGTTAACAGTTCATCTTGAGGAGAGGAGACCGGGTCTGGGCTACCTCGATTATGGTGTCCTTTTACAGGAAACAAGTAAACTGAAGGATATACCATTCATGCTTGAGCACCTTAACAGCCAGGAAGATTACCGGCTGGCAGCAGAATATGTCAGACAGTCGGGGATGAAAGCAGGGGTATCATTTTTGAAATAATATGCAGAAACCAATAATATGACATTATGGAACCTTTAAGATTCCTGTTCATGGCCTGGTCAGGAGGAATAACTTATTTCCGCGTTTTTATACTTTTTTTAGCACTTTTTATGCCCTCCATTGTCGCATGTCACAAGAAGATTCCATCATCGATTATCAGTTCAGACAGGACCCTGAAAAGCAGGGATGGATCAGGAGCATACGCCACCGGCCATTACAGAAACCTGTTCCTTGAGAACGGTCATACAGTTGAAGAGATAAGGGCAAAGAATCAGGCAACCTTCGATCAGTTGTTTCACGGAGATCCGGAAACACATGCAATATATTTTGAAGCCGGCAGCAATGGGAATGGTCCAATGGCATATATATGTGATGTGCTTCATAATGACGTCAGAAGCGAGGGAATTTCATATGGAATGATGATCACAGTCCAGATGAATAAAAAGGCTGAGTTTGATGCAATCTGGAACTGGGCGATGACACATATGTACGTAAGCTCACCGGAGCATCCATCGGAAGGTTATTTTTCCTGGTCCCTTAAAAAAGACGGAACACCGAATTCTGAAACACCTGCTCCCGACGGTGAGGAATATATTGTCATGGCACTGTACTTTGCATCAGGACGCTGGGGAAACGGGACAGGAATATATGATTATAAGGCCTGGGCAGATAAAATACTGACTGCAATCAGGCACCATCCTTCCAAGACCGGCCCGACAAAATTCGGACAGCGAACAGTGAATAATATGGTGAATGAAGATGCGGTGATGATACGTTTTGTCCCCGACACACCAAACTGGGTATTCACGGATCCTTCTTACCACCTGCCGGCTTTCTATGAATTATGGGCTCGCTGGGGACCCAAATCCGACAGGCAGTTCTGGGCTGCAGCTGCAGATACCAGCCGTAATTTCTTCAATAAGACGACCAATCCGGTTACTGGACTTGCACCGGACTATGCCAATTTTGACGGCACGCCGTATCAATCCGGATGGAACCAGCGGTCGGCAAATTTTTCATTTGATGCGCGGCGCACACAAATGAACTGGTCGGTTGACTGGTCGTGGTGGCAAAAAGATCCGCGTGAACAGCAGCTGAGTAACCGGATACAGTCTTTCTTCGCATCTCAGGGAATGACCGAATACGGAACTCAATACACACTTGATGGGAAGCTGCTGGATAAAAATCACGCAAAAGGTCTTGTTGCAACGAACGCTG
>JAUZNW010000029.1 GCA_030706785.1 Bacteroidota bacterium | reverse complement strand
CGGGGCTGGAGTTTTCAGGAATTATCGGGATCCCCGGATTATCTGGACCGGAATACAGTCATCTGATAAGCTGATAAAGCTTAATGAGTTAATAACAGCCGGGCTCAGGGAAAACGGTTTTGAAACTGAAGAGCGTGAATTCAATCCCCACCTGACTCTTGGTCGGATAAAATCGATCAGGGACCCTGAAGACCTTAAAAAGGCACTCGAAAGCTATTCACAGACTGTATTTCAGACAGTTAAGGTAAACGAAATTATCCTTTTCGAGAGCATATTGATGCAAACAGGACCGTTGTATAAACCACTTGGCGTATTCAATTTATCTTAAACGGTATGGGGTATGAGGTATGAGGTATGAGGTGAGCTGTGACATTTCTTCTTCCTCATACCGCAAACCCCGTACCTCATACCATGATTTTGTTATTTTTGTTTATTCTAAACCACCTTCTGATCATAAATGTCAGATTCATTTGAAGCAAAAGGCAAAAGGAAAAAACTTGTCGGAGAGCTCCGAAGGAAAGGAATAACTGATGAAGAGGTACTCAGAGCGATTGACACCGTTCCGCGACACGATTTCATGGACCCTGCCTTTCTGAACCATGCCTATGTCGACAAATCATTTCCTATATCTTCAGGGCAGACAATTTCGCAACCTTATACAGTTGCAGTCCAGACTTCCCTTCTAAAGGTCAGGAAGAAGGATAAGATACTTGAAATAGGTACTGGTTCCGGATACCAGTGTGCAATACTTGCCGAAATGGGTGCAAAGGTCTATACCATAGAACGTTATAGAGAATTGTTCCTGAAGGCTCAGGCCACAATAACATCGCTGGGGTATTCGGCAGATTTCTTTTTTGGCGACGGGTATGAAGGGAAACCGCAATATGGTCCTTTCGACGGAATTGTAATTACTGCTGCAACTCCGGAAATCCCTGAAACGCTTCTTAACCAGCTCAGGATCGGCGGCAGGCTGGTTGCTCCGGTCGGATCAGGTGGCTCGCAGATAATGACACTTGCGATCAGGACCGGGGAGGACAAGTACGAGTACAGCTATCACGGGTATTTTATTTTTGTTCCGATGGTGAAAGGCATAGCGAACGGAAACTGAACTTATATGGAGATATTCAGGCTTGTTTTTAATCCGATTGAGGTAAATACTTATGTACTTTCTGATGGATCAGGCGATTGCGCTATAATCGATTGTGGCTGTTATGATCACCATGAGTTCACGGAACTGACTGACCTGTTTAAAAAGAAAAACCTCAATCCGGTCCTGTTGCTGAACACTCACTGCCACCTTGATCATATATTTGGAAACGGGTTCATGCTTGAAAAGTACAACCTGCGTGCATTATCGCATATAGAGGATGAAAAGAACAGGAGAAATGCAGTTAATCATGCAATCCTGTTCGGACTCTCAATGGATGAGCCGCCTGAGCCCGGGGGATACATTATCGATAGGCAGAAGCTTTCATTTGGCAATACAGAATTATTAACTCTCCACGTTCCGGGTCACTCCATGGGAAGTGTATCATTCTACAGCGAGAAAGAACATTCTGTTTTTACAGGTGATGCCCTCTTTGCAGGCAGTATTGGCAGAACCGATCTTCCCGGCGGAGATTTCAAAACACTGATTTCAAGCATAAAGACCAGGCTATTCATTCTCCCTGAAGATACAGAAGTTTATCCCGGTCACGGAGAAAGAACAACAATAGGTTTCGAGAAGGAAACAAATCCATATTTTGTCCGCGGCTGACACTGCCGGTTCTTAACTTATTATTATTTTCGCAGTGCTCAATTTTATTCCTTACTTAAATAAATATTAATACTTCATCATGCATTCAGATTTATTTGTAAACCGTCATATCGGGCCCCGTGAATCGGAGGTTTATCGGATGCTGAAAACGGTTGGAGTTGATTCTCTAAATGAATTGATCGACAAGACAATACCGAAGAACATAAGGCTTGAAAGTCCGCTGAGGCTTCCCGAAGCCATGACCGAATATGAATACCTTAACCATTTGAGGACGATCGCTTCAAAGAACAAAATGTTCCGTTCATTCATAGGGCAGGGTTACTATGGTGTCGCACCATTATCAGTGATCATCCGGAATGTTCTCGAAAATCCAGCCTGGTATACATCATATACGCCCTATCAGGCTGAGATATCACAGGGCAGGCTGGAAGCTTTGCTCAATTTCCAGACAATGATCATCGACCTTACCGGAATGCCTATAGCAAATGCCTCTCTTCTCGATGAAGCCACTGCTGCTGCTGAGGCAATGATGATGATGTTCAATTCAAGGCCGAGAACAGCTGTTAAGTCAGGTGTGAATAAGTTCTTCGTTGATGAGGATGTATTCCTTCAGACACTCGATGTCATAACCACACGGTCGAAACCTCTTGGAATTGAGCTCGTAACAGGCAAATATGATAAAATAAAGCTGGATGAGAGCTACTTTGGCGCATTTGTTCAATACCCTGCTGCATCGGGACAAATCCGTGATTACAAGGAGTTTACTGATAAAGTACATTCTGTTGGCGCTCTGGCCGGAGTAGCTGCAGATCTTATGAGCCTTGCCATTCTTACGCCACCGGGGGAGTGGGGAGCAGATATAGTTGTCGGATCGAACCAGAGGTTTGGCCTTCCTATGAGTTTCGGGGGACCACATGCAGGCTATTTCGCCACAAGGGATGAACTGAAAAGAAACATGCCGGGAAGAATAATTGGAGTTTCGGTTGATGCACAGGGTAATAACGCCCTGAGAATGGCCTTGCAGACGAGGGAACAGCATATAAAGCGTGAACGGGCAACATCAAATATTTGCACGGCCCAGGCGCTGCTTGCCACTATGTCTGGAATGTATGCGCAGTACCACGGACCGGAAGGATTGAAAAATATTGCTCTCCATATTCAGCAGTCTGCCTGTGCAATCAGTGATGCCCTGAAAAATTTGGGATATAATCAGGCAAACTCACAATTCTTCGATACACTTAAGATTGATTTGACGGATACAATTTCACAGGAAGCCATAATAAATCTGGCTTTAGAACATGAAATCAATTTCTTCTATCCGGATGAAAAAACGGTGATTTTAAGCACCGATGAGATCATAACCCTGAAGGAGATAAACAACATCATCGGGATCTTTGCAAAGGCAGCAGGTAAGGAGGCTGTTCCTGTCGATACATTTTGCAACTGCAAAGTGGCGGAGGATAAGCTCGTAAGGAAATCAGGCTATCTGAAAGCTTCCACATTTAACAGGTATCACTCCGAAACTGAAATGATGCGTTACATCAAAATGCTTGAGAGGAAGGATTTCTCACTTACGCATTGCATGATATCCCTTGGTTCCTGTACAATGAAGCTGAATCCTGCAACATCAATGTTCGCTTTGAGCTGGCCGGAATTTGCCAACATCCATCCGTTTGTGCCTGCAGATCAGGCGCGGGGGTATTACCAGGTCATGGATGAACTGGGTGAATGTCTCAAGGAAATCACCGGGTTCACATCAGTCTCATTCCAGCCAAATTCAGGCGCTGCCGGAGAATATGCAGGACTGATGGTGATCAGGGAATATCACAGCAGCAGGGGTGAGGGTCACAGAAATGTGGTCCTGATTCCCGCTTCAGCTCATGGGACTAACCCGGCAAGCGCCGTAATGGCAGGGATGCAGGTAGTGGTAGTCGAATGCGATGACAGGGGCAATATCAATGTTGATGATCTCAGGGAAAAAGCTGAACAGAACAAAGACCAGCTGGCTGCCTTTATGATCACCTACCCCTCGACTCACGGGGTATTTGAAGCTGCTGTCACTGAAATGTCGGAGATCATTCATCAGAGCGGCGGCCTGGTTTATATGGATGGGGCAAACATGAATGCCCAGGTAGGGCTGACAGATCCCGGGCATATCGGAGCTGATATCTGTCATCTGAACCTGCACAAAACCTTCGCTATTCCTCACGGAGGAGGAGGACCAGGGATGGGCCCGATCCTTGCCAGTGACAAGCTGGCAGAATTCCTTCCATCGCACCCCGTTGTAAAAACGGGCGGAAGTCATGGGATAACCGCTGTGGCAGGGGCTCCTTTCGGGAGCGGACATATCCTGGCAATCTCCCATGCATATATACTGATGATGGGAGCAGACGGGCTGACAAGGGCTTCAATTTTTGCAATTCTCAATGCTAATTACATTTCAGCTTCGCTTAAGGGATTTTATAACACCCTGTATACAGGTTCAAAAGGATATGTGGGTCATGAACTTATTCTCGACTGCCGGAACTTTAAGGCTGAAACTGGGATCACTGAAGCAGATATTGCCAAAAGGCTGATGGACTACGGATTTCACGCTCCAACACTTTCTTTCCCTGTACACGGTACATTAATGGTCGAACCTACTGAATCTGAATCCCTGCAGGAGCTTGACAAGTTCATTGATGCTTTGAAATCCATCTGGAATGAGATCCGGGAGTTGAAAGATGGGCAGGCCGACAGGGAGGACAATGTGCTGCATAATGCGCCTCATACGGTCATGGTTGCAACAGCAGAGGAGTGGAACCACAAGTATAGCAGGCAAAAAGCTGTTTTTCCGGCAGGATGGCTGGTTGAAAATAAGTTCTGGCCTTCTGTAGGACGTATTGATGATGCTTATGGCGACCGCAACCTGGTCTGCACCTGCGATCCGATTGATGCGTACAGGACTGAAACATTGAAAATCTGATATTCCAGCCTCTGTGGACCTCTGTGACTCCTTTGTGTTCTCTGTGTAACCAGAAAAACTACCACAGAGTTCCACAGATAAGGCACAACTTGTCCCGCCATGACGGGAAAGTGACACAGAGGCTATATCCAATATTTTTAATTAAAGTGATATATTTTCCTGGCTCCGGAAGTAATTTTCAAATTTATTATCTGAACTTTAAAACCTAAAACCAATCCCTGAATGAGGAATCTCTATTGGAATGATCTTGTATCACTGGTTGACGGCAAAAAGCTTAATTACCAGCCTGTCGGATTCATTGTTGACTCTCCATGGATACCCGGATGGTACGGCATTTCCACGATAGATTATTATTCTTCTGACAAACTATGGTTTGAATCAAATCTGAAAGTTGTCAATACATTTCCTGATGTCTGGTTCATGCCTTCTTTCTGGTCTGAATTCGGGATGTGTACCGAGCCTTCAGCATTCGGATCAAGGCTGATCTTTCTTGAAAATACGCTTCCGCACGCTGAAAAGATACTTGCTGATATTGCAGACGCGGACAGGCTTCCTCAGCCCAACGTAAAAACCGACGGATTGCTGCCTTTTATGGTCAACAGGCTGAAAAGGAACGAAGACGCAATTAAGAAAGCTGACCACAATATAAGGTTTGCGGTGGCAAGGGGACCTTTGAATATTGCCAGCTTCCTGTTGGGAACAACTGAATTCATGGTCGCCCTTGCCCTCGATCCTGATGGTTCCCACAGACTTTTAAGAAAGATTACAGGGTTCATTTGCGACTGGATAGCATGGCAGAAGGAGTGTTTCCCCTCTATAGATGGTGTTCTGATACTCGATGATATTATTGGTTTTGTTGGTGAAGCTGAATTCAGTGAATTTGTTGTCCCGTATTTCAGGAAAATATTTTCGAGCACGAATGCAAAAGTAAGATTCCTTCACAACGACGCTGACGGACTTATCACAGCCAGGAATCTTAAGGAAATGGGAGTTAATACCTTTAACTTTTCATACAATCACTCAATGGATAAGATCCGCGAGCTTTCGGGTCAGGGTATAATTCTGATAGGTAATATTCCTCCAAGGGATGTCATGGCGCTCGGTACACGGGAACAGGTTACAAATGCTGTAAAGAAAGCTTTCAGCGAGATAAAGGATTACGATCGGATCATATGGTCGGTTGGCGGGGGTATGCCTCCTGATGTCAGTAGCGAAAACATAAAGGCTTTTATAAATGCTGTCAGGAACTGCTCTCAGATTACCCTGCTGAAAAATTCTCAATCAGGGTGAATTCTGCAGAATTAAAATATAAATCATGAAAAGACCAATACTGATGATAATTCCGGTGCTTTTACTGATGTCGTGCGGATCGGGAGGATCCAAAAAGCAGCCAGCCGAAAAGTTGTCCGAAAAGGTCGACAGCAGTTACAATGTCAATCTGATCACTGTTGATCCGGGACATTTCCATGCTGCCCTGGTTCAGAAAACAATGTACCCGCAGGTATCACCTGTTGTTCATGTCTACGCACCGGAAGGCCCGGATGTCCAGCAGCATTTGTCAAGGATCGAATCGTACAATAAACGGGCAGACAATCCGACATCGTGGAATGAAATAGTCTACAAACGGGATGATTTTTTCGAAAAGATGCTGTCAGAAAAGGCTGGTAATGTTGTTGTACTGTCAGGAAATAACAGGAAGAAAGCCGAATATATCACCCGGTCGGTTGAAGCCGGGCTTAATGTTCTGGCCGATAAGCCGATGATAATAACTCCTGCTGATTTCCCAAAGCTTGTACATGCATTCCAGACGGCAAAGGGGAAGGGTCTATTGCTTTATGACATTATGACTGAACGATTTGAGGTAACGACCATCCTGCAGAAGCTGCTATCACAGAAGGAGGAGATATTTGGAAAGCTAATCCCGGGAACTAGAGAAAATCCTGCGGTAACCAAAGTGAGTGTCCATCATTTCTCAAAGATCGTTTCAGGTGCACAGCTGCAGAGGCCGGCTTGGTTCTTTGACGTTGATCAGCAGGGAGAAGGCATCGTCGATGTCACCACACACCTGGTGGACCTCGTCCAGTGGGAATGCTTCCCGGGACAGATACTGGATACGTCCGATGTAAGAATAGAGAACGCAAGAAGGTGGCCGACAGTCATCTCAAAAGAAGAATTCAAAGGTGTAACAGGTCTTGATGATTTTCCTGCATTCCTTCATAAGGATGTGAAAGATGGGAAGCTCAACGTGTATTCAAATGGTGAATTTATTTATCAGATCAAAGGGGTATGGGCAAAAATATCAGTAACATGGAAATATATGCCACCTGCAGGAGGAGGCGATACTCACTATTCAGTTATGCATGGCTCTGTCTGTGACCTGGTAATAAGGCAGGGAGCAGAAGAAAAATATCTGCCGACACTCTATGTTGAAAATATAAAGAGCATGCCGGTAAACACTTTAACCGAAAAGCTTAATGCGGCTTTAAAAACCTTGCCTTACGACAGTCTTAGTATTGAACCTGTCAATAAGAATACTCTAAAGATCAATGTACCAAATAAATACAGGGTTACTCATGAAGAGCATTTCGGGCAGGTCACAGAAAAATTCCTCGAATATCTGAAGGATGGAAAACTTCCGGAATGGGAGATCCCCGGAATGATCACCAAATACTATACAACAATCTCAGCACTTAAAAAAGCAAAGGAGGAATAATAGTTTTATGGTATTATAATTTCTCTCTCCGGAGAGCCTGCCCCGCATAAGCGGGGGATCAGAGGTGAGTCTTCAATTTACGCTTTCACACTCCTACATCGTTACGCTTTTTGTACCTTCAAACAGATCCTCAATCACCATGGAATAAAGTTCACCTATAACAATTCCTGCTGCTTCCGCCTGTTTCGGTATAATGCTTTCTGCTGTCATTCCGGGGACAGTATTTATCTCGAGAAAATGCGGCTTTTCATCAATCACAATGAAATCGACCCTTACAATCCCTTTACATCCGAGGAGATCATAAATCCTTGAACTCAGATCCTGGATCTCGCTGGTTATTTTTTCAGGCATATTGGCAGGTGTGACTTCATCTGATTTCCCGGGAGTGTATTTTGCTTCAAAATCAAAAAAATCATTCTTGCTGATAATTTCAGTTACCGGCAGCACAAACGATTTTCCTTTCACCTTTACCACACCGCATGCCACTTCCCTTCCCTGCATGAACGATTCGATCATGACCTCGTCACTCTCTTTCAAAGCTTTTTCTATGGCTGAGTGGAGTTCAACTTTTACCCTGACCTTGGAAACGCCAAAGCTCGATCCGCTGTCGTTAGGCTTAACGAAACAGGGGAGTCCTATCTTTTTCAGTATAAGGGATTCGTCAGTCCTTTCACCCCGTCGAATCAATATATTGCCGGCCATCGGTACTGCATATTCCTTAAGGTAAAGTTTGCATGCCTGCTTGTTGAAGGTCAGTGCTGAACAAAATACCCCGCAGCTTGTGAAGGGGATCTTCACTATATCAAAATATCCCTGGAGGAGGCCATTCTCTCCAGGTGTGCCGTGGATGGCAATAAATACCGCATCAAAACGGATCCGTTGATCATCAAGGACCAGTGTGAAATCGTTTTTATCAATGTTATGATATCTTCCCTTATTGTCCTCCCAGTACCAGTTTGTTTCGCGGATCATGATGATGTAAACCTGGTACCTTCCGTATAAAGCTTTTTCAACCTCCTGGGCGCTTTTAACTGATATTTCAAATTCTGATGAATCCCCTCCGGCAGCGATAGCGATAGTTCTCATTATTCAGTTTTTATGTATCAAAAATAGAGATTTTAAAAATTGGACATCTGTATGAAGAGTAAAATGTTTTTGATTTGAAGAGGATTATAATAAACTTTATCGGGCAGTGAAATAGTATTAGGTGAACCTGACAGTCAGTCCCTATCCGCTACGCGGAATTGAAGTTTTGATATTCATTTCTATTACAAAACCGGATCCGCTACGCGGAAGGGAGCCTCTCTCAGATATCTTTTGTTCATAGAGTATTAAGCATCATAAAAGGCTCATCCTGATGAATGCTTTATTTACAATGAAAAGGTTAACTAGTCTTATGTAAATCCATTAACCACAGAGAATAGAATGTTGGTTACCAGCATCAGGATAATTGCTTTGTTCCAGGTGACGAGGTTCGCAAGTCTCGCGAATTTCCATTGCCCGTAGGGCATAGGGTGTTGTAACTAAGAATCAGGATATGTGTTTTGTTTACCTCGTAGAGGTTATGGAATTTATTTAAATTATTCAGCAGGATCAAGGAACTCAAAAAGATATCTCGAATCATAATATATTTCGTTCTCTTCAAGCATTTTCAGGTATTCTTCCCTGAAAGTATTCATCGTATGATGAGTTTCTTGATTATTAATATAGTGATAAACATTTTCAATTTGCGAACGGCTATATGTAAATGCGCCATAGCCTTCCTGCCAGGAAAACCTTCCTGGAAGCAATCTGTTATTATTAATAAAAAGGGAAGACCCCCTTTTTATATCATGGACTAAATCCGAAACCGAAATCGATGGATTCAACCCATACAAAATATGTACATGATCAGCAACTCCATTGACAATAATCGATTTCTGATCTTGATTACGGATTATACCACTTATATATTCAAATACTCGGGCACGAATAGATTTGAATAGAACATTTTCTCTGTTTTGAACAGCAAATACAAGCTGGACATACATTTGTGTGAATGTTCCTGGTTTCATACTAATGGATTTTCAAAATGCAGCTTAGCAAATTTAACAAATCTTGGATTATTCCAAATACTGAAAATCCTTCAATTCATTCTAATTCACATTCTCAGATATTCTTTACCTTTGATTAAATTTTAAAAAATCACCAAAATGAAAAGAGGTTGTATTATATGGCTTATTGTCGGAGTAATTTTTGCTCTGATCGTATTCGGTATCATCTCCTGGGGTACGAAAGCTTATAACCATATGGTTACTATGCAGGAGGGAGTCACCAGCCAGTGGGGCAATGTTGAAACCCAATACCAGCGGAGGGCTGACCTAATTCCCAACTTCGTAAACACCGTCAAAGGAGCAGCAAATTTTGAGCAGGAAACCCTCACAAAAGTAATTGAAGCCAGAGCAAAGGCCACTCAGGTGACAATAGATCCCACCAAAATGACCGCAGAAAACCTTCAGCAGTTCCAGCAGGCCCAGACTGAACTCAGCTCTGCTCTATCACGGCTTATGGTGGTAGTGGAACAATACCCTGAACTTAAAGCTACCCAGAATTACCGGGATCTCCAGGTTGCTCTCGAAGGAACTGAAAACAGGATCTCTGTTGAAAGAAGAAAATTCAATGAGGTTGCCCAGACACTGAATACATACATTAAGAGATTCCCGCAAAACGTGATTGCAGGAATGTTCGGCTTTACTGCCAAACCATATTTCGAAGCGATGCCAGGAGCCGAAAAGGCACCGGAAGTAAAGTTTTAATCACTGTAAAATAATGGAAATCAAAGCCTCAGCCTTTTTTACGAAAGAGCAGCAGGACCACATCCGTGATGCGATAATAGAGGCCGAAAAAGAGACTTCCGGAGAGATCAGGGTCCATATCGAAACCAGCTTCAAGGGGAATGTTCTTGATCGAGCATCATGGATTTTCAGAAGGATAGGGATGCACACAACCGATAAGAGGAACGGCGTGTTGTTTTATCTCGCGGTAAAGAATAAGAAATTTGCGATAATAGGGGATATTGGTATCAATTCAAAGGTCCCATCCAATTTCTGGGACAATATAAAAGATAGCCTTCAGTCTCATTTCCAGAAAGGAAAATTTGCTGAAGGACTCGTGGAAGGGATCGTTATGGCAGGTGACAAGCTAAAGGAGCACTTCCCGCATAAGAAGGGCGATGTCAATGAGCTGCCTGATGAAATTTCGTTTGATGAACCTGAAAAACCGGCAGAATTATGATTTCCAGAATATTAAGATTGACATTCCTGTGTTGCCTGGTCATAGTCTTTCCTCTGTTGCGTTTGTCAGCGCAGGAATTTCCTGAAAAACCGGTCCCGCCAAGGCTGGTTAATGATTTTGCAGGCATGCTCTCACAGCATGAGGCAGATATGCTGGAACAGAAGCTCGATGCATATAATGATTCAACCTCTACACAAATTGCAATTGTAAGCGTTACAGACCTTCATGGCTATGATAAGAGCGATTATGCCCAGCAGCTTGCAGAGAAATGGGGGATAGGGCAGAAGGGATCTAATAACGGGATCCTGATCCTGATAAAGCCAAAGACTTCGGAGTCTTCCGGGGGAGAAGTCTTTATTGCGACCGGTTACGGGCTAGAAGGGGTTGTTCCTGATATAGTCTGCGCACAGATTATCGACAGGGAGATCCTGCCCGCTTTCAGAGCAGGAGATTATTATACCGGACTTGATAAGGCGACAGGTATCCTGATGTCACTGGCCAGCAAGGAGTTTCCGCCCGATAAGTACCTGAAGGGAAAGGGAAGTGATTTCAGCGGTATTGCTCCCTTTATCTTTATCATAATCCTTATAATAATAATCATGTTCTTCCGCAGTAGCGGGGGATCTAACCAGAGACATATTAGCCACCGGGGGTTGCCGTTGTGGTTGCTTCTGTCAATGATGAACTCAGGTGGCAGATCACACAGAGGGAGTTGGGGAGGATTTTCAGGCGGCGGCGGCGGCGGCTTCGGCGGAGGCGGCTTCGGAGGCTTTGGTGGCGGCAGCTTCGGCGGTGGCGGAGCCGGTGGAAGCTGGTAGCTCGTAGCTCATAGCTGGTAGCTGCTGTAAAAATACTGGAAGTTATTTAATGGACCAGAAGGAAGAATTTGGATTTAAGGAATTGATTGTGTGGCAAAAAGCTGTTGAATTTGCCTCTCATGTTATTAAGAAAGTCGAATTTAAAAATTCTGAAAAGAAACATTATCGCATAACTGAACAAATCGAAGCCTCGGCCTCCTCAATAGCTGCAAATATTGCGGAAGGCAAGGGACGTTATTCGAATAAGGAATTTAAGCAATTTTTGTATATAGCCCGGGGATCAATTTATGAAACCATTTCGTTTTTAAATATTGTCAGAGAACTGGGTTGGATTTCGAAGGAAGATATCAATGATCTGGAGACCGAAGGACTCCAACTAAATAAAATGCTTAATTCTCTGATTAACAAATTGAAAAACGTTTGAATTAAGATTGGATTTCTTCCACGAGCTACGAGCCACGAGCTCACACGATGATCTAAGTAAGCTCTCTGCCAGCGATATAAATTCTCCACTTATCAATAACCTCCTGCATATCCTCAGGTAGCTCGGAATCGAATGAGAGTCGTTTACCCGTTACAGGATGATCGAATGCAAGCGACTTCGCATGAAGCGCCTGGCGGGGCAGAATTTTGAAGCAATTTTTAACAAACTGCTGATATTTCGAAAAGGTTGTTCCCTTTAGGATGCGGTCACCCCCATATTCATCATCATTGAAGAGGGGATGCTTTATATAATTGAAATGAGCCCGTATCTGGTGAGTTCTGCCGGTTTCAAGCTTGCACTCCACTATTGAAATATACCCAAGATCCTCAACTACTCTGTAATGCGTAACAGCCGGTTTCCCCTGTGAACCATCCGGAAAAACCTGCATAATTTTCCTGTCGCGGATGTTCCTCCCGATATTCCCGGTTATTGTTCCATCAGGCGGATCAGGGATTCCCCATACCAGCGCAATATATTTCCTGTCGGTGGTACGGTCATAGAACTGCTTCGACAGCCTGTTGAGTGAGATCTCATTTTTTGCCAGGACCAGTATCCCTGAAGTGTTTTTGTCGATCCGGTGTACAAGTCCCGGACGAAGCTCCCCGGTCTTAAATAGAGGAAGATCCCTGAAATGCCACATCAGGGCATTCACCAGGGTCCCGGTATAGTTCCCATAAGCGGGATGAACGACCATTCCGGGCTCTTTATTTACCACGATCACATCTTCATCTTCATAAACAATATTAATTGGAATATTCTGCGGGATAAGCTCTATTTCCCTGGGAGGAGACGGAAGGACGATCTGAACAGTATCTCCGGGTTTTACCCTGTAATTCGGTTTTACCGGAACATTATTGACCAGTATGTTCCCTGCGTTTGCAGCATTCTGGATACGCGTCCGTGAAGTGCTTTCGAGCCTGGAGGTGAGGTATTTGTCGATCCGGAGCATCGACTGTCCGGGATCTACAAAAAACCTGTAGTGTTCATATAGCTCCTGCTGGTCAATTAGATCTTCTTCTGCCATCCAGGGTCTACTTTGTTTTGATCAGCCTGACACTGCCGACACGTCTTGTGCCAGCAGTAGCAATAACAGTATAGATACCGGGTTTAAGTGAGGAAATATCAATCCTGTCACTGTACGGCACCCTTATAAGCTCCCTGCCGAAGAGATCAATGATTGTGACAGAGGCTGCCCTGGACAGAATCAGGTCCTCAAAATAAATATTGATGTAGTCGCCTGCAGGATTTGGCCATAGCCTGAATGTTTTTTTAACAGGTCCCGCGGTATCATCCGAGGATGTTACTTTCAGTTTGTGACCAACAACAGGCCGGATCATTATGCTCCCTTCTTTCTGCGTCTGAAACCAGTTGCCGTTGATCCAGTAAAACTGCCTGCCCTTGTTGGGTGTATTGATGTCATATCCGGCATTGAGGAAGGTTTCGGAATGTTGCCTCCAGCCTGCATAAAAAACATCATTTACTACAACACCATCAGGCAGGACATAGGTGTAAAAGCCATTGTTCCCCTCACCCGGCTGAGCAATCAGGTCAGGGACTGAGTACAGCACATTACCTGGCAGATCATTGTTATCGTCCCATATCATGAGATCAAATGCTCTTCTGTTGCTGTTAAGGTAACTGTCATTGAAGCAAATGCTTACTGCACGAAGCGTATCCTGCATGAAAGATTTGAACCTGTTCGCCACCATGGCGTTTCTGGATCCCTGGCCGTTTATTCCGTAGCCACCCTCAGAGGTTCCGTCGTCATATGCAAAGTAGTTGCTGAAAACCTGGTCGTATTTTACAGTATCATTAACCTTCGGATCAAAATCATCAGTCTTCAGGTAGCAGGTTACCCTGAACAGGGCTGAATCATTGTTACTGGAATTATATGTATATATTAAGCTTGCGTTGTAGTCGACATTGCTGAGTGGGTCTATATTTGCAGCGCCGGCGGAAAATGAGTAGGATACCGTATGTAAATACATATCCCTGATTTCAAAACCCCTGGTAACGTTCCTGACTATATCATCGTTATTCCGGTAGTGAATCGGAATCACAGAACCCATCTCTTGCAGATAAACCTGTTCGAATTGTTTCCAGGGCATAGCTTCATGGGTCTTCAACAATGACCTTACGGGTCCGCGGAATGCGACATCTGCAAATATTGTGTCAGCTGCGTTCCTGTTCCTGTTAAGGTATACGTAATCAACATTCCACTGATCACAGTTACCGACTATTGAAGGATCATCACTCTTAGCCAGACTTGCCCAGTTCACAAACCTGAATCTGAAACCTTTAAGCAGATACCTTGGATTATCAATTCTGATGATAACGGCCCGGAATCCTGTAGGATTATAATTTGTTGCTTTCCAGGCTGAATACCACTTTGCTTCTACGGGAGCATAGAATTGAAGGGTTAGACTGTCCTTCAGCTCGGGAGGATCTCCCAGGCCTCCTGCCTCATATACAAAACTCAGGTAAATGTTGTCGGTTGGGGAATATTTCAGATTCAGGGGCTGTGAAGTCAAATGGTCAGCTTCAAATCCCTCAGTATTCGCTGTTTCGTAAAGTTTTCCAAGGTTGTCAATTGCATCAAAAGTGGCTATACCGATTGTAATCTGCTTATCTGAATAGGTATCATTTATGAAAACGTCATTGTCGCTCCATTTACGGGGATCGGGGGATAGAGATTCAGAAGAAAAATCATCGAAGAAAGGGATCTCAATCGTATCAGCCATAATCCCCTTGCTGATAAGCTTCTGTGATGCACCCTCCTTAACCAGTCTGTTGATCTGAAGCCCTGTAACCACCTCCTGGCCTTTACAGATCATGGGAAACAATAAAAGGGGGAATGCAATATATCTCACTAAGTTTCTGATCATCAGCTTTTCCAGACTTATTTAACTATTTCCGTAATTTCGTCTGTAACGACTTTTGTAGTGTCTGCTTGCAGCTTCGTTGAATCTGTGGTGAACCACAGGTATATGGATGAACCAAGCTGGAGTGTTGCATCAGGACTATATTCTGGATTTTGCTTGTAGACAAAGGCGTTTGTTGAATCCTTGCCTGTAGTTACCGTACCGTCAAATATGGAGGTTACAAGCGTGAGTGAGGCGCTCATGATTCTATCCTTTGCATCCCTGAGATTAAGCCCGATCAGATCAGGAACAGAAGTTCTCTGATTACTCAGACCTTTACCAAGCACCAGGTCGATAACCGATCCTTTTTGTATTGAATCACCCTCCTGGATCTCCCTCCCGTTATAAAGCTGCCTGAGAACTACATCAAGAGAGATATCAGGAATGTACCTGTAAGTTCCAAGTTCAAGACCCGAACTCTCTATAAGAGCTAAAGCCTGCCGCCTGGGAAGGTTAACCAGATTGGGCATTGCAACCATCTCAGGATTGTATGCATTGATAGTCAGCATTATATTTCTCCACTTTTTTACCCTGAAACCTGCCCTGGGATTTTGCTCGGCAACGCATCCCCTCGGTACCTCAGAAGTATATACCGAATCTATAACCTGGTATCTAATCTTGCTTTTTCTGGCGAGCTTTTCAGCCTGCTCCATAGTCAGTCCTTTAAATTCCGGAACAGCCCTGCTCTGGCCATGCCTTGTATAGAAATTGAGCCATATGAGAACCAGCATTATAAATCCTACAACTATGACTGCAGCAAGTCCAAGATTTTTTAGGAATATTTTGCTTAGGATAAAATCTTTGAGGGTCATACCGGCTTCGGACTTAAATTTATAACGCAAATGTATTGATAAAATTATAACGGGAATCACGTTCAACAGGCTTAAATCCTGCATCCCGGATCAGCCGGCAGATCTCCTCGGTTGTCATCTCCGGATTCTTCTCCTCTGCTCCTGCCATTGAGTATATTTTTGTGGTATCGTTAATTGTCCCGTCCAGGTCATCAGCGCCAAAAAGAAGGCTCATACGTGCCAGTTCCCTGCCCGCCATCGGCCAGTAGGCCTTCAGATGCGGGATATTATCCAGAAAGATCCTGGCAACTGCATAATTTCTGAGATCTTCCAGGATGCTTACCTCTCCGAGATAAGACATTGGATTATTGGCCTTTTTATATTTAAGGGGAATAAATGCGTTAAATCCTCCGGTCCTGTCCTGAAGATCACGCAGCCTTCTCATATGGTCAACCCTGTGAGCATAGGTTTCAATATGACCATAAAGCATTGTGGCATTAGATGTTATACCAAGATTATGCGCTGTCTCATGTATTTCAATCCATCTTTTTGAGGATGTTTTTTCAGGGCACGTTCTTTTCCTGACTTCCTCATCAAAAATTTCAGCGCCGCCTCCGGGTATTGAATCAAGTCCTGATTTCTTAAGCTCTTCCAGTCCTTCCTTTATTGATAAGCCTGACATTGAGATCATATAGTCGAGCTCAATAGCTGAATATGCTTTAATGTGTATTTCTGGCCTGTGTTCATGTATCCTGCTGATCAGCAGGCAGTAATAATCAAGATCGTGTAACGGGTGAACGCCGCCTGCTATGTGAACCTCCGTTACTTTGATGTTGTCAAACTTCTTAACGATATCCAGCATTTGGTTGTGGGTGAACTCCCAGCTTTCAGGATCGCCCTGGGGTTTATGGTATGAACAGAACCTGCAGTTGTAAACACAGATATTGGTCGGTTCAATATGGAAATTCCTGTTGAAAAAGGCGAAGTCGTTGTTGAGCCTCCTTCTTACTGTACCCGATAAAAGAGCCAGTACCGGGAGATCAGCTTTTGAATAAAGCAATAATGCATCCTCTCCGGAAATCCGGCTGCCCGCGAAAACCTTGGCGGCTACAACTTTCAGCTCAGTGTCGTTGATATGATCAAAAAGATTCTTCATCGAAGATCCGGAGGGATCAAAATTAGTAAAAAAGGTAAACCTTACTTAATATCCCTTGGTGCACCTTCGAGATCCCTGGACCTTTGTGAACCTTGTAATAAAACATAATTTATTAACCACGAGGGAGCACAAAGGACATCACAAAGGAACCCAAAGGTATAACTGAATAGTGAGTGGGACTTAATCGGCCCACTTTTTGGGGGAAGAGGGTAAACACAAAAAAAGAGGGCATTTTATATGCCCTCCATAATAAGTCCCATTAATAATTATTTCAATCTTAGATCGTCAGAAACGCTCATTTTCTTTCTCCCTTTGGCTCTGCGTGAAGCCAGTACCCTTCTTCCATTGTGTGTTGACATTCTTTCCCTGAATCCGTGTTTGTTAACTCTTTTCTTTCTTGATGGCTGAAATGTCCTTTTCATATGCAGGAAATTTTAATTCGCGGTCCTGTTTCATTTTGAGATCGCAAAGATACTCTTTTTTTAAACAAATGCAACCATATTAGTTTTTTTCGGGAACTCAAAATGGCATCCAAATGATCTTCTTCGTTTCAAAGTAGGGTTCTGAAAAGAAATCCTTTATGTTCCTGATAAGGATATTACCTTTAAATCCTGATACTTCTTTGTTTATATCTCCTCCTTTAAGACAGATTATTCCGTTTCTGGCATCCAGCCCTTCCGTCTTGAGAACATTTTTGCGGGTAAGTTTGACAAATTTTGGAAAATCAGTTACTGCCCTGCCTGTAATGAAATTATATAGACCTTTTTCTTCTTCTATCCTTCGGCGTACCGCAATAACATTGGAAAGCCTAAGCTCTCCGGCAACAGAGGATACCACACGGATCTTTTTTCCAATTGAATCCAGAAGAGTGAATTGAGAGCCGGGGAACATGATTGCCAGAGGAATTCCCGGGAATCCTCCTCCCGTACCTGCATCGAGTATTGTTGAGCCCGGCTTAAATTCAATTAACCTGGCAATGGACAATGAATGTAGAACATGATGCGTATAAAAGTTCTCCATGTCCTTCCGGGAGATCACATTTATTTTGCTGTTCCAGTCCTCGTAAATACTTTTTAACACCGAAAAGAGCTCAATCTGGGACTGTGAAAGATGCGGGAAATATCCGGTGATATTCTCAATCACTACCTGTTACCTGTTTTGATGAATATGTTGTACAGAAGGCTTTTAGCCCTGAAAAGCTGGGCTTTTACCGTGCCGATCGGCAAATCAAGTTCCTTCGCGATCTCCTCGTATGAATATTCCTTGTAGTACCTCAGTTCGATAAGCCTTCTGTACCTTGGCTTAAGCTGGTTGACAATTCCCCTCAGGACTGCTATCTTCTGATCATTAATCAGTGATTCCTCGGGATCGGGAAGATCGGACTGGATATTGACTGTCAGGCTGTCAAGATCATCCTGTAGCTGATCGATCGGAGAAGGTGAGGTCTGCTTCTTTCTTATAAAATCAATGCAATTGTTGGTTGCTATTTTGAAGAGCCATGTGCTGAAAGCAAAATCAGGTGTAAATGAATCGAGATTACGAAAAGCCTTTCCGAATGCCTCAATAGTCAGATCTTCTGCATCAGAAGTATTGCTCACCATCTTCAGAAGAAGGAAGTAAATAGAATCGCGGTAGCGGTTCATGAGGCTGGCAAATGCTTTCTCATCGCCGTTCTTTGCCATCTCGACAAGGACCAGATCATTTCTTGCCTTTTCCGATAGCCCGTTTCCTACTTCCATTGGTATTTGCCGGCATGCTGCCTCTGGCTTTTGATATATATCAGAGAATTAATAAACGGAGATAAGACATCAAAGATTACAATCCAGGGCATAAGCCCTCTCTCATTAAACCTCTCCTGCACTATATTTATTACCAACAACTGAATGAGCATGCGGAATGCAAAAACAGCCAGAACAACCGGCCAGAGGTAAAGGAAGGACAGAAGTACAACAAAAGAGGCATAGAACAGTATCCTGGAAGCAGGTTCAGCAACCAGGATTGTCTGGTCCCTTCCCTTATAATGTTTTGCCGTTGTCATATGCCTTTTTTTCTGCTTTATGAAATCTTTCAGATTTGGAGCGGGAACAGACCGCGTATGAGCTTCCTTTTCGAACTCCAGTGCAGTATTGGCTTTGGAAGCATTTGAGTTCACAAACAGGTCATCATCTCCGGAGGCAAGATAGTTATGACTTCCAAATCCCTTATTCCTGAAAAAAAGCGAACGCCGGTATGCAAGATTTCGCCCAACGCCCATGTAAGGTATCCCCCTGATCGCCATTCCGAAATATTGCATGGCTATCACCATGCTGTCATACCTGATATACTTGTTTAACAACCCTTTGCCTTTAAAGAATCCACCGTATCCAAGAACGAAATCGGTTTTATCACTGAAGTGAGAAACCATGTTTTCAATCCATTTACTGCTTTCGGGCCGGCAATCAGCATCGGTAAAGAGCATCAGCTCATTCCTGGCTGCCTTGATCCCGATGAACTGGGCAAATTTCTTGTTATGTGTGAATTTCGGATCTTTACTGACGTTTGAAATATGCAGGTTTGGATATTTCTTCAGGTATTCCCCGAGTACAAAATAGGAATCATCATCAGAGCAATCATTCACAACAATCACCTCAAAATATGGATAGTCCTGCTCCATTATTGCCGGCAGAAAATTTTTCAGGTTTTCCTCCTCATTTCTCGCACAGATAATGACTGAAACGGGTTCCTTTGAAAGTGAAACAGCAGGTACCTTGTAAATGCCCGGCGAAAGGTAATAATAGAGGTAATAAAATAACTGTGTTATTGCTGAAAGAATAAAAATCACTAGGAGAATCGTAAGAAAAAGATTGTTATGGAACATCATCTGACTTCCGAATATTGGAGCAATATTAGCAAGATAATCCAAATGGGGAAAAAGAGTTTTCAACAATCATTTATAGGAAAACGGAAAAGAATCCACAAAAATTATCGGCATAATTTTTCATACGAACCTGAATGAATTACCTTTGTGCCGCGTAACATGGACCTTATTATGTTTTCAGTACAGACCAGGGATAGCGAAACCAGAGCCAGGACAGGGGTGCTGAAAACTGCTCATGGTGATATCCCGACTCCCGTTTTCATGCCTGTTGGTACTGCAGGGACCGTAAAAGGGATACTTCAGAAAGACCTGGCTGATGATATCGATGCTAAAATCATTCTCGGGAACACCTATCACCTTTACCTCCGGCCCGGAACCGGGATACTGAATGCTGCAGGCGGACTGCACAGGTTCATGAACTGGAACAGACCTATCCTGACTGACAGCGGAGGGTACCAGGTTTTTTCACTGACCGGCAACAGGAAACTGACGACAGAAGGAGCTGTATTCAAATCTCACATAGACGGATCAAAACATATTTTTACACCTGAAAACATCATCGATATCCAGCGCATTATTGGTGCCGATATTATTATGGCATTCGATGAATGCACCCCATTCCCATGTGATTACAGGTATGCAAAGAAGTCCCTCGGGTTAACTCATCACTGGCTTGACAGGGCAGTTGCAAGATTCAGGGAAACAGAACCTTTATGGGGTTATGAACAGTTTCTCTTTCCAATAGTTCAGGGAGGTACATTTGATGACCTTAGGGAGCTTTCTGCGGAAAAAGTTGCGTCTGCAGGCATGGCAGGCAATGCCATAGGAGGTCTGTCGGTGGGCGAGCCTGCCGAAGAGATGTACCGGATCATTGAAATCGTAAATAAAATACTGCCTCAGGATAAGCCCCGTTATCTCATGGGAGTGGGTACTCCCGTCAATATCCTCGAAGCGATTGAAAGGGGCATTGACATGTTCGACTGTGTGATGCCGACAAGAAACGGACGAAATGGCATGCTTTTTACAAGTCAGGGCATAATCAATATAAGGAATAAAAAGTGGACAGATGATTTCAGCCCTATCGACCCGGAAGGACCATCTGATGTAAGTCTGTATTATTCAAAGGCATATTTGCGGCATCTGGTCATTTCGGGAGAGATTCTAGGGGCCCAGATTGCCAGCATCCATAATCTGTCGTTCTACCTCAGACTGGTTTCTGAAGCGAGGACGAATATCGAACAAGGAACTTTCAAAAAATGGAAAAACCAGATTTCAGGAAGGCTTTCGGAAAGGATCTGAGATTAAAGATCATTGACCATTACATCATAAGGAAGTTCCTGGGTACGTTCTTCTTTTGCCTTATCGGGATCCTTACAATAGCCGTCGTTTTCGATTTTGCTGAGAAGATCGATAACTTCATGGAAAAGGATGCTCCGGTCAGAGCTATAATCTTCGACTATTACCTGAACTTTATACCTTATTTTGCTACATTATTCTCCCCTCTGTTTGTTTTCATCTCAGTCATTTTCTTCACTTCCAAAATGGCCGTAAATACAGAGATCATTGCTATCCTTAACAGCGGAATGAGCTTCCTCAGGATGATGCTTCCATATTTCCTGTCATCACTTGTCATTGCAATACTCACCTTTGTTCTGACCAACTTCGTCATACCCCAGGCAAACCTCAAACGAATGGACTTTGAAGATAAGTATTACCGGACATCAACACGCCGGGCCCCTGTACTGGAGATACACAGGCAGGTTGCGAAAAATGTGCTGGTTTATATGGAAACCTTTAATCCGATCAGCCTGACGGGAAGGAATTTTACACTTGAAAAATTTGATGACTCCGGGAAGCTCAGGTCCAAATTATCATCCAACATTGTAAAATTCGATACATCATCAGGCAAATGGACTGCTGTAAATTATTATATAAGGAAAATAGAAAACGATGAGGACAGCATTATCAAGGGCGACCGGATTGACACTCTTTTGATCATAAAACCTGAAGATCTGGCAAGGAATCCTTCAGTCGTCGGAACAATGACATACCACGACCTGAACGATTATATCGGTCAGCTAAGGCTGCAGGGATCGGATGAACTGAAGTTATTCCTGATTGAAAAGTACCGTCGTTATGCCAATCCATTCGCCGTTTTTATTCTTACCCTGATAGGTGTTTCGCTATCTTCAAAGAAGGTCAGGGGGGGAATCGGAATGAATATCGGTGTCGGACTGGGTCTCAGCTTTTCCTATATCCTCTTCCTGCAGTTTGCTTCCCAGTTTTCGCTTAAAGGTAACCTCAGCCCGATGCTTGCGATGTGGATACCGAATATCCTTTATGCTTTGATAGCGCTTGTTTTGTATAAGCTTGCGCCAAAATAGGTTATAATCATTGCTCTAAAAGCTTAAATTGCACCATTAATCTGGTTTTAAATTTTTGACTTAAAATATCAGTTATGCCGGTAAACAAGAAGATAAAAGAATTACAGGAAAAACGCAGACGGGTCCTGCTTGGTGGCGGTGAGCAGGCCATTGAAAAACAGAAAGCCATGGGAAAACGGACAGCCCGTGAGAGGATCATGTCCCTTCTGGATAAAGATTCCTTTATTGAATATGATCTTTTTGTCGAACATGATGCACGCGACTTTGACATGGATAAAAAATCACTCCCCAGCGACGGAGTGATTATTGGCACAGGCACCATTTACAGAGCGCCGGTGGCAGTTTATGCCCAGGACTTCACAGTTGCCGGCGGTTCGCTGGGTCTCATGCATTCGAGAAAGATCACAAAAATAATGGACCATGCACTTAAGATGAGAATGCCGCTGATCGGCATAAATGATTCAGGAGGAGCAAGAATCCAGGAGGGCGTCAATTCACTTGCGGGTTATGGAGAGATATTCTTCAGGAATACAATTTCAAGCGGAGTGATACCTCAGATCTCAGTCATTCTGGGTCCATGTGCTGGAGGTGCGGTCTATTCCCCTGCCCTTACAGATTTCGTTTTCGTTGTCGACAATATATCGAAGATGTTCATTACCGGGCCTGAAGTGATCAAAACCGTTCTTGGTGAAGAAATATCAATGGAAGATCTCGGCGGTGCAAAGGTTCACAGCGAAGTGACAGGTAATGCCCATTTCTTTGCAAAAAGTGAAGAGGAGTGCTTTGAACAGATAAAAAGGCTTATAACTTTTATCCCATGGAACAATAGCAGGAAAGCCAAGGCTTTCGAGCCAGGGGAGCCTGATAAAACATATGACCCCGAGAAGATAGTCCCTGATGATCCCACACTGCCGTATGATGTTAAGGACGTTATAAGGTCAGTGGTCGATAAATCTGACTTCTTTGAGATAATGGAACATTATGCCAAGAATATCGTTATAGGATTTGGCAGAATGGGAGGGAGGACAACCGGATTTGTAGCAAACCAGCCGCTGGAGATGGCAGGTGTTCTGGATGTGGATTCATCCGACAAGGCTGCAAGGTTTATCAGATACTGCGATGCCTTCAATATCCCCATCATTACCCTTGTTGATGTACCAGGTTATCTGCCCGGCGTCGACCAGGAGCATGCGGGAGTGATCAGGCACGGAGCCAAAATACTTTATGCCTACAGTGAAGCCTCAGTGCCGAAGCTGACAGTCATCCTGAGGAAAGCCTATGGAGGCGGATACATTGCAATGAGTTCGCGACATCTGAGAGCAGATTTCGTTTTCGCCTGGCCTACTGCCGAAATTGCAGTTATGGGACCTGAAGGAGCAGCTAACATTATCTTCAGGAAGGAGATAATGTCATCAGATGATCCGGAAGGCACCAGGAAGCAGAAAGTAGAGGAATACAAAGCCAAGTTTGCTAATCCTTACGTGGCTGCTGCAAGGGGATATGTTGATGCCGTAATTGAACCCAAAGAAACAAGACGGTTCCTGCTTCATGCGATTGAGATATCTGAAAACAAATCTGTTAAACTGCTGGAAAAGAAGCACGGGCTTCCACCTTTCTGATCAATGTCATTATAATTTTAAAAAAGAGAAATGAAGGAATTTGAGAACCTGGGCTCCTTGAATATAAACTCAACCATTTACAAAACAAGGTTGAGTCGCAGTTTTATCTCGCGCAGGCCCTATAAGCCGGCTGACAATAAATTGATCCTCAGCTTTATCCCCGGGACTGTCCTCGATATCCTGGTAAAGGAAGGTCAGGAGGTTAAAAGCGAAGACGAACTCATGATACTCGAGGCTATGAAGATGCAGAACAAGCTTAAAAGCAGGGGAGAAGCTATCATTAAAAAGATAATGGTAAATAAAGGGGATAAGGTCGCGAAGGGAACAGTGCTGATCGAATTGAAATAAATTCTTTTTAAAAACTTAAAATTTCCCTTTATATATTAAATATTTCTTCAGGCCCTCAGGCACAACCGGTTCGCCTGCATAGATCCCGTAAACTGCCGAGCCGCTCCCCGACATCGAACTGTAAAGTGCACCTGTGTAATTCAGCGCCTCCTTCAGGTCCCTGATTTGCGGATATCTCTGAAAAACAGTTTTTTCAAAATCATTGACGATCACTTTTCTCCACTCGGAAATACGCATCCTGATCGCTTCTTTAAGAGTTACCCCCGGATCTGAAGGTTCACACCCTTCATAAGCTTCCCTTGTGCTTACTGAAAATCCGGGATGCAGGAGCAAAAGGTAAAATCCTTCAAGAAATGGTTCTGCCGTATACAGAATATCTCCTCTGCCTGTTGCAATGGAAGGAACACTGTCAACGAAAAAAGGACAATCAGTCCCCATTGAAACGACTATGTTTCTCATTTCGTCCGGGTCAATTCCGAGGTTGAATTCCTTGTTTATTATTCTGACAGTATTTGCTGCATCTGATGATCCCCCGCCAAGACCTGCCCCTGACGGTATCTTTTTATACAGGTGCATCCTGAGGTAAGGGATCCTGTACGTTTCTCTTAGCTTCCTCACTGCCTTAAGAACCAGATTGTCTTCAGGATTGCCTTCAGGTATTTCTCCCGAAATGGTAAGGATATCTGATGCTGAATCACCGGTATTTTTAACGACCTCCAGAGCATCGCAGAGGTCTACAGGATAAAGGATTGTCTCAATATCATGGTATCCGTCAGGACGCTTGCCTTTGATCATCAGGCCAAGGTTGATCTTCGCTTTCGGGAAAACTACCATCAGGGGAAATTTTGATGCAAATGTATCATATGGATCGAATAAATCACCTGACTTCCATCTTATTTGCTTTTTAACAAGTTTTAAACAAAAAATGTTTGTAACAATAAATCACTTATGTGATATTTAAAATAGGTTATTATTTACCTTTGGTCAGCCTTGACATGATTTGATCATCATCTCATAAGTATCTAAAAATCAGCAATATATAACAATGGCAAGACAAAAAACAGGTTCGCGTCCTGTAGTCACTCCCTTACCTGATTTCGGAAAAGTACCGCCACAGGCCATTGATATGGAGGAAGCTGTACTGGGCGCTATTATGCTCGAAAAGGAAGCCGTAATAACCATACTTGATATCCTCAAGCCGGAGAGTTTTTACAAGGAAGCTCATCAGAAGATATTCAAGGCAGTTTCCGACCTGGTATCGAGAGAGTATCCTGTTGATCTGTATACGGTAACCGAAGAGCTCAGGGCACATGAAGAGCTTGAGAGTGTCGGTGGACCGGTTTACCTGACCCAGCTTACAGCAAAGGTGGTATCGGCAGCCAACGTTGACTATCACGCAAGGATCGTTGCACAGAAATATATTCAGAGGGAGCTCATACGGGTATCGACTGAGATACAGAACAGGTCATTCGATGATTCGATAGATGTAACTGAACTCCTCGATTTTTCTGAAAATGAGCTTTTCCAGATTGCTGAAGGGAACATAAAAAGGGAAGTGTCACCGATCAATATTGTTCTTAAGGAAGCTATTAAGGAGATAGAGGAAGCCGGAAAACGAGAGGATGCACTTGTAGGCATACCTTCCGGATTTACGAAGCTTGACAGGCTGACTTCAGGATGGCAGAAATCAGAGCTTATCATTATTGCCGCACGTCCTTCAATGGGTAAAACTGCTTTTGCTCTGTCGATGGCCCGAAATATGGCGATCGACCATGGGAAAAAGGTGGCCGTATTCTCATGCGAGATGTCGTCGATCCAGCTTGTAAACAGGCTGATAATTGCCGAAACTGATATTCCCGGAGAAAAAATCAAGAACGGACGCCTGACTGAGGAGGAATGGAAACAACTCGATACAAGGATAAAGAAGCTGGTCCAGGCACCGATATTTATCGACGACACTCCGGCAATATCCATCTTTGAGTTAAGAGCAAAATGCCGCAGGCTCATGGCCCAACACAAACTCGACATAGTCATAGTTGACTACCTTCAGCTGATGTCCGGCCCCGAAAATGCGGGAAGCCGTGAACAGGAGGTCAGCAATATTTCGAGATCACTAAAAAGCATCGCCAAAGAGCTTAATGTGCCGATAATTGCCCTGTCGCAGCTGAACAGGTCAGTCGAGATGAGAGGAGGAATGAAGCGGCCTCTGCTGTCGGACCTCAGGGAATCGGGAGCTATTGAACAGGATGCCGATATGGTCGTGTTCATTCACCGCCAGGATAAGTTCGGGATCCTGACCTTTGAAGACGGATCATCAACAAAAGGGATAGCTGAGATCATACTTGCCAAAAACCGTAATGGACCTGTCGATGACGTACGCCTGAGGTTCCGTGAGGAAAAGGCACAGTTCCTGGATATTGATGATTTCGATTTTGAAAGTGCAGGAGAAATAGCTGAATCGTCTCAGAGCATCACACTTGGTTCAAAGATGAACCATGATGATATGAGGCGGCGGAAAGGCGGCTTTGATCTGGAAAATGACAATCTGAACGAACCTCCGTTTATTTGATTGGTTTACCCACTGCCCCCTGAAGGGGAACTTAATTTAGCCGGAGAGAAAATCTCACTCCTGCAGCTCTGAATTTCAGATCATCAAATCCAATGAACACTCCTGCCTCACCAAGGAGAAATATTTCGCTGAGCGTATATCCGATCTCGGTGTAACTGGAATGATAACGCCTTCCTATGTATGAAAGGGAAAGGTTCTCACGAATCAGCGTATTGCTGAGACCCGGAAGAAGCTTTAGAAGCAGATAAGGCGTTGTATATTTGAGATGGACTTCCCCGAAAAATTCGGGAGAGCTCAGGGAATAGTAATGCGGGATCCTGTATGCATCCTGGTATTCGTCGATCAGGAGGATAAGCGGCTGGCTGTTAAAGTGAAAGAAATCGAAGAACGGAAGGTTCCGGTTATCAAGATACCCGCCTGTTCCGGCCTGCCATCTGAACTCCCCGAACGGACCTGTCTCATGAGTCTGTGATACTTCAAATCGAAGCATATTGAAATGCCTGTACCGGTCAGAAACCTGCATCTGGTTCACCATATGCTTCCAAATAAAGGTGAATGTAGGCCAGTCAGAACCCTCAGGAATTTTATTTCCACGGTATACCCTGTATTTTTGAAACGGGGTAAACGTGAAATTTGCTCCTAATTCATAATGCTTCTGGCTGTACAGGGGAATAACAGTTCCTGAATCTCTTGTGAGATATTCATTTGGCGGAATATTGTCTGTATACTTTCGTGATGGCCTGAATATCGAAAAGTCAGTATTATTTTCCAGAACAAGGCGGTCCTCAAAACCTCCCGATATTTCAAGCTTCATCCCGTTTGTTATTTCTGTTCCGTAGCCAAGGGTCATGAACCTGCTTTCATAAAGTTTGAGGTAGTTCTTTCTGAAGAGAAGGGATGAAATGCTGTTAAGCAGCGGATTAATTCCACCACCTGTACCGATATCCTTGCTTGCCATTCCTGTCCTGAGAAATATTTGCTTCGGGTGCAGCCCACCTGTGGAATAGTTGGTATTTAATCTCCACATTACCTTCTCCCTGCTGAAAGCGTAACGTACTTCAGGGTAGAAACCCAGGCTCCTGTTCTTCTTATACTGCTTGTTGAATCTGAAATCAAATCCATAGATAAAACCATCAACTGTATTGAAGCTTAAGCTTTTAAGATTGATCAGCCCGCCGTATGTGAAACTGAATCCGGTTGTATCGGACCATATATGGCCCCAGACAATGTTTTTAACAGCCCGGGTGAACGGACTTTTTTTTCTGGATTCTTCCATCAATGTTGAATCAGTAGCCTGACCTGATGATTTTGCAAGTGTTGTATCAGCTTTTCTG
>JAUZNW010000289.1 GCA_030706785.1 Bacteroidota bacterium | reverse complement strand
GCACGCCAGGCGCGCGCCGGCCGGAACGCGCACTGCCGGATCCTTCTTCAGAAATATGGAGAAGGAGCATGGGACCGAGTTCCCTGTTATAAGGGGTGCCTGGCCCGACTGGTGGACCGACGGATTCGGCGCCTCAGCCCGGGAAACATCGGTGACAAGGAAAGCAGCAGTGTCATTTATTGCTGGTACAGGAGCACTCAGTATGGCATCGCTTGCCGGTATGAAAATGCCTGAAGGAACAAGCGAGAGGATCGATCTGATAAACAGCGCACTTTTGTTTTACACCGAGCATACCACAGGCTATTCTGAAAGCGTAAGGGAGCCTTACAGTCAGCCAACAATGGAGCAGAGGGCTCTCAAGGAATCATACGCCTGGGAAGCAAACCGCCGTACCGCAGCACTGGGAGAGGATGCAATGGGATTGCTGCAGGGATTGTTCAGAAGGGAAAAAGATCCTTCCCTGATAGTGTTTAACACCCTGAACTGGAAAAGATCAGGAATGGTAACCGTATATATTGATCACCAGATTGTACCCATGGGAAGTACTGCTGGAGTTTTTGATGAGACAGGTAACCGCTTTCCCTCCCAGCCTCTTTCGTCCCGTTCCGACGGAACATACTGGGCCATCTGGATCGACGATATTCCTGCTTTCGGATACAGGAAATTCTTTATCCGGCCCATGATTGATCAGAATCTTACAGTTATCAAGGATCCACAATCAGTTCTGGAAAACAAATGGTACAAAATAGCAGCTGATTTATCAAAAGGTTCCATCACTTCGCTGTACGACAAGGAGCTGTCGTTGGAGCTCAGGGATCAGGGATCGGAGTACGGTATAGGTGATTTCATCCTGGAACAACTCGGCAACAGAAGCCAGATGGAAAGCCATAAGCTTATCGATTACAAGAGAGTTTCACTCGATACAGTTTGGTTCGACTCTTTCAATAAAGGCCCTGTATTCAATAGTATAAGGTTTTACGGGGAAACGGAAACAGCCATAAAACCAAGGGGCTTTTCGATTGAGATAAGGCTTTACAATAATGAAAAAAAGATTGAAATTGTCTGTTCAATCATCAAGAAAAGTATTGTAACTCCCGAAAGCTTTTATATTGCTTTTCCTTTCGGCCTCAGAGATGGGAAGCACTTTACAGAAGTTCAGGGTGGTGTGATAGAAACCGGAAAGGATCAGATTAAAGGATCATCAAACGACTGGTATACTGTCCAGAATTTTACTGCTGTAAGAAACCGAACTTCCCAAATTGTCTTTAGCTGCAATGAAATGCCGCTCATGCAGTTCGGTGCAATAAACACTGGGCGATACAGTGCAGGAGCAATGCCGGAAAGCACTCATATTTTCTCCTGGCCGATGAACAATTACTGGGTTACAAATTTTAATGCCGAACAGCGGGGCGGACACACATGGTCGTATTTCATCACCTCGTCGGATGATGCTTCAAACCCTTTTGCCACCCGATTTGGATGGGGATCGAGGGTACCTTTTCTCACAAGGATCCTTCCGGGGGAAGGTACCGGTGACAATAACTTCGAAGGCTCCTTCATTACAGGCTGGCCTGAAAATGTTCTGCTTATAAGTTCACGTCCCGCGAACGGCGGAATTCTGCTGCATCTTCGGGAAACTGCCGGTAAGAAAGCAATTATTGATCTGAAAGATGGTCTGAACGGGAGAAAGCTCAATACTTCAGTGTCTGATATTGCAGGTAATGTAACTGGAGATTCTTCTGCAACCATAGGCCCTTTTGAATCAAAATTCTTTCTTATCGTGGAAAATTAACCGGATGCAAGTGAATAAATATCGTAACTTGTAACTTTTATTATGCCTGTGAGTCAAAAGCCTGTGGAAAACAAGGAATATGCCTTT
>JAUZNW010000288.1 GCA_030706785.1 Bacteroidota bacterium | reverse complement strand
ATTTCGTGCACAACGAAAAAGAACGAGCCGCCAATCTCGGTGCCGTTTGAAAAATACACCCTTCCTAACGGACTCACGGTGATCCTCCATGAAGATAAATCGGATCCGATCAATGCCGTTGCAGTTGTTTTCCATGTCGGCTCGAGCCGAGAGGTTCCGGGCAAAACCGGATTTGCTCACCTGTTCGAGCACATGATGTTCCAGAGATCAGAAAATGTCGGCGAAGATCAGCTCTTTAAACTGATCCAGGGTGCAGGTGGTGATCTTAACGGAGGGACCGGCCAGGATGCCACAATGTATTATGAGGTGATCCCGAAGAATGCACTCGAGATGGCCCTCTGGCTGGAATCGGACAGGATGGGGTATCTTGAGAATACCGTCACCCGGTCAGCGTTCACCAATCAGCAGAATGTTGTCCAGAATGAAAAGCGCCAGAGCGTCGACAATGCACCATACGGTTTCAGCGATTACCTGATCCTTAAAACCCTTTATCCTAAAGAACATCCATATAGCTGGGATGTAATCGGTGATATGCAGGACCTTCAGAATGCAACTGTTGATGATGTCAAGGCTTTTCATAAGAAATTCTACTCGCCGAACAATGCTACACTCGTAATTGCCGGCGATATCAATAAAGAAGAAGTCAAAGCACTCATAGAAAAATACTTTGGAGAAATACCAAAGGGAGAGCCGGTTGAACAGAGGAGCCCGATGCCTGCAAACCTGGCATCAACTGTTCAGCTTTATCATGAAGATAATTTCGCAAAAGCTCCGAGGATAACCCTTGTATTTCCGACAGTTGAGCAATTCAGCAAGGATGCCTATGCCCTTGATTACCTCGGGGATCTTCTTTCCAATGGCAAGAAAACACCCCTTTACAAGGTACTGGTAAAGGACAAAAAGCTGACCTCCTCCGTCTATGCCAGGAATGGTTCCCAGGAGCTTGCAGGGATGTTTGAGATCACTGTGACTGCTAATCCGGGAGTAAGCCTTACAGAGGTCAAAAAGTCAATTTTTGAAGCATTTGATATGTTTGAAAAAGAAGGTTTCTCCAATGATGACCTGATAAGATTAAAGGCAAGGAATGAAACCTCATTCTACGGTTCCTTCAGCAGTATTCTCAGCAAGGCATTTACACTCGGAGAATACCAGATGTTCAAGGATGATCCGCATTATTTTGCGAAGGATTTTTATGATGCCCAGTCAGTTACTTCGCAGGATATTAAGAATGTATACCAGAAATATATAAAAGGGAAAAATTATGTCGAGATAAATTTTGTCCCGAAGGGTGATATAAGCCTGGTCGATGAAAATTCAGTAAATGCAGGAATTGTTGAGGAAGACGTTACAAAAGCAGCTGAAGTAAAGGAAGTCGCTTCAAAAGAAGAGCCATATACGAAGACCCCGACAAAGTTCGACAGGTCGGTACAGCCTCCTCTTGGTCCGGATCCTGAGGTAAAGATCCCACCTGTGTGGACCGGTTCTCTTTCAAACGGCATTAAGATGTTCGGGATAGTACAGAAGGAACTCCCGCTTATTCAATATTCTATTATAGTCCCCGGAGGGCACCTCCTTGATGACGTTGCCAAGCCGGGTGTTGCGAACTTCACGGCTTCACTGATGAACGACGGGACAAAGAACAAGACTCCCGAGCAGCTCGAGGATGCCATCAGGCTTCTTGGGGCAAGCATCTCGATAAGCGGAGGTTCAGAGAACATTACCGTGAGGGTAAGCACTCTTTCACGTAATTTTGAAAAGACTCTCGATCTTGTGGAGGAAATGCTTTTTGAACCCCGCTGGGACGAGGAGCAATTTGGTCTTGAAAAGAGCAGAATCATCAATACGATGAAGAGGAACAAGGCCAATCCCAATTATGTCGGGAACAACACTTTATTTAAGCTTATT
>JAUZNW010000287.1 GCA_030706785.1 Bacteroidota bacterium | reverse complement strand
TATTTTTTCGTCTTAAAAGTAAATAATGTTGATTTACTGAAGTTATAAGTGGTTATAAAGACTAAATCACTGAGGACTGTTTATTCTGATAAGATTAACTGTCAGGATCGGTAATTCATTGAAGCTTGCAAGCATCGGGAAACACAACTGAAGCCTGCAGGTTTCATGCGTCCTTAATCCCACAAACGTGGAACCTGGAGCATAACAATAATCATTTAATTTCCGGGGGATGAAAAATCCAAGAAAAAAAGTTTGTCTCGTTGCAATCCTTTTCATTTCAGGCCTGCAGATCATTTCCGGTCAGATATTAACTGACGGAGGAATTAGGCAAAATATTGAAAGACCTGATTCGGAGTTAATATCAGAGCTTATCATGAACAGGTCATTTGCAAATACTGAGAAGGAAAACTATCCGGCTATTGAGGGGGATCCGTTTCTTTACAGGGATTTTACACCAGGCAGGGTTTTTCTGAAAACGGGTGAGAAAATTCCGCTCTATCTTAGATTTAACATTTTTACTCATACGATACAGTTCAGGTATAATGAAGGGATCTTTGCACTTTTGAATCAGGAAAGTGTGTCATTTGTGCTTATCGACACCCTCAGGTTTATTTACACCAGTTACCTGAAATCGACGGGGGATGACAATTCAAGGGCAAATACCTGGTTTCTTCTTAAAAAGGATGGGAAATTAAAATTTCTTGTCATGATGAACCTGAAGATTCAGCGTGGTGAAAGTGCAAGGGCTTATCAGCCACCGACTAACACACGATTCGTAGCCTTACCTGACTCATATTACATTGGACCTGAAGGTAAAAGCGCTATAAGAATTGAAAGCAAAAATGATGTATTATCTCTGCTGGCGGATAAAAATGCAGCTGTAATGCAGTTTATGAAAACAAATAAACTTGGAGTAAAAAAACCTAAAGACCTCGCAAAAATCGTTAACTATTATAACTCTCTGCAATAAATATTTGAGAAGCAACCGCATAACATTCCACTCCGCACCCCGTACCTCGCTCCCGGTATTCCGCAGCAACAAGAGGATTTGAATTTCGCCTGAATTCTGTTTATTTTTATTAAGTGAATCATCAACCTGAAGGATGAAAAGAATCAGATCCACACTGATCCTGGTTACCGTATTCAGCATCGCCATGGGCTTCATGGAATCAGCAATCGTGATCTACCTGAGGGAAATCCTATATCCTGAAGGCTTTGCTTTTCCTCTGAAAGCCATGCCTGCTGATCTGTCACTGACTGAGTGCCTGAGAGAAGTTGCAACGATCGTAATGCTGCTTGCTATCGGATTTATGGCAGGAAAGAGCTTCAGCCAGCGGTTCGCCTGGTTCATCTATGCGTTTGCAATATGGGATATCTTTTTCTATGTCTTCCTGAAAATACTCATCAACTGGCCCGTATCTGTCATGACCTGGGATCTTCTCTTTCTTATCCCGGTCATCTGGACCGGTCCGATAATAACACCCGTGATCGTTTCAGTTACTATGATCCTTCTTTCGATGGTTATCCTTTATTTTTCGGGGAAAGAAGTGTTTTCCAGGATCCTGATTTATGAATGGATATTGATCATCAGCGGCGCACTGGGGATATTTATTTCTTTCATATGGGATTTCTCAAAGTATATCTCACGATATTATAGTATAAGGGAGCTGTTTATGAAACTTCAGGATCAATCTGTAATGCAGACAATAATGTCATATTCTCCGGCAAAATTCAACTGGGGATTTTTCACAGCCGGAGAGTTGATCCTGTTGATTGCTATTTTCCTGTATTACCTGAGATTAAGAAAGAAATCAGGTTGAAGGCGAGGACCAGCCCTAACTCCCGTCCTCACTCTCTGAATCTTCCTTCAGCAGTCTTTCAAGCTCCTCAAGGTCGATTGAATTGGGATAAAACCTTCCGAACCAGCGTATACAGCGGTTGGCATTAAGTGGAATGCCGACTACAGGGATATGGTACTTCCTGCAATTGCGCATTCCCCAT
>JAUZNW010000286.1 GCA_030706785.1 Bacteroidota bacterium | reverse complement strand
GGTGATGAGGATTTCTGGAATGAAATAAGAAAAGTGTATACACTAAAACCTGATTACATCAATCTTGAAAACGGTTATTATAATTTTCTGACTGAACAGGTACTTGAAAAGTTTATCGGGCATGTACGGGAAATAAATTACCAGGGATCCTACTATATGCGAACCATTCAGTTTGATAATAAAAAGCTGATGGCAGCTAAGCTGGCAGAAATTGCAGGCTGTCCCGCCGACGAACTTATTATTACAAGGAATACCACCGAGTCGCTCGATATGATAATTGGAGGCCTCGAATGGAAGCCAGGAGATGAAGCAGTAATGGCAGAACAGGATTATCCTGCAATGCTTGAAATGTTCAGACAGGTATCAAGAAGATATGGTGTGGTAAATAAAGTGGTCTCGGTGCCGAATCTTCCGGAATCGGATGACGAGATCGTAAATCTTTATGCTTCAGCTGTTACCGACAAAACAAAGCTCCTTATGGTCTGCCATATGATAAACATTACAGGTCAGATCCTGCCCGTCAGGAAAATATGTGACATGGCTCATTCCAGAGGAGTTCAGGTAATGGTTGACGGGGCTCACTCTTTTGCCCATTTTAGGTTCTCTATCCCTGACCTTAATTGCGACTTCTTTGGAAGCAGCCTTCATAAATGGCTCAGTGTTCCCCTTGGATCAGGGATACTATGGGTGAAAAAAGAGAAAATAGAGACCCTCTGGCCGCTGATTGCTGAGGGTGACCGGAAACCGGATGATATAACCAGGCTCAACCATATCGGAACACATCCTGTCCATACTGACCTTACAGTGGCAGATGCCATTGATTTCTACAATATCATCGGAGCCGAAAGGAAGGAAGCAAGGCTGCGATATCTGCAAAATTACTGGACAACAAAAGTGAGACCTCTGCCAAATGTGATCGTTAATACTCCGGCTGATCCCGCACGGCACTGCGGTATTGGCAATGTCGGGATCAAAGGGATGAAGCCGACAGAACTTGGTGATATTTTATTCAAAAAGTATAGGATCTATACGGCACCGATAGATGGAGCCGGTGTACACGGTTGCCGGATCACACCTAACGTATACACGAGTACCACTGATCTCGATTTGCTGGTAAATGCAATTACGGAATTAAATTATTCTGCGTCTTAAATAAATAAACCATGAAGAAATTATTATTACTACTTATTCCGGCCCTGATTTTCCCTCTTGTCTTAAATGCGCAGGACGCTGAAGCAAGGCTTAAGGAAAAAGGTATTGTTCTGACATCTCCTGCAAATCCGCTTGGCAATTATGTCAATGCAGTCAGGGTTGGGAATTTGCTATTCCTCGCCGGAAAGGGACCCCAGAAACCTGATAACACCTTCATTACCGGGAAAGTTGGTAAAGATCTGACACTTGAACAGGGTTATGAAGCAGCCCGGTTGACAGCAATAAGTCACCTTGCAGTTCTGAAAAACGAACTTGGTTCATTGAACAAGGTAAAAAGAATCGTTAAGGTGCTTGGAATGGTAAATTGCACAGAAGATTTCAAAGATCAGCCAAAAGTAATCAACGGCTACAGTGATCTGATGGTCGAAATATTTGGGGAAAAAGGCAAGCATGCCCGGTCAGCAGTCGGAATGTATTCACTTCCCCTCAATATGGCTGTGGAGGTAGAAGTGATCGTGGAGACAGAAGAATGAATGTTTTCATAACGGGTGCCTCCGGATTTATCGGGGGCAGGCTGGTTGGAAAGCTTCTGGAGGATAATCACAAGCTTACAATCCTGATCCGTGATCCCCTTAGAGATCAAAAGCTTGCCTCAGCCGGCGTAAAAACTCTGGTAGGGGATTTATCCGATAAAGAAATACTGAAATCAGGAATGGAGGATTGTGACTGGGTTTTTCATCTGGCTGCTCATGTACGACCTGTTTCCAGTGATCCCGGATTACCCTTTATTACTAATGTGACTGGAACCCTGAATGTTCTTGAAGCAGCAAGGGAACAATCCGTCAGGAAGATAATAATCACTTCAACGGCC
>JAUZNW010000285.1 GCA_030706785.1 Bacteroidota bacterium | reverse complement strand
GCTTTGTACATGCTACTTTAATAGGAACAAGATGTGATAACTTTAAGAAGTTATCTATCGATCATTTCAACCCAAGTTTTATTTCCTTTGCTTTCACATTCCAGGCCGACAATCTCAGCATTGCCGGTCCACCTTTCAACTGTGCAGCCGGACAGGTAACGGTAACCATCGTACTTTCAGACGGAGCCAGTGTAAAATAGTTTTCTGACCAGAAGGAAGGCAGTACTTCCCTGCCGCTGACTGTTACCTGCGGGCGAATGAAAAATGCGATCTTACCTGAAGAATTTGTTACCCTTATCGTCCATTTTGTATCATTCTTTCCCTTTTCTTCTGAAATAACAGTGCCTGTTACATCAGTACCAGCCATATTATTCAATTGCCTGTAATCTCCGTCAGCAGATGTCCAGTAGCAGTTACGTGATATTTCCCTGCCTGAGATGTTCTGTATTTTAAGAAGGATGAAGGCAACTCCCTTTGAACTTTCAAGAGGCTTGTCAAGAGCTATCGTTTCCTTCACTTCAGTCGGGCCCAGACTTACGCTCGAAGTTTCATGGAACAATGACCTTGAATCAAGATCATAGACATCAGCTGTAGCTATCAGCCCTGATGCAGGCTTATAGGTCCTGTTAAGAAGGGTCACTTTTTTTGTAACAGGATTCCATTGAATATGTACTGCCTGACAGGCATTCTGCATGAAATAGTATCCGGCATTTGGCATAAGGAACCAGTCATAGACCTGCCAGACGACACTTGGGAAAGCTGCATTTATCTTCCAGAGCATCACTCCGCCGACGTCATTCAGCTTGTGGCCCGCCGCTTCAAATATTCCCTGGTACCCTATCGCATTCATCAGTTGCATTTTATTGCAGAAATCCTCAATGCTTGAGGGCTCGCCGTAGCGTTTGACCGTTTCTTTGTAGTATTGCTCCCAATGTCCGTTCCCGGTGCATGCATCATGGTAACCCCAGGTATTATTCAGCGGGAAAGGAAGTTTCTTGTCCCATACAAGGTCCGGGATTATTTCCGGCAGTATGTTATAAGGCTGCATCGATGGCAGTCCTGTCTCATCCTTGAAAACCCAATCCTTTCCTGCAATTGCCCTGTTGTATGTGCTTTTGGGATCCTGCCATGTATACGGGCCGCCACTATAAACTCCTCCCGGATGATTATCGGGCCAGGAACCGGGCCATCCTTCCGGCAGTTTTGCGAAACCGGAAGAGCTTGGAATGAATGGTCTTGTACCATCGAGCGAAATTATGCTGCTCCTCATGAAATCGTAAAGTTCCTTCCTGGCATGCCCTTCATTCCCGCCGGTCCATACAAGAAGACTCGGATGATTTCTTATCCTCATGATTGTACTGATGACATTCTTTTTAAAGATCTCGGTCTCGATAGGCCAGTCGGGCGATCCCTTGAATTCTCCCTGGGTATCACCTGTTATCCAGAAATCAGACCATACGAGAAGCCCGTACCTGTCGGCAGCTTCAAAGAATTCGTCGCACGGAGTCACACCTCCACCCCATATCCTGACTAGATTAATATTCGAATTACGGCAGAGTCTCAATTCATAATCATATCTCAGAGAATCCCTGTTAAGCATAAAATCCGGAACCCAGGCTCCTCCGGTTATATGGATCTTTCTTCCGTTGACATAGAAATCCCTCTTCAAGCTTCCATTTACATCGGTTGCTTTCGATGAGACCGTCCTTATGCCGAACAGGAAGGTAGTATCGTCGGAAATCCCGGAACTACCCGAGTATTGAAGCCTGATCCGGTAAAGGTTTGGTTTGCCGTAACCATTCGGCCACCATACGGCCGGATTAATGATATTCAGCTCTTTGGTATTGGATGCATTCAGATCAATGACATTTGCATTCTTCTTACTTGCAGGGATATCTCTGGTAAATTGAATAATTTTCCCTATGAAGTTCTCAGGTGAAATTTTAACCAGAAGCTTCCCGGCTTCATTCGACCCGGTATGATTGAAAAGTGTCAGGCTCAGCGAAAGTTTTGCAGATGAAGTATCCTGTTCAGCTGCAAAATCTGAAGATACTCTGGGATTACTTATT
>JAUZNW010000284.1 GCA_030706785.1 Bacteroidota bacterium | reverse complement strand
TCTTCTGCTGGGTTCCCCGTCAGATAAGAAAGCCTCATTCAGGGACCGGATGTTCCTTCCAATCGAGATGATGAACGGGCTTTCAGCTCTTTCTGTACTTAGAGACGGAAAACTGATCCCACTGCTTCAGAATCCCCAGACTGTACTTGATTTTGCACAGCCCGCCTTTCATGAAAAACTGTTTACTTCCCCTCTGTTTATTCTTTCAATCATTCTGATCATCATTATCATTATTACAGGAATGTACAGAGAGAAAACGGTAAACAAAGCGATCGATATTTTCCTTTTTACGGTGTTTTCAGTCCTGGCCATACTGATGATATTCTTCAACTTTTTTGCTGATCATATAGAAACCAGGCGAAACCTGAATATCATCTGGTTGAATCCTTTCATTTTTGTCTGCCTTTTCGCAGTTTTGATAAACAGGAACTGGCAGGTCTGGTTCAGGATAGTCTTTTTTCTTGCAGCAGCTTTCCTGGCATTAGCTGTAATAAGGCTTCAGGATATAAATAATGCCTCAGTCCCATTTATAATTACTTTGTTACTACGAAGTTCAATAAGATCAGGTTTTAGCTGGAACCCGTTAAACCTGCCGTATTTAACAGAACTTTAACAATTCTTAACTAGGTTTTAGAGATTTCCTGGCCATTTTTGCATTGGCTGTTCCTGATGATTTTCAGGGATATGTGTAATAATCGTTTTACTATATTTGCTACTTAATTTTTTATAACATGGAGCAGGCATCGGATATAAGAATACTTAATGAAAAAATTGAAAAAGAGAGCTCTTTTGTCGATATCATCAGAATGGAAATGAACAAAGTGATCGTTGGCCAGAAACATCTGACTGACTCCCTTATGATCGGACTCCTGGGAAACGGACATATCCTTCTTGAAGGAGTTCCAGGTCTTGCAAAAACATTGGCTATCAGGTCGCTGGCTTCGATCATTGATGCAAAGTTCAACAGGATCCAGTTCACACCTGACCTCCTGCCTGCAGACCTTACCGGGACAATGATCTACAGTCAGAAGAAGGAAGAGTTCATTGTCAAGAAGGGGCCGGTCTTTGCCAACTTTATACTGGCAGATGAAATCAACAGGTCTCCCGCAAAGGTGCAGAGTGCTCTGCTCGAAGCCATGCAGGAAAGACAGGTAACCATCGGCGAATCAACATATCATCTTGAAGAACCTTTCCTCGTGCTTGCAACACAGAATCCGATAGAGCAGGAAGGTACATATCCGCTGCCTGAAGCTCAGGTGGACAGGTTCATGCTGAAGGTCGTTATCGGCTATCCTTCGATGGATGAAGAAAAGCTTATTGTAAGGGAAAACCTGGCAAAGGAATTCCCTAAGCCGGATACGGTACTTAAAATATCTGATATTATCAGAGCCCGTTCTGTGGTAAGAGAAGTCTATATGGATGAAAAAATTGAGAATTATATCCTCAACATAGTGTTTGCCAGCCGCAATCCTGAAAAATACGGATTGGCTTCATTTACCAACATGATCTCATACGGCGCATCGCCAAGGGCATCAATTTACCTTTCAATTGCATCAAAGGCTTATGCATTCATAAGGAGAAGAGGTTATGTGATACCGGAGGACGTCAGGAGTATCTGTCCTGATGTAATGCGGCACCGTATTGGGCTTACATACGAGGCTGAAGCAGAGAACGTGAACCAGGACAAGATCATAGCTGAAATACTAAATGTTGTCGAAGTTCCGTAAAACTCAATTCAATGTTTATCTGATTGGTTATAAGTCAGTTAATTATATTATACAGTAGCTTTAAAAATTAGGTAGCCTGGACTATAAGGTACTTTGATGTGGATACAACCGAATTAATAAAAAAAGTTAGAAGGATTGAAATTAAGACGCGTGGACTGACAAGGCACATCTTTGCCGGTGAATACCACAGCGCCTTCAAGGGCAGGGGAATCGCCTTCAGCGAAGTACGGGAATATCAGTACGGGGATGACATAAGGAGCATTGACTGGAATGTTACAGCCAGGTTGAACCATCCTTATGTCAGGGTCTATGAAGAAGAGAGGGAGCTGACAGTAATGCTTCTTATTGATGTAAGCGGCTC
>JAUZNW010000283.1 GCA_030706785.1 Bacteroidota bacterium | reverse complement strand
GAGTCCGGTCATGCCGTCAATGAGCTGGCTACCATGGGAAGTATGGCTGTATGCAATATGCAGATTTTGCCTGGCAGCCGAAATCCATTCAACAGGTATGATTGCGAGCTTAACAGAGGAATGATTAATTATCACAGGCCCTCCGGAGGATTGGGCCGGATCACTGTTTCCCTTGCTGCAGGCTGTCACCAATACCAGGATCAGTACAATACAGAATGCGCTGAGATTTCTCATGGCTAAAATGATTTATGGTTTGGATTATTGACTTTCCATTAACTCCAGATATTATAACGGTGATTTTTTTGCTTTGTTGCCCGGTCAGACTGATCCGGATTATAAATCATTCTCTTTCTCCGACCGGCTGGCTGGCAGGTCGGATTTGCTGACAGCCGGCTCTGATGCAGTCTGGATCCCTGAGATTACCTCTGGAATAAGACCCATCTT
Organism: Bacteroidota bacterium; assembly: GCA_030706785.1. Classification (GTDB taxonomy): domain Bacteria; phylum Bacteroidota; class Bacteroidia; order Bacteroidales; family VadinHA17; genus LD21. The sequence goes on along the minus strand of JAUZNW010000283.1, from coordinate 1,707 downwards.
CACATAAACGGGGTGCACTATCCTTTTCAGCTCCGGAAGTTTTTTGTAGAAAAAGAATGCTCCTGCAATGCAGCTAACACCTCCAACAAGCAGTGTTTGAGATGTACCGATAAATTTTGCAAGACTACCAGCAATAAGGCTCCCAAAGGGTGCAGTGCCCATGATTGCAATGGTATAAAAGCTCATTACCCTGCCTCGCTTATCGTCCTCGGTTATGATCTGAAGAATCGTATTGCAGCATGCGGTATTCATCATCATGCCAAGTCCCACAATCGTCATCAGGAGTAAAGAAACCAGAAAAAGCGATGAGAAGGACAACAGGACGAGACCAAATCCGAATACTGCTGCTGCGGCAGGTATAATTCGTCCCATCTTTATGATTGTCTCCCTTGATGCGAGGTAGAGCGCTGCCACAAGGGCACCGAGCCCAGCTGCTCCCATGAGAAATCCGAAGGTGCCTGAATCCCCTTTCAGAACCTCCTTTACAAATACCGGCATTATTACCTGATATGAGGCTCCCATCAGACTTACCACACTCAACAGTATCAGCATATGTTTTATTGGAGCATAACCTGTAACATAAATCATTCCTTCCCTCAGATCGGTGAAAAGATTCCCGTGACGTGCCTTTACGGGAGATCGACTTACATGCATCATGAGGAGCGACGCAATCACAAACAGGAAACTTATTGCGTTGATAAGAAAGCAGATCCCCTCACCAACTGTCGCCAGAATAATTCCGGCGATGGAGGGCCCGATTATTCTTGCACCGTTAAACATCATTGAATTAAGGGCAATTGCATTTCCCAGATCTTCTTTGTTTTCGACCATTTCAACTACAAAGGATTGCCTTGAAGGCACATCGAAGGCATTTATACATCCGAGAACAATACTAAGGATCACTATTTGCCAGACATGGATAACGCCTAAAAGAGTAAGGATTGCAAGGACCAGTGCCTGAATGAGAAATACTATCTGGGTTATCACCAGGACTCTGAATTTATCAAACTTGTCAGTGATCACACCAGCAACCGGAGCAAGAAGAAATGTCGGGATCTGACCACCGAAGCCGACAAGTCCGAGCATAAATGCGGAACCGGTTAAATGATAAACCAGCCATGGCATGGCAATCCTCTGCATCCAGGTGCCGACAAGGGAAATGCTCTGACCAATGAAAAAAAGCCGGTAATTCCTGTATTTCAGGGAACGGAATATCGTATTTATTTTTCCTGGTATTTCAAATCTACCACGTCTTCCTGGTTCCACTTCAGAATGAATTTGGTAGCAAAATTAATTGCTTTCGGGCGATAAAGTTCAATGAAATCTGGCGGATTTAGGGACTTTGTTCTATAATATGACCTGGGAAAAATAAAGTACTGCTATTAGAACAATTGTCATTGAAGATACTCCAATCGGGAACCATACCGGCGCGATCCATGGCACCGGGATCAGGAATAAGACGTCGATTGTTTTATAGGAAGGTGGCCACTTGATAAGTATATATAGTGAAACATAGTAAAAAAGATCCCAGAAGGCAAATGTCCAAAGGAAGAAGATACCTCTATCAATCCATGTATTCCCTGCCAGCCATGCTATTACCACCAGCATGATTATTGTTGCAGCCTCCCTTGTCATTTCGATTTTCTGATACTTTATCGGGAATTTATTTACAGATTCCTTATTCGATTCCGAATCAGGAATTCCCAG
>JAUZNW010000282.1 GCA_030706785.1 Bacteroidota bacterium | reverse complement strand
TTCAAATCAATAACCGGAAAAGGTTCTGACGGCAAGGGTATACGTTATCCTTCAAATTTTAAAACTATTAAATCACTTTCAGGCTGTACCGATAAAGAGCTCGAAGAGGTAATTGAAAGATACAGGGATCCCACCTTGTCAATTCTTACTCCTGAACCTGGGGTGAATCTCACTGATGAATCCATTATAGATCTCAGCCACGAAAGTTTGATTCACCTTTGGGACAGGTTGCGAAAATGGGTAGATGAAGAAGCCTCATCTGTTGCTATTTACCTCAATCTTTCGGAAACATCGGCACTATATCAACAGGGCAGAGCCGGACTTCTCAAACAGCCTGATCTGCAGCTTGCCATAAACTGGCGGGAACAGAATAAACCCACCCTGACATGGGCAAGAAAGTATAATCCGGCCTTTGAAAGGGCCATAGTCTATCTGCGGACAAGTGAAAAGGAGTTTCTTGAAGAGGAAGAACAAAAGACAAGACAACAAAAATGGAGATTCAGAAGAATCAGAATTATAAGTTCAGTATTTGGTATTATCGCATTAGTGACTATTCTTTCGACTGCGGGAGCACTTATCTCAAAAGTTGCCGCTGATAACAAGAGGAAAGCAGCAGAAAAGCAAAAGAATGAGGTGATAGCACAGAACTCGGCGACAAATCAATACGCCGCAATTGTTGTCAGGAAATCGATTGAATCGGATTCAGCCGCCCTTGTCGCATCTTTAAGGGAGGAGGAGGAGAAGCGGCTTAGGCTCGTGGCTGAGGATCAGCTGACGTCAGCAGAAAATGCAGCTGTCGTATCAAGGAAAATAAGCCTGAAAGCACAAAACGATGCCCAAACAGCGGTTGAAAAAAGTGTCGAAACTCAGCGTTTAAGAATGCTCTCAATAGCAAAGTCAATGTCACTTAGGTCACTGCAAATGGCTGATCAGCCAGACCTGCAGGCATTGCTGGCTTACCAGGCATGGATGTTCAATAAAAACTTCCAGGGTGGGCCGAATGATGCTGATATATACATGGGGCTCTATAGTGTGGCGAGACAGAATAATAGCCCGATTATCAAGACTTTTACCGGAGGCACACAGGGTAAACTTAAAAGCATAGCATTCGCTCCCGGGAAAACCGAATTTTATACTTCTGACTCTGAAGGTAAGATTCTGCGATGGGACCTCAATGAGGGGCCAAAATCCTTCCGTATGATTTACTCTGACAATGAGATTACAGATGTCATGACGGTAAGTCCGGGATCAGACTGGCTTGCCTGCGGAAGGGAGAATTCTTCAATAAGGATGATCCCTCTGAAAGGAACTGATGAAAGCTACGAGTTAAAAGGTCATACCGGGAGTATAAAATCCCTTATCTTTTCATTTGACGGTAAATACCTCTATTCCGCTGCGCTCGATGGTAAGGTGCTTAAATGGGACCTTTCTGCCAAAACCTCCACAAACCTGACAACGGGCGAAATACAGATTACATCGATAGATATTTCATCAGCGGGGAATTACATGGCAGGTGTAACACCTGACGGAAAGGCACTCGTATGGAACCCTGAAAACAAGACACAAAAGTTTTCGATCCAATCCGACGGCAAGGCAATCAGGAGCATAAAGTTCAGACCGGAAAAAGCCCTTCTGGCTGTAGGTTATGATGATGGTACTATCGAGGTTTGGGATGCTATTTCGCAACAAAAGATCACCGGCATCAAAGCTCATAACGGGAGCATAGACGAGATCAGATTCAATGCCTACAGGCCGCAGATGGCAACATCCGGTGCTGAAGGGATACTGCGTCTCTGGAATACGGAAGATCTCATGTCGGTGCCGGTATCATTCTCCGATAATGGAGGTCCGTTGATCGCAATTGAATTTAGTCCGGATGGAACGGTCATATTATCAGCTTCAGGAAGTGACAAACCTGAAATAATATCCAGGCCGACTTATGCAGATACTTTCGCAGCGGACGGATGCAAATATGTTGTCCGGAATTTCACTCCTGAAGAATGGCAGGCATATGTGGGCAAGGATGTTGTTTATGAAAAGACCTGCCCGGGTGCTGATCTGAAGATTAAAATCAGGGAAATAAGGTAGAATAAAATAAAATTTGCCCTCCTTTTGAATGAGGGGTGGCCGGACTACCATGATAATAAAAGTATTACGTC
>JAUZNW010000281.1 GCA_030706785.1 Bacteroidota bacterium | reverse complement strand
CATATCCTTTATAATCGCCATCCCCTCGGAATACATTATGACCCCTCTCTTCACGCTGTCCGCTGCAGCCTGAAGCTCGCGGCTTGAACTTCCCCGCGTATCCAGGACAACTCCGTCTGCTCCCGTTTCTGCTATAAGCTTTGCCATGCCCTTAAAATGATCTTCGGACCTTGTACTATTATCCCAGGGATTAAATGCAATAAAGAACTTCGTGTTTGCCTGATGGGAAAAGGTCACAAAATTTTTTAACTGGCCAGTTCCGCCCGGAAGATTGCGGTACATATCCCACTGGTTCCGCTGGTCGAGGCCAAGACGCGGCCATGTGGGCCAGATCCCGTATACATCAACATTCCCAAGAAGTTCTGAATTGCGTCTTATATAGTCTGGGAAATTGTATTTCCCCGTGAGCCTGTCAAAAAACTCCCTGTCCCATGCCATCTGGAGTATCATTACATAGCATTCCCTGATCCAGGCAAGATCACTCCTGTTATAAAGGGTAAAATCGAATGTGTCAAGATCATACAGGAACTTGTCCCTGAACATCAACCTGAGCCCATTCTGCCACTCATACCGGAAAACTGCTCCATACAGATTGTAATATACTTTTGCCCTCGGAGGCAGGAGAGTCTGATAACGCTGCTTTTGACCTCCTTCGGTCTGCTGCCTGCGCGCTATGGCACAAACGGAGTATTTATCATTTATGCTGAATGAAATATATCCCATCTCCCAGGCATTATCAGGGAGGATTACCCTTACAGGGCTGAAGCCAGGCCTGAACAGGTATGCTCTTGCAAGATCCCAGGGTCCTTTGCCGGTAATAAATACCGATTCACTGTCAGTTTCGAATGGGATTACATTACTTATTGTGATAGTATCCAGTGAAATATTCTCAAATTCAGCCCTGCAAATCAGATCGGATGAAATTGAATCGGGTCTGGAGATTCGCAGCCGCAGACTGTTATCGAAAACCTGGGAAAAGGTCTTACCCTCTCTCAGTGCCTGCGATTGCGTTGTGATAAAACTTTTTTCATTGAGCTGGAAACTTAAAGCAGGTTTTTTCCGTTTAAATACCAGATTTGTACTGTCAGAAAGAGTGAGGCTGTCGATATTTAGGCCTGCCTGATCTGAAAACTGAAAATGAACCGGATTCTGTGATTTGACATTCAGTTCGGATAAAATCACCAGGCTTACTAAAAAACAAGGCCTGAAAATATTGTGAAGGATCATTACCGGTAAGAGTTTGAGAATTAAAATATCAGCTGCAATTTAAAACTTAACTGACACTTTAGAAACTGTTTTCTGTGAAAAACCTGATAACATGCTGATTCTGAAAAAAACATTAAAATACCTGCCTCTTCTACTGATCCTTATTCTTTTTTCTTCATGCTCAGCTGAAAGGAAGAATCCCTATTATACAAAGAGAGCAAATACACCTCAGTCGCATGTCAATCAGCTTGGAAGGAATAAATATTATTTTTCAGATTCATACCAGAAAAGGCTGAATAAAAGCTACAAAAGGAAATAGAGAGGGATAAAAGATATTTTTAACCACCCCGTCATGACCCTTCGGGCATGACACCCCTCCTTGAAAATGAGGGGAAATTATTGATTTATAATATATTAAGTTTCTCCTCCTTTTGAAGGAGGAGTACCCTGACCGAAGTGTCAGGGGGAGGTGGTTGATTTATAAGACACCTTCATTCATCGCAAACAAAGCTCAATCCGTCGTAAGCAAGCAGAATTTCAGTAGGCAATCCCGCAGAAATATCATTATAACGTCCCATCTGATGGCTGATATGGGTGATATAGGCTTTTCTCGGGGAGATCTGACTAACGAAATCGACAGCTTCCCGCAAACTAAAATGGGATATATGCTTTTCCTTTCTCAGAGCATTAATAACCAGATACTTAACACCAAAGATCTTTTCTTTTGTTTCCTCCGGTATATAGTTGGCATCGGTTATATAAGCGAAATTACCAATCCTGAAGCCGTAAACCGGAAGACGGTAATGGAAAACCCTGAGTGGAAGAATTGAGATTCCTTTAACGTGGAAGCTGTACTCATTAATTGCATTCAGCCTCATTTTTGGAATCCCTGGATACTGATATTCAGCAAAGACATAAGAGTACTCCTTTTTAACAGCTTTCTGCACCCTCTCCTCGGCAAATATGTCGAT
>JAUZNW010000280.1 GCA_030706785.1 Bacteroidota bacterium | reverse complement strand
GCCGTAACTCTTGTTGTTCTTCAGCTGGTCACTGAAAGAAAGCTGTGTGACCGGAAGATTCTTGATGTATGAGTATCTGGTCATTATATCATGGCTGACTGCAATACTGGGACTTCTTGCACCCTTTGCGATTTTAAGGTCATACTCGCTAGCTGTAAGCTTCAGTTCTGAGCTTTTTATTTCGGGTCTTGATTGCAGTGCCAGATTGTATATCTCGTCAATATCACCGGTAACAACGGCGTTTTCTTCGACGTTTATTTCAGGAACTACTATTTCAAATCCTTCTGGTTTCGGAAGTTCAAGTAGCTGGGTCAGGTTGAGGTAAGAGGTTTCAAGCTGGTTCCTCATTGTTACAAGGTTTACCTCTTCCTGCGCAGCCTGGGCTTCTATCTGGAGGAGGTTCCCTCTTGCCACGCTTCCGGCATCAACAAGCTTTTTTGTCTTTTCGATCTGCTGAAGGGTAATATTAAGCTGGTTCTCATTTGCCGTTACCAGCTCTTTGTTAAGGAGTATCTGAAGGTAAGCCAGGGCAACATTCAGGGCAACGTTGTCGCGAATCCTCTGAAGATCCTGTTCTCCCGCAAGCAGCTGATATTTGTTCCGCTGGATCGTATTAAGGTTTTGTAAGCCGCTGAAAAGATTGGTCCGGCCTCCAAAATAAAAATAATCTGAGAGGACTGTCTCCTTATAGAAAGTGTATGAGTTCTGATCAAGAGCCCTTCCGAATGAATAATCGTGAGAAGCCTGTCCGGCCAATGATGGAAGAAGGTTAAGCTTTGCCTGGTCAAGAGAATTCTTCTGGACCCTTGTCTGTACAGTCTGTTGTTTTATCTGTAAGTTATGGTCGATGGCATATTTGATACATTCCTCAAGCGACCAGACCTGTTTCTGGGAATATGAATATCCCTGAGACAGCACAAGGCAGGCAAAAATGAAGAATAAAGATTTTTTCATTTGATTTTCATTTTTAACGATCATCCCGTAGCTGTGTGTACAATGATCTGATTTTTATATTAATGCTGTATTCCTGGCTGATATTTTCAGGATCCATGCGTAAAAAATAAGGTTACGAAGATACATATTTACGTTTAAACAGCGAGAGCCAATGCTTCCAAATAAAAAAATTGCATCTTTAATTTCATTAAAAACCTTGGTCGGCCGGGCTAAAATAGCTATCTTAGACGGCTTATTAAAAATCATGAATTATGCTACATTATAAGGAATTAGGGCTTGTGAATTCAAGGGAGCTGTTCAGGAAAGCCATTGAAGGAGGATATGCTATTCCTGCATTCAATTTCAACAATCTTGAACAGCTGCAGGCAATTATCAGTGCCTGTGTGGAAACAAAATCTCCGGTTATACTTCAGGTATCAAAAGGTGCCAGGAAATATGCCAACCAGACCCTGCTCCGATACCTTGCCAAAGGGGCTGTTGAATTCGCAAAAGAACTTGGGTATGAGATCCCGATAGTTCTTCATCTCGACCATGGTGATACGTTTGAGACATGCAAATCGTGCATTGAATCAGGATTTTCATCAGTTATGATTGATGGATCACATTTTCCGTACGAGGAAAACGTGAGGCAGACCAGGCAGGTAGTTGAGTATGCCCACCAGTTCGATGTTACAGTGGAAGGAGAACTGGGAGTCCTGGCCGGAATTGAAGATGAGGTCTCAGCCGAACATTCATCATATACAAGACCCGAGGAGGTGGAAGACTTTGTAAAAAAGACGGGGGTTGATTCACTGGCCATCTCGATAGGCACCTCACATGGTGCATATAAATTCAAGGTGAAGCCGGGCCAAACACCTCCTCCCCTGCGATTCGATATTCTTGAAGAATGCGAAAGAAGGATCCCGGGATTCCCGATCGTTCTTCACGGCGCTTCCTCGGTTCCCAAGGATATAGTTGACGAGATTAACAAATACGGAGGGAAGATGGAAAACACAGCCGGAGTATCGGAGGATCAGCTGCGCAGGGCTGCGAAATCAGCAGTCTGCAAGATCAATATCGACAGCGATGGCCGACTCGCGATGACTGCAGCTATCAGGAGGGTGTTTGTTGAAAAGCCTTCAGAATTCGATCCGCGCAACTACCTTGGTCCCGCACGTGATAAGCTGAAGGAGCTTTACAAGCATAAGGTTGTGAGCGTGCTTGGCAGTGCAGGGAAAGCCTGATGACAGAGGGCCCTGAGTTTGGAGCATG
>JAUZNW010000028.1 GCA_030706785.1 Bacteroidota bacterium | reverse complement strand
ATTCATTTACAATGTGATCGGAATCCCGATAGCTGCCGGTGTTCTCTTCCCTATAAACGGATTCCTGCTGAATCCGATGATAGCCGGTGCAGCTATGGCGCTGAGCAGCATTAGCGTTGTAAGCAACAGCCTCAGATTAAAATATTCCAGATAAGCCGGAATTACGGGATGGTCTGATCCGGTTCCACATGAATTGTAATCGTAAGGTTATTATAGTAATTTTTCAGTTCACCCTCGATCCTGTCACAATAGCTGTGTGCGTTTCCTACTGATTCATTTTCAGGTATTTCCACGTGAATATCAATAAACCTGTAGTTGCCTGCTATACGGGTCCTGAGATCATGGTAATTGACATTCATGCTGGTGAGCTTCTGCTCAAGTGCTTTTATTTCCGGGTCACTCCAGGAAGTATCAAGAAGAGGCGAGAACGCTCTGCTGAGGAGATCATAGGATTCCTTAATTATGAAAAGGGCAACAAGGATTGCCACAACCGGATCGAGCCACCTAATACCGGTTAACATGATAAGACTAAGTCCGGCTGCCACCCCCAGTGAAGTAAAGACATCGGTTTTGAGATGTAAAGCATCTGCCTCCAGGGCAACTGAATTTGTCTTCCGGGCCACTTTATAGAGTCTTCTTGACACAATCGTATTGACAATTGCTGAAATGAACATTACAACAGCTCCAAGCCAGACCGATTCAAGTACAACCGTCCCCCCGAGCAGTTTCTTCACTGCTTCAACAATAATCATGATGGCTGCAGAGAGGATAAGCAGGCCTTCTATAACACCTGAAATATTTTCGACCTTGCCGTGACCATAGGGATGCTTTGAATCGGGAGGAGTATCTGATACTCTTACCGCGAAAAAAGCAATAAGCGCTGCAATAAGATCCATTGAAGAATGAATAGCTTCAGAAATTATGCTCACCGATCCGCTGATTATGCCGATGGCCAGCTTCAGCACTATGAGAAGAGAGTTGGAAGCGACAGACAGCCTTGCAATGCTTATTTTAGCATTCATTTTCATCAGAATTAAGCTTGATGGCTGATTCTCAGGAAATCAAAGGAAGTAATTTATTTGATTGCAAGCAAGCAGGTGTGTCATATAGTGATCAGTTCGTAATCGCGGCTTCCCAGCCCTATTCTGACAGCGTGTTCAATGCCTGACTGCCACCAGGTATCGGGATGGGCATGTTTGAATTTGTCCTTTCCGCTCATATCCCCGTTATCGTGGTTATTGCAGATCCTGCTTCCGGTAAGCGCGGGAGCCGATATCACCTTATCGGCGGAGGCCTGGTCGAGGGCTACAGGGTCAAATGATGCTGCCATCCCGATGTCCGGAACAAGTGGATAGTCATTCGTGTCCCAGCAGTCACAGTCGGGTGATACATTCATTATGAAGTTGATATGGAAAGATGGCTTGTCCTTGACGGCTGCAAATGCATATTCAGAGATCTTCTTGCAGGCGTTCTCAGAGGAATTCTGCCAAACGACACGGGAGGCATCATACTGGCAAACAGCAACACACTGGCCGCAGCCTGTGCACTTCTCATAATTGATGTGGGCGATTTTGTCCTTACCGACAGCTATTGCCTCATGGGCACAATATTTCTCGCAGATACGGCACCCGGTACAATTCTTTTCAAAGATCCTCGGGGAGGATCCGGAATGAAGGAAGAGTTTCCCACCCACAGATGCACACCCCATTCCCAGGTTTTTCAACGCTCCGCCAAAACCTGTCAGCTCATGGCCTTTAAAATGGTTTAGAGAGATTATTATATCGGCGTCAGCTATTGCTGCGCCGATTTTTGCCGACTTGCATAGTTCCAGATTCACTCTGATCTCGCGATACTCTGTCCCTTTTATCCCATCGGCTATGACCACAGGGCAATCTGTCGCAATAGGATTAAACCCGTTCTCAAAGGCTGCCTCAAGATGTGAAGGCGCATTTGAACGCCTTCCCCAGTAAAGGGTGTTACAGTCGGTAAGAAACGGTACAGCTTCTTTTGATTTCAGGTATCTGACAATACGTGCCGCATAGTTTGGGCGGAGGTAGGCCAGGTTGCCGGGTTCCCCGAAATGGATCTTGAGGGCAACCAGCTTCCTCTTAAAATCTATGCTGTCAATACCTGTCTTTATGATAAGTGTTTCCAGCTTCTTAAGAAGATTAACCGATGGTCTGGTCCGCAGATCGGTAAAATATACTTTAGATTTTGGCATTCCCTGAATTCTGATCTATGGTTTAAGAGGGACCAAAGTTAGAACAAAATTTCTTTCAGTCAAGAGGCGGAATCCTGTCCTGGTCAAAGATTTGAAATATAATCGCCGATCTGCTCTATGAGCCACTTCGGAGTGGAAGTTGCACCGCAGACTCCCACGGAATTTTTGTTAAGGAACCAGTCTTTCCGGATCTCATCGGCGGAGGAGACAAAATGAGTTTCGGGATTTACGCTTTTACATACTGAATAGAGCATTTTGCCGTTGGAACTTTCTTTCCCGCTGACAAAAATGATGGCATCGTGCTTCATTGCAAAGGCTTTGAGATGTGGCTCCCTGTTTGAGACCTGCCCGCAGATTGTGTTATTAATCCTGAAATATTTGTCAGGATCAAGCACTCCCAGGTCCTTCATCCTGTTATAGATCAGGTTCCGGATTTTCCGATAATCAGTTACACCCATCGTGGTTTGTGAGAACAGGTAAACCGGCCGGGCGACGTCTACTTTGCCAAGATCATTCTCATCCGCAACGAGAATGCCTTCATTGTTTGCCTGTCCCAGCAGGCCGACTACCTCGGCGTGTCCGGGTTTGCCAAAGATCACTACCTGTCCTCCGTCCTCCTTTGTTTTCAGCCATGTTTCCCTGATCCTTGACTGGAGTTTCTTCACGATGGGGCAGGTGGCTTCGATTATTCTAATGTTATTTTTCTGCGCTATGCTGTATGTTTCGGGGGGTTCACCGTGAGCCCTGATTAGAATATTGCAATCAGAGAGGTTCCTGAACTGGTCATGGTCTACTGATACAAGTCCCAGGGAAGCCAGCCGCTCTACCTCCTTGTCGTTATGCACTATAGGACCCAGTGAGAATACTTTTTCCCCCCGTAAAAGCGCCTCTTCAGCTATCTCAACCGCGTTGCGGACCCCAAAACAAAAACCTGATCTCCTGTCTGTTTCAACGACCATTTATCTTATTCTCGATGATCTTAGTTACCCATTCCATCTGCTGCTCTACCGTCATCCTGCTGTTATCCAGCACAATTGCGTCATCTGCTCTTCTGAGGGGACTTATGTCCCGATTCTCATCAGCGATATCACGGGCAATGATATTTTCCCTTACCTCCTCAAAATCAATCTCTATATTCTTGTTAATCAATTCATCAAACCTTCTTTTAGCCCTTATGTCGACAGAAGCGGTCATGAATATTTTCAGGTCGGCATCGGGAAAAACAACCGTGCCAATATCCCTTCCGTCCATAACAATTCCTTTATAAACACCTATCTGTCTCTGCAGTTCGACCATGCGGTACCTGACCTCCGGTATCTGACTTATCCTGCTCACATAGGATGAGACCTCAAAGCCCCTGATCTCCCTTTCAATATTCTCTGAATTAAGAAAGGTTTCATACTCATTGATGTCAGGGTTGTAAATAAAGCTGATATGAATGTCTTTTATATCAGCCAGTATCCCCTCCATCCTGAGCACATCCTTTCCTATATACCCTTTCCGGAGGCAATAGAGGGTTACAGCCCTGTACATAGCTCCGCTGTCGATGTAAATATAGTTCAGTTCCCTGGCTATTGCCCTGGCAAAAGTACTCTTGCCGGATGAGGAATAACCGTCAATTGCTATAATCAGCCTTTTATCCATGGCAAAAAGCTTGTAAACGCAAAGATGGGAAAATTAACTTCTAAAATCAACTCTAAATTTAGCTGTGGATTTTGATTCAGCTGGTATTTTAAAATATTAAAACTATGACGTTTACTATAATATTTACGGAAAATATCAGTTATATCTAATTGATTCTCCATGGAATAACGAATGTCTATACTTAAAACACAGGCAGATACAAGAAATATCAATCTGCTGTCCCGAAAAACAGCATTAAAGCTGCTGTTTCTCGTTTGTTGTGCTGCCGTTCTCATTTTAGTAATTTTTATTTTCCTGGGATTTAACAGGGCATCCAGGAATCTCTCATTCATACCGGATCCCAACGAAATAAATTTTACAAAACTTAAGCCAGCGGAAGTAAGCATTATAAAGGAAAATAAATGGTATAAGATTATAGTTGATAAACAGGGGGATTTAAATGTAACCACACCTGAAGGAGCGCTGATTATGTCTGGCCTGACATATTATGCCGAGCATGGTGACAAAAATGAATATGCCGGATTAGACAGCATATCAGTAAGTTTAACAAGTGACAGTACAATTTCTATAACCGGGAATTGTAAACATGACTCTTATGTCCGCCTGATACTTGCAGTCTCCAAAAATCACCCATACATTAACGTAAATGTTAATACCTCCTATAAAAAAGAGACAACTGTCAGAAGAGAAGCACTTATTGCTTCATTTGATGTTCCCGTCACTGAAGTTTACCTGAAGAACAGGAAAATTGACCCTGGACCTTTTGAGCCGGAATACTGGCTCGGGCGAGAGGGTGCACGCTTTGGCGAAGAGTCGAGATCAGCCCTTATTTATCATACGCCTGATGTTTCCTCACTGCAATTAAATCCGGGCAGAAAACTTCTTTATGTGAACCTTGCCTATTCCCGGGATCATCCATTCGTCAGGATACCATATCAGGAGGATGGCGGGGGAAGGAGTATTGATCTTTCAGCTGCGAGATATAAAACCGGTGATATAAGAGACAATGATTTTACAATCTGGTTTGGAAGAATTCCTGCTGTAATTCCCAGAATTATGATGGTTCCTGATGGATACCTGGCTGGTTACGTTTTCACAGAACATGCTGATGGTGGCAACCTGAGGAGGAATAGAGCGGTCTATTTTGGCTCCGAGGAAATAACAGACATAAAAAATGCAACCGGAGGTTTTGCAGGTCATAAAATACCTGTCACCAAGAGCGTTTTCTATATTGATTCACAGGACTGCTCAGTACGAGATAATCCCGAGTTCCTGGATTTTCTGGATCAGCTTTATTCCACAGGGATTTACGAGATTTGCCTTCATACTCCGGGAGATCCGAATCCGAACCATGAATTGCTTGATGAATCAATGAAATTTATGAATGAAAGATATAATTCTTCCACCTGGATTGATCATGGTGTATACAATGGGAAGTACAACAGGGAATGCTTCGTTTGCGATGGTTTGGATCCAAATTCGCGATATTACACACGTGATTTGTGGCAGAAGTATGGCATTCATTATTTCTGGAATTTTGGATTGGAAAAGATATATGATGAGCCACTGAAGACAAAAATCAAGGAGTTTAAATTGACAGAAGCATCCGCCGAATACTGGAGACGGTATCTGTCTTCAAAAGAATTAAAACACACTTCATTTTTTTCCGCATTTTATGAACTTATTAAACGCCCCTCATCAAAATATGAATTGAATTTGCTATGCCCGTTCAGGGGAGAGCTTTGTCCAACCCCTGTTTACTGGCAAAATCCAACGCAATCATATCAATTCTATTCATGGGGAACAGCGTATGAAAAGGATTTTACAAGCCTGACAACAAAGAAGGTTGATAAAGTATTGGAAACAGAAAAGCAAAACCTGGATAAGTTATTGAATGATTGGGGCGTGTTCATTAACCACGGGTATTTTGTACGTAGCAATGGCCATGAAAACGGCATATGGACGGATCTTGAAGGAAAGATCAAAATCAATCCCTATTTTGACAGGATACTTGATTATATGTCCAATCTGCGTGATGAGGGTAATCTGTATATAACAACAATCAGGGATCTGATGAATTACTGGATTAAAACCGAAAATGTAAACTACGAATACCGGCCGGACGGAACAATTTATTTATATAACAATAATGCAGAAGCCATTAATGGATTGTCGCTTGCCGTCCACGCAGGATCAGTCAGAGTAAATGATGAAATTCCACAGTTCAAAAGAGTTGGCGGAGAAACCATATTTTGGTTTGACATCCCGTCCAGAGCCCGGGCGAAGATTCTGATTCAACCTTAAGCTACGGTCAGGCACAAAACATCAGGAGTCAATAAGACTTACTGAATGCCGACTTTATTAATTTAGGGTAAATGACCAGGGAAATATGATTCGACGATCCGGCAAGATGATATGAGGCACGTCCGAATTCCAGGCTTAGCATTGAGGTGTTGAAGCCGAATCCCCAGGAAAACCCGACTCCACTAACCTTCCCTTCGGTTTGTAATTCCCTCCTTCTCTGATAATTATATCCAATCGCAAGGTAGAAATTCCTGTGAGGAATTATCTCAGCTCCGAATATGGCATGCCTCATGACGTTCTCAAAAAAGCCTGATCCGGTGCTGTTGGTACTTCCCTCCCCTGAACTTTCAGGATAGTTATAGGTAAGATCGAATTTTTCAAGATGCCTGACTGTAAGTGAGAACCTGAAAGGAGCATGTGCAAGCTTTGCAGAAGCTCCGGCCAGAATCTCAAACGGGAGCTTTCCCCCTGGCTCACCTGCATAAGTAGTGACCTGCAAGCCGATATTCCTGAAAACAATGCCAGCTGAAAACAGGTTGGCCTGATTGTGCCATGCTGCCCCCAGATCGAATGCAAATCCAAAAGAGGTATATTTTTCGAGATGTGACAGCACGGGATTGAAATTGACACCGACAGTGAAAGCAGAGTCAAGCTCAAGTGACCAGATTGCTGAAAACGCGTATTCAGATGCTGAAAATGATCCCGTAATATTTCCTGAAGCATCGGCTTCAGTGAATGCACCATAGTTCAGGTAGGTGATACCTCCGGCGAAATTTCCTTTTTCAGGTATTGAAAATGAATACATTGCAAGTCCATAATTGATTCCTGCCAGGTAATTCACATAATTCAATGCAAGACTTTTATCCATGACTGAACTCAGGAGGGCAGGATTATGCCAGGCAAGGTTGAGGTTCCTGCCGGTAAGTGATACATTCGAACCGCCAAGGGAGGAAACAAGACCGGAATGCGTAAGGTTCAGGAATTCATATACATTATCTCCTCCAGTCTGACAATATAAGGTGGAATATAAGAAGCTGAACAGGATTATATTGTAAATTCTTTTCAACATCCGTCAATGTTCTCATAAAGATAGTAAGGCTGCATGATCTGGAATATAACCAGTAACAATTTCAAGCAGTTTTCCCGGTGAGGATCAGTGCATCATCGGTTTCCTTCTTCCTGCCGTTCATCTGTGACATGATCAGTCCCGCTATTACCACCATCATGCCTGCTACATTCTGGCAGGTAAGTTTGTCGCCCAGGAGAAGGAAAGAAAAGGAAGCCGTAAAAATGGGGATGAAATTTGTGAAGACATTTGCTCGCGTTATTCCCATGTTCCTCACTGAGTAGGCAAAGAGAATGAAGGCACCACAGGATGCAAACACGGAGAGTTCGATGATGGGTATAAAGGATTTAATCACAAACGGACCTTGAATGAAATCCCTGAAATCAGAGAAAAGAAATACTGGCAGGAACAGGATAGCGCCGATTGTATTCTGAACGTTTACAATGAATACCGGACTGTAATTTCCCACAAGCCTGCTGAGCGTCAGGTTGTAGCCTGAAGCCGAGAAAACAGCAAGTGCCAGAAGGCATAATCCCCTGGTATTAAATGAGATTGTTCCATGCCTGTTCACCACAAAAATCAGGATCCCTATAAAAGAGAGAATGATTCCTGCATAATTAATCAACCGGAGTCTTTCACTGAAAATTATCCATGCTCCTATTGTGGCAACGACCGGGATGGTTGAGATGATCACCGATCCGACTGTTGCCGAGACATATGTAAGTCCGAAGCTCTCCCCGAGGAAATAAAGGAACGGTTCAAATACAGCAAGCATCAGGAATAATTTCAGGTCCTGTTTCCGTATGGTCACAAACTTCTTTTTGAATGCCAGGTAAGAAGAAAGCAGTATGATTGAAAGTACCAACCTTGTAAATACTATGGTTATGGGTCGATAGGTCTCATTGGCCATTTTAAACCAGATGAAGGAAAATGCCCAGAAGATCATGGCAAGAAACACACCGCCATATATTCTTACCTTGTTGTTCACTGAGGGAGATTAGGTTCTTTTATGGTCAGCGAAATTATGCTTTAATATCGTAAATGTTTCAGGATAGGATAAAAATCTGCACCCTGAATTTTAGTTACTGTTTTCGACTCTCCATAACCTTCTTTAATAATAATAGTATTTAATCATCAATCCCATAATATGTTATATAACATAATTCTTTCGAACATATGATTATTATAATATTCCGCGGATTTGATTATGAAGCTATAATTGTTATATTTGCCGCCTCTGAAAGGAAAATTTTAGTAAGCACAGCATAAGATCGTAGCTAATAACATCTAACTATAATCCAGATTGACAGATGAAGATTTTGGTATGTATAAGCAATGTACCGGATACAACTACGAAAATAAAATTCACGGAAGGTGCATCAACGATTGATACAGCAGGAATCCAGTGGGTCATTAATCCATGGGATGAGCTATCACTCACAAGGGCACTTGAATTAAAGGATGATGCAACAGCGGGCGTGAAATCAGTGACTGTTGCACATGTTGGAGGCGCCGGGTCCGAGCCTACAATAAGGAAAGCACTTGCGATCGGCGCTGATGATGGCATAAGGATCAATTCCGAGGCATCCGATGCCTATTTTACAGCAGTACAGCTTGCGGAGGTGATCGGGAAGGAACGCTTCGACATAATCATGTGCGGTATCGAATCAAGCGATTTTAACGGATCTCTTGTTGGTGGCATGATCTCTGAACTTCTCGGGATCCCATCAGTCTCCTCTGTCTCAAACATCAGGATCGAGAACGGGATACCACTTATGACAAGGGAGATCGACGGTGGAAAGGAAATCATAAAGATGCCGGCTCCGTTTGTTGCAATCGTTCAGAAAGGGATTGCCAAAGAACCGAGAATTGCTTCAATGCGGGGAATTATGACAGCCAGGAACAAGCAGGTCAGGGTATATGAACCTGTTCAGGTTGAGAAGCTTACAGAGATTTCAGGTTTTGAAAAGCCCAAGCCGAGAGCTGCATGCAAATTTGTTGATGCTGAGAATCCCTCGCAACTTATTGAGCTTCTTCAGAATGAAGCAAAAGTCATTTAGTCTAACCGGAAAAACTAATTGGAATGTCAGTTCTGGTATACACAGAAAATTGGGAAGGTAAGTTCAAAAAGCTATCCTTTGAGCTAGTTTCATACGCAGCTGCTGTTGCCGAAATGCTGAAGACCAGTGTGACAGCACTCTCAATCGGAAAAACTGATGAGAATGAGCTGAGGAAACTAGGCGACTTCGGCGCCGGTAAAATTCTCAATGTGGTAAATGATCAGCTAATTTCAATTGATAATCAGCTATATACGAAAATTGTAGCAGATGTTGTAACAAGCGAAGGATCGAGAGTCATCATTTTCCCCAATAATATTTCAGGGAAGGCCATAGCTCCGCGCCTTGCCGTGAGGCTGAAGGCAGGAACAGCTTCCGGAGTAAGCAGGCTCCCTCTGTCTCTCGAACCATTCACCGTATATAAAAGGGCTTATTCGGGAAATGCCTTTGCACATATGGTTATCAGGTCGGATATCAAAATAATCACACTTGCCCAGAACTCATTCGAGATCGTTGAAAAGCCGACCGGAGCGATCCCTGAAACAGTTAAGATTGAAGTTGATCCCGGCCAGGTGAAGACGACTGTTACAGATACTTTCAGGCAGGCCGGAAAGATTGTCCTGACGGATGCAGATATAGTCATTTCGGGCGGGAGGGGAATGAAATCACCCGACAATTGGGCCCCTCTTATCGAGCTTGCTTCTTTACTTGGCGGAGCGACAGCATGCTCGCGGCCTGTTTCAGATGAGGGCTGGAGGCCTCATGAGGAACATACAGGCCAGACAGGTAAGATAATCGCACCTAACCTCTATGTGGCTGTCGGTATTTCAGGAGCTACGCAGCACCTTGCAGGTGTGAGTTCATCAAAATATATCGTTGCCATCAACTCTGATAAGGATGCCCCGATATTCGAGGCAGCCCAGTACGGAATAGTTGGTGATGCAATGAAGGTTCTGCCGAAACTTGTTGAGGCAGTGAAAAATTTGAAAAAATAAGCAACCCCCTGTCAATTTTCCACACTGGGGAAATATAAACCTTTTTATTCCCCCTCTGGGGGAAGGTCAGGAAGGGGATTATTTACAACAACGAAATCTAAGAATGACCAGACAGATCATTTTTGCATCAACTCTTCTGATAACTTTTGCTGTCTTTTTCTATACCATCAGCAGGCTGATAAAATTCTTCAGATTTACCAGACCGGCTTTCCCGATCAGGGATCTTGGCAGGCGTTTCGGAATTATGATGAAGGTTGCCTTCGGCCAGTCTAGGATCTTCAGGAAGCCTGTGCTGGGATTTTTTCATGCGCTCGTCTTCTGGGGATTTTGTATTATAATATTTGGTAGCATTGAAATGGTAATTGATGGCCTTGCAGGGACGGAGCGTTCACTGAAGTTCCTCGGTCCTGTGTACAACATCATAATTGCCTCAGGTGATATTTTCGGAGTACTTGTTGGCGTTTCGATTGTGATTTTCCTGATAAGGAGGCTGTTTATTCACGTGAGGCGCTTCGAGGGCATAGAGATGAAGAAAAGGTCACACCGTGATGCAAACATCTCGCTGACACTAATCCTTCTTCTGATGATCTCCCTGCTGCTGATGAATACGGGATATATCGGAAATAAGCACTCTTCTGGCAGCAACTTTGCAGGCATTTTCCCCGTAAGCAGCCTGATTGCACAGCTCTTAAGCGGATTATCAGGTAAAAGCTTCAGGATCATGTACGAAACGTCATGGTGGTGCCACATTCTGCTTATATTCTTCTTCGCCAATTACTTACCCTATTCCAAGCATTTCCATGTCTTCATGTCGGTGCCCAACGTCTTCATTTCAAGGCTTGAGCCGCTTGGGAAGCTGGCCAATATGGAAAACATCACCAGGGAAGTGAGGCTGATGCTCGATCCTGCCACTGCTTTTACTGCATCGCCGTCTGAAGCATTTCCGGAAAGGTTCGGTATTAAGGATGCTGAAGACGCGACATGGAAAAACTATTTCGATTCACTATCATGCACCGAGTGTGGCAGATGCACTGCTGTGTGCCCTGCCAATATTACTGGAAAGAAATTATCACCTCGCAAAGTAATGATGGACCTTCGTGCAAGGATGAAGGAGAAGGGCCCCCTGATGATAAAAAACGGACGTGATTTCAATGATAACCGCTCATTGCTGAGGGATTATATAACCGAAGAGGAGCTCTGGGCCTGTACTACATGCAATGCATGTGCCAGGGAATGTCCGATAAATATCAACCATCCTTCACTGATAGTCGATATGCGCCGGTATCTTGTGCTTGAAGAAGCATCAGCTCCGGGTGAGCTGAAGAGTGTTTTCAGCAATATTGAGAACAACGGAGCTCCGTGGCAGTATTCTCCTGAAGACAGGCTGAACTGGACAAAAGACCTGGGATTTGAAGTTCCGGTAATGGCCGACATGGCCGCACGCAGTCAAAAGCCGGAGTACCTTTTCTGGGTGGGTTGTGCAGGGGCGTTTGACGACCGGTATAAAAAAGTCGTGAGGTCATTTGCCAGGATACTCAACAAACTGAATATCAGCTATGCAGTACTTGGCATGGAAGAGACATGCAACGGGGATCCGGCAAGGAGAGCAGGCAATGAAATGCTTTTCCAGATGCAGGCATTGCAGGTAATTGAGATACTTAAAGGTTATAGTGTTAGAAGGATCATAACCACATGTCCTCACTGTTTCAATGTTTTCAAAAATGAATATCCGGATCTTGGAGGCAGCTATGAGGTTGTAAACTATCTTCAGTTCATTTCTGAAAATATAGAAGCCGGGAAGCTTGAACTCAATGGAAAATCCCTTGCAGAGGCAAGGATAACTTATCATGATCCCTGCTATCTTGGCAGGGCAAATGATATTTACTCCGAACCACGGGAGATAGTAAAGACTGTAACAAGTAACTTTACAGAGATGGAGCGGCATAAAAGTTTTGCTTTATGCTGCGGGGCTGGAGGTGCACAAATGTTCAAGGAGGCTGAAAAAGGAAATAAAGAGGTCTTTATCGAAAGAACTGAGGATGCCCTTGCTACAGGCGCTGAGATAATCGCCACAGCCTGTCCATTCTGTATGACAATGATGACTGATGGATTGAAATATAAAAATAAAGAACAGGAAATCAGGAATTTGGATATTGCTGAGCTGATTGCTGAATCGATGGGATGACATGCGCTCCCTGAATCCCCCGGAAGGGGACCTCAAATTGTGAATTAATTATTTAAGGTAATCAATATGGAATCCAGAAAAGTCTTGAAAAGCGGAGAATTCCTTGTAAGTGAGATTGAACCAAAGGATATTTTTATTCCCGAGGAATTCAATGACGAGCAGAAAATGATAGCCCGGTCCTGCAGGGATTTTCTTGAAGCTGAGGTATACCCGAACATGGAAGCTGTTGAAAAAAGTGACAGGGAACTGATGAAAAGCATGCTGAAGAAATCGGGAGAGCTTGGACTGATGGGAATTTCGGTGCCTGAAGAATATGGTGGATTCGGCCAGTCGTTTGTTACCCAGATGCTCGCTGCTGAAACCCTAGGTGCAGGTTATTCATTTTCAGTTGCATACATGGCCCATTGCGGAATCGGCACATTGCCGATTCTGTATTACGGCAATGAAGACCAGAGACAGCGGTATGTAACAAAGCTTGCAACAGGTGAGCTGCTTGGCGCTTACTGCCTTACAGAACCGGGTGCCGGGAGTGATGCCAATTCCGGCAAAACAAATGCAAAGCTCTCCGTAGACGGGAAATACTATATAATCAACGGGCAGAAAATGTGGATAACGAATGCAGGCTTCGCAGACACCCTTGTTGTGTTTGCGAAGATCGACAACGACCGTGTCCTGTCAGCGTTTATTATCGAGAGCAATTACCCCGGCGTAGTGATAGGTCCTGATGAACATAAAATGGGGATAAAGGGATCCTCGACAGCACAGATATTTTTTAATGATGTGAAGGTTCCCGTGGAAAATCTCCTCGGGAAAAGGGGAGAGGGATTCAGGATCGCGCTGAGCATACTTCATATGGGGAGGCTCAAGCTGGGGGCAAATGTCCTTGGTACAGCCAAAAAAGCGATTAATGAATCGGTAAAATATGCCAATGAGCGCAAGCAGTTTGGTGTTCTCATTTCGACCTTCGGGGCAATCAAATACAAGCTAGCAGAACAGGTCATACGCCTTTTTGCTACAGAATCAGCCGTTTACAGGGTTTCAAAGGATATAGATGACCTGATGGAAAAATACAAGACTGAATGCAGCGATAAAAGCAGGGCAGCCATTGATGCCATCAGTCACTATGCCGTTGAAGCTGCCATGATGAAGGTCGCCGGATCAGAAATGCTTGACTATGTTGTAGATGAATCGGTACAGATACATGGTGGTATGGGCTATTCGGCAGAGTTGCCGGTGGAGAGGGGTTATCGTGATTCGAGGATCAACCGGATATTTGAAGGAACAAACGAGATCAACCGCCTGCTGGTATCCGATACTGCCATGAAGCGTGCAATGAAAGGTGATTTCAACCTCTTCGGTGAAGCTGAGAATCTTTTTAACAGCATTGACAATCTTGAAGGATCTCCTGCCAGTGGTGAATCCTATTTCGGGGAAAAGATAAGATATATCAGGAACTTCAAGAAAGTCATCCTTCTTTGCATACACGGAGCAGTGAAACAGTTTGATAAGAGCCTGGTTAATGAGCAGGAGGTCATGAACAATATTGCCGACATGATGACTGATGCATATATGTCCGAATCTCTTGCCCTTAGGGTCGAAAAGCTTGAATCAATCAAAGGAGGCAGCCTCGCTGTTTACAGGGATATTCTCGACATATTTGTTTATGATGCAGCAGACAGGATCAGGAAGTTATCGCAGGATGCCATCTTCTCATTCGCTACTGAAGATTCCTCCCGGAAACTGATCAAGGCAGCTGAGGCTCTGACAAAAGTCAGGGGAATCAATATTAAGAACGCGAGAAGAAGGATAGCTGATAAGCTTATTGAGGATAACTCTTATAAATTCTAAATACTCCTGTCAGATCAGGATTTGAATATCTTCATTACTGCAACTCTTTTACCGTTGTTGTAGAACCTGATAAAATAAAATCCCTGGGAGACCTGTAGATTTACGGGCATCACTGAGTTTCCCGGAACCTTTTTGCGGACAAAAATTATCTTGCCGTACATGTCTGCCACCGACATGTCGAACATCATTCCGTCAGGTGATAAGATCATTATATTAAAATCACTGATAAATGGATTCGGATATGTAACTACTTCAATCCTTGTAGTAAACAACGCTGTTATAGTGTGATTTGAATTGACATTTGTGAAGGTATATTCCGAAACAATACCCACCGATTTATTATCCACCAGGACATCCTGTATCCTGTAGCCGGCAACCGGTATGATCGTATAGGTCTGATCGGCACCCTCGAACAGGGTTTCCCTGCCTTCAGGGCTGACTGCCCCTCCTTCTCCTGATTCTGCTGTTATTGAGTATGAGGGGATAAGTGTGAAAACTACAGAAATGGTATGGTTAGCTGTTATGTTGGTGAAATTATACGATGAAACGCTTCCCACGGAGATCCCGTCAATTTTAACGTCCGAAATTTTGAATCCGTGATCCGGAGCAAAAGTATAGGACTGATTCGAACCCCACTCAACGGAAACGGCTTGATCAGGGCTTATTGAACCTCCTGTTGTTTTTGAGGATGTGATCGTCAGAATGATTTTTGAAAATGATGCTGAGATTGTATGATTCTCTGTTACGCTGTTAAAAGTATATTCAGTCAGGGGGCCGGCAGATTTATTGTCCACGATCACATCGGCAACCTGATAACCGGCATCAGGGATAATGGAGTAAACCATGCTGGTCCCGTAATTAACTGTGATTATCCCCGGTGAACTTATTGTGCCTCCGGGTTTGGAGCTCCCCTTGATCTGGAATATAATGGGGCTGAAAGCTGCTGAAATTGAATGATCGGAAGTAACGTTACTGAAGGTGAATTCCGAAACTGCTCCTACTGAGGTATTATCGACTCTGACATCGGAAATATTAAATCCGGTTCCGGGAGTTATTGTGAATATTAAATTTGATCCGTAATCGACTGTCGATACTCCGGCCGGATTTATTGAGCCTCCTGCACCTGCATTTGCGGTTACAACATAGGTTGTGATGGCAAAAGTTGCAGTGAGGGTATGATTACCGGTCACATTGCTGAAAGTGTATGTTGAAACCGGACCCACTGAATTATAGTCTGCCTTTACATCAAGGATATGATATCCTGTATTGGGAGTGATGTTGAAAGTACGGGCTGTTCCGTAGTTGACTATATTGTTCCCGTTGGGTGAAATTGTCCCGCCTGTCCCGGAACTGACAGAGATGGTAAATGTCAGTACTGCGAAAGTGGCTGAGATGGCATGATTTGCTGTAATGTTGCTGAAAGTATAGGTTGCGACTTTTCCTGTTGAAGCGTTATCAACCTTCACATCCGAAATTTCGTAGCCTGTATCAGGTGTGATTGTATAGGAACGGCTTGTTCCGTGAGTTGCGGTTATGGTTCCTGCCGGATCAATTGTCCCTCCTGTACCGGCACTGCTGACTAAGCTGTATGTAGCAGTTATGAAAGTTGCAGCAATAGTATGTGCTGTTGTTACATTATTAAAGGTATAGGATGTAACGGCACCGACAGAGACATTATCCACCTTTACATCCGAAACCTGATAGCCAAAACCCGGACTTATTGTGAAAGTACGGCTTGAGCCATATCCGACAGAAACATCTCCGGATGGACTGATTGATCCTCCCGTTCCTGCACTGCCTGTGATTGTAAAGGTTATCTGCGAGAAGGTTGCAGAAATTGTATGGTCAGCTGTAACATTACTGAAGGTGTAGGCTGAAATAGCACCAACTGAAACGTTGTCGATTTTAACATCGGAAATATTATAACCTGTATTTGCTGAAATTGTGAAAGTCCGGCCTCCGCCATAAGTGACTGTATTACTGCCTGATGGCGTAACTGAACCTCCGGTTCCGGCGCTTGAAGTGATCGTGAATGTCCTAGGTGCAAAACTTGCGCTGATTGTATGGGAAGCTATGATATAATTGAATGTGTATGAAGAAGGTGCTCCTTCCGGAACATTATCAACCAGGACGGAAGAGATCTGATAACCTTCATCAGGCACCATTGAAAAAGTTTGTGAAGTTCCGTAGTTGACTGTAACTGTTCCGTACGGATTTATTGAGCCACCCGATCCGGCACTGCTGGTCAGGGTAAGAGTGATTATTTCAAAAGTTGCCGAGATCGTATGATTGGCAGTAAGGTTACTGAAGGTATAGGAGGATAAGGCTCCGGCTGAAACATCATCGACCCTGACATCTGAGATCTTATAACCCTGGCCGGCGGTTATTGAATATACCTGATTAGATCCTTCATTCAGGGTCAATATTCCTCCGGGAGACACCAAACCTCCGGTACCTGCAGTTGCAGTTATGGTGTAAGTTGGTGTTGAATCAAAGAGTGCAGTGATCGAATGATTTGCCGCGACATTGCTGAAGGTGTAGGAGGACACTGCCCCTACCGAGATATCATCAATTTTTACATCAGAAACTTTGAATCCGAGGTCTGGCTTTATTGAAAAGGTCTGATTGGCTCCCTCATTTACCACAAAGGCGCCGGAAGGATTTATAGAACCACCCGTTGCAGCGCTGGCCGTAATCGTATATGTTACGGTGGGTTCAAAAGTCGCTGAAATTGTATGATCAGAAGTGATATAGTTAAATGTATATGTAGGGATCGCTCCGGCCGAAACATTATCGACAAGAACATTTGAGATTTTATAACCGGTACCGGGGGTTATGGTATAGGTCTTATCAGTCCCGATACTCACCTTTGTTGCTCCGTTCGGATCAATGGTTCCACCTGTCCCTGCGCTTGAAGTGATCGTATAAACCATACCGCTCAATGCAGCTATTTCACTCTCTGTTAGGGCATGATCAAAGAACTTCACATTGTTTATCTGTCCCTTAAAGCAGGAGCTGGTCTCAGTTGCCAGACCAAGGACGAATTCAGGTGTCGAGTAGTTTGTGATTGCTGTTCCCGTACTGATGGTTTTGTCGCGCAGTCCGTTAACATACAAAACAAGGTTGGTGCCATTGGAAGTTATAGCAACATGTGACCAGGTTCCGGCTGAAATTTTTGTCGATGAAGTTGTTACCTCTGAATTACCGTCAAAGATACGGGCTGTGATGTTGCCGTCACGATTCAGGATCAGATTCCTGTCATATTTTGATGATCCCGGATATTCGGCCATGTCAGCTATGTCCATATTCTTTATCTCATCAGGTCTTATCCTCATAGAGATCGTGAATGAGGGATAATTGTTCCCTTTTAACGTCATATAATCGTCATCGCCGTCAAATATGTATGCACCCGGTTCTGCCTGGGCCTCACCTGGATAAGTTATTTCATCACCTTTAAGTATATAGGATTTATCGCTTCCTGCATCGACTATTTTTATGAATTTATGATCTCCTGAAGGTACCCTGTCAGTGTACCAGGTCCAGCGCCCGATATTCTCATAAATAGTTCTTATCCCAGTATAAAGATCAGGTTGATTAAAGCTTCCATAGCTCCATGTTATACCGTTTGGCACAGTTACATCAACAAAGACCCCGTTATCACAACCAAGCATCCAGACATCCTTGCGGTATTTGACTGCAAGTTCCCTTACCGCCTTATTTACCCCAACATGATGCTTATGCCCGTATTCACCCCAGTTATTGTGAGTGATCACCCTTGCCATAGACGGATCGGCAAAATATTGCTCAAGCTTTGCTTTCATCTTGTTGATCTCAAACCTTGAAAGGTCAGTTGTATTGTTAAAGAGCCGCGTTTCAAGATGATCATTCACCAGGTAGTTGTACGAAGGGTTTGCTCCCAGGTAGTATTCAGTATATTCAGTATCGGTTATATCATCCCACGGAGTGAACCAGTTTGGTTCATACGCTATGTTGTATCCGTTGCTGTTCATGAATTCCTGGGCCTGCTGAACTATAGTTCTGTATTTTGGTGTTACCGGCATTGCCCCTTCGATGAACTTTTCTGAAATTCTCCAGAACGGAAGCATCCAGATGACGTCATCATCCATATGAGCATTGATGAGTATCGTTCCCTGTTTGGGTATTGAATTAAAGTCAATCTGGGTTCCCTGGCCAAAGGAAGAAAACCAAAATGCACAAAAGATTAAAACAGATATTAAATATCTCCTTAAAGAGAACCTGTGATTCATGCCGTGGACCAAATAATTTTAACTCAAATCTAAGACAAAACAATTTCAACTCAAAAGGTGTTTACGCAGTAAGTGTCAGAAAATCAGTGAAAAGCTAATGCTTTGTCTACACAGATCAGGTGAATATCCGGGAAATGTTTAAGTTTACCTCAGATTATTATGGTTTCATCAAAATCATAATAAAATTATCAACAGAATAAAAATCACTTCATGCGATGATTTAGATCAATTTTCCGCATGCTAAAAAGCACTAAATGTACATTAAAAATCAGGCATGTAATATTCTATTAATCAGTATTATCAGATATCTTTGTTAAAGAATTAACAATAGGAGGACCATGAATCTGAAGAAGAGATCATCGCTGACGTCACTGGTTGTGCTTTTAATTTTGACAGGGCTGGCGTTGCTTTCGAGCTGTGAAAAATATGCTGCAATAATCCCGGAAGTCAATTCAGCCGATACAGTACACTTTAAATCACAGATCCAGCCGATATTCACGGCAAACTGTATTACATGCCACAACGGATCACGGAATCCTGATCTGAGGGAAGGCTATTCCTATGCATCACTAAGGACAGGATTTTATGTGAACCTGCCGGCGGAAAACAGCAGGCTTTATAAGCAAATCACCAGCAGCAGTCATTACTCATTCACCCTTCCGGCTGAAAAACAGCTGATACTCACATGGATTCAGCAGGGAGCAGGGAACAACTAGTGAACATAAAATCTGATAAAATGTCATAAAATGAGAAGAACCCTAAAAACCATGAATAAAATCCTGACGTTATTGCTTCTTTGTTTATTCTCTGTTTCTTTATCGGCTCAGGAAGAAGCTCCAGCAAAAGAAAAATCCAAACCCGTAAGATTCACATTCGGCACGGGAACTCTTATTGACAACCAGACAGTCGCTACTCCCTACAAGGGTGGCATTGAACTGCAGATTCAGCACAGGTTCAGCCTGATTGAAAACTATCACAATATATTCGGGATCTACGGAGCGGCGAACACCCGCCTTGGACTGAATTATGGCATAACCGACAGGATAATGGTAGGGATCGGGACTACCAAGGACTATAAGCTTCAGGATATCCAGTGGAAATACCTGATCCTTCAGCAGACTGAGGATAACAGCATGCCGGTATCTCTGTCATATTATGGTAATGTAGTTCTTGACCTGGAGCGGAAAGAGGCATTCGGACCTGTGGAAAGTTACAGGGACATTCACAGGATATCATATTTTACACAGGTCATACTGGCACGTAAATTCAATGATAAATTTTCATTCCAATTAGCACCTTCCCTCGTTTATTTCAACTCGGTTCCACAGTATTCGGAAGTTTCAAAGTACAAAAACCTTAATTTCGGATTATCGGCAGGTGCAAGATTGGCGCTGTTCGGATCTCATGCCCTGCTGCTTGAGTATGACCAGCTTCTTACAAAACAGGACCTTGACAGGCAACCCCAGCCGAATCTTTCTGTTGGCTGGGAAATAGGTACCGCTACCCATACATTCCAGATATTCGCCGCTAATTATTCCCAGATAATCAATCAGAGAAATCTTGTTTTCAATACGAACGATTTCAGAAAAGGTGATTATCTTATAGGTTTCAATATTACGGTCAGATTCTGAATTTAATTCTGAAATTCAATGCAGTCAACCTGGATTGCTTTCTGTTTTGGAGCTTTTTTTATTCCTGCTTCACTTTTTTCATCCGGAGCCAAAACGGAAAATAATATGATTAATGACACAACAACATATAAATCACCTTATTACAAAGATAATGAAAGGTGCTTTAAGTGTCATGGGCAGAACCAGTATGAATACCTGAATGAGAATCTCGGGCATAATATAAAGGCCCTGATGTATTCGGAACTGATAATAGACAGGGATAAGTTCTATAAGGCAAATCATAAGGACTTTAGTTGTATTGACTGCCATTCGGCCGATTATGTGAATTTCCCCCATAATGGTAAGCTCAGGATGGAACAGATGTTCAATTGTCTCGACTGTCATGGAGGTGATGAAAAATTTGCCAGGTTCAATTTTGAGGAAATCCAGGCCCAGTATCAGAAAAGCGTTCACTATAAACTGGAAAATGAGGGGTTCACATGCTGGAAATGCCATGGGCCGCATGATTACAGGATCAGTATAAGAAACAGTGAGGATATCAGGGAGACAATCGTTTACGATAATAACATTTGCCTTCAGTGCCATGCCAATTATGACCGTTTTAAGCTGCTTACCGACAGGGAGGAAATAAATATAGTCCGGAAACATGACTGGTTGCCGAACCAGGAAACACACTTCAGGAATGTCAGGTGCATCGAGTGCCATACAGCAGTCAGCGATACCGTCCTTGTTTCACATCTTATACTGCCCGGGGCACAGGCAGTAAAGAAGTGCAATGAGTGCCATTCAAAAAATTCCCTCCTTATGTCAACTCTTTATAAGTTCCAGTCAAAAGAGCAGAGGAGATACGGATTTTATAATGGCATTATTCTTAACCAGTCTTATGTGATCGGCGCTAACAGGAATGAATTTCTGAACTTGCTTAGCCTCGTAATACTTGGAATTGTGGCAGTTATTGTAATTTTGCACATATATTTCAGGATAATCCGAAAATAAAACAGGAGAAAATGTATTTATATCCGGTCTGGGTACGATTGTGGCATCTGTTCAATGCAATCCTGGTTATTACCTTGATGATCACTGGAATCAGCATGCAGTATACAGGAGGGCATGAAAATGCGCTTATAGTAGGATTCGGCAGGGCTGTAAAATGGCATAATATCGCTGCAATACTTCTGATAATAAGCTATTTCTTGTTCCTTGCAGGAAATATTTTTACCGGGAACGGCAAATATTACAGGATAAAAAGGGAGAATTTTCTGTCAGATCTTGGAAAACAGTTCAGGTTTTATGCCTGGGGAATGTTCAGGGGTGAGAAGCATCCGTTCCCTGTAACGCTTGAGGAAAAATTCAATCCGCTCCAGAAACTTACCTATGTCCTCGCAATGTATGTCGCTGTTCCCATGATGATAATAACGGGTTCAGGATTGCTTTTCCCGGAAACCGTCATCACCAGATTCCTTGGAGTAAGTGGTATGATTATCACAGATATTTTGCATATTACGGTTGGATTTTTGATTTCATTGTTCATGATCGTTCATATCTATACCTGTACGCTGGGCGCAAAGCCAACTTCACTTTTTAAAAGTATGCTTTCAGGTTACCATGAATCTGAGGACGATTGATTATCAATCAGATAATTAGTTAGATGTAAGTAATTACTCAAAACCCTGGGAAATTGCACGATAATTGATATAATTAACTAAAAACCAAAACAAAATCATGAAAACATTCAAGAGAATTATGATCGGTTCCATGGCAGTCATGGTGCTTTCCGTGTTCACACTTAATCTAGCTGCTCAGCCGAAGCCCTGGGTCGTTCCCGACAATTTCAAAACAATGAAGAATCCTGTTGCCAGGGGAGATGCAAGCAACAAGGCGGGCATGGCTCTTTATACAAAGAACTGCGCATCATGCCACGGGAAAACAGGATTGGGCGATGGTGTTAAGGCAAGAGCCCTTAAAGAATCTACCGGCGATTTTTCCAAACCAGCATTCCAGGATCAGGCTGACGGAGAACTTTTCTACAAAACCAAAAGCGGAAGAGGGGAGATGCCGAAATATGAAGGAAAGCTTGCTGATGATGATATCTGGAATATCGTCAATTACATGAGAACGTTCAAAAAATAATTTTTAGCTACACAAATAACAACAGAGTCCCGATAGCCATCAGGACACGGAGTTCAACAGATGTTTCATCTCACAGCTCTGTGTAACTCTCCCGCCTCCGGCGGGACAAATTGTGTCTTCTCAGTGCACTCTGTGTTAGTTTTTATTTTAAGGCGCAACAGTAAAAGCCAATAAAAAAGGAGAGCGATACCTGCTCTCCTTTTTGTTTTGTAAAATGAAGCTTGTCTGTTTTAAACTCCTGCAGCCGTCAGGGCATCAAGTGAATTCTGGAGCAGAGCTTTGGTGTATTTGTAATTATGTATTCCAAGGCTGAATTCCCTCAGGCAAAGCTGGAAATTGATCATTGATCCCATCATTGCATTGTTAAGCGAAGGGAATAAAGGCAGAGCGCTGTTCGTATCCTTCTGTGCCTGGGTCCAGGTGCCGGCCGGGGCAGGGTTTCTCCATACACCACCCGGATTTGTGCCCGGATCATAAATATTCAGATAGCCGTCATAGTTCCCGGTTGTAAGTCCTGCCCAGAGGTTAGTATCAGTACTTGGATCGCTGTGGAGTATATCCGTTCCTCCTCCGACTGAATTGATCTTTGCAGCCAGACTGTTAAGCAAAGCCTGTATGTCGGCTCTCGGGTTCTTCCAGAAGGTTGTTGATGAAGAGGTGATTGCTGTTGAGTGGCAGCCTGCAACATTGCACCCGTTGAAATTTCCCAGTGCTGAGAAAGTGTGTCCGCCTGCCCTTCCTGACAGGGTGGTCATATGGCAGTCCTGGCATGATGCAGCCGTGGTATGTGCTGAATTTTCATAAGCAAGTGTTCCGGAGAACTGGACTCCGCCCTGGCCGGCGAATATTGCTCCGACAGTCCCGTAATGAACATGGAATCTGTATGACGGAACTACCTTGTTCGGTGTGGCATTTCCCACGCTGCTGTCGTAAAAAATGGTGGAGGGGTTGCTGGCAAGTGCATTATAATCAATTACATCTCCGTTTGAAAGTGTTGTACTGGTCGTCAGAGGCCTTGGCTGATGACATTTGACACAAAGATTTGAAAAGCTGTTGTCCTGTGTAAGGTTGATGGTTTTTGTGCCTTTCCACATGTTCATCGGAACTGCTGCGGTGGTTGTCAGCGGCATGAAATCAGTTGATTCATAATTCGTATGCAGGCTGCTGTGGCAGGTTGAGCAAGTAAGGTCTCCAAACGCCGTCATGGCTGTAGCCACAAAATCATTAGAGTATTTTCCGGTAGTCGTATTGAGGGTGAACGTTGACGGGACATTATTCGCACAGACATATTTGAAGGCTTCCGATAGATGACATGGAGCACAACCGGGAGTACCTGCCTCCTCAAAAGCTACTTCTCCGTATTTGTGCTTGGAAATCTGAAATTCAACCTCTTTTGCCTGAACGACATTATTGTTATGACAGAGTTTACAGGTTTCATTTGCGTCCTTTCCATCCGCACCATCCTTTCCGTTCGCTCCCGGAGGACCCATTGGTCCTTCACATGCTGAAATAAGAAATGCAGCCGATAATAAAACTGAGAATAATACCCGGAACTTTTTCATAATTTGTTTTTTAGATGGATTTTTCTGTGCAATTTACCAAATGGGGTTTGTTAATTATTTAACAGTAAATATGCTATTTACAATATCCGGAATTGATAGATATAAAGCATACCGTTGATAAATATCAATTAATTCAGCGATATTTGCAAATTAAGTGTGCAAATCTCTATAAGTAGACCTAATTTCAATTAGCATTGTTTAGACAAATGCCGGAAAAGAACAATATAATCAATTGTGAATCATGCCCTGTAAGATGGATTGGTTTTCAGCATCTTGGCACGGGCGAGCTGCAAATGATCAATGACAACAGGTATGAGGCGGTATTTAAGCCGGGAGAGATAATGATCAAGCAGGGATCTCCTGCTTCAAACGCGCTCTTCCTTGCCTCAGGTATTGCTAAAACATATATTGAAGGCCTGAAAGGACGTAATTTTATTATGAGCATTGCCCAGCCTGGCCGTCTGATCATGGGTCCCGGTGCGTATGTCAACCTCAGATACACCTATTCTGTTGCGGCAATAACATTTGTTCAGGCGTGTTTTGTCCATTTCGATATCTTAAGGCATCTGGTAAAAGTGAATGGTGATTTCGCTGAAGATCTTCTTAAGGATATAAGCACCAAATCGCTCAGGTCACACACAAGGATGGTAAACCTGGCCCAGAAAAAAATGCCCGGACGGCTTGCGGAAGTTTTGCTTTATTTTGCAGATGAGGTCTTTCATGCAGACGAATATGAAATGATCCTGTCGAGGAAAGAACTGGGCGAAATGACGAATATGGCCAAGGAAAGTGTGGTCAGGATTTTACGCGACATGGAGGAGTCGGGGGTGATCAGTTCCACTGCTTCGGCGATCAGGATTATTGACAGGAACATGCTGACAATGATCTCGGAGAAAGGATGAACCCTGTTTACCCGGCCCTTAACTTAAACAGTTTTGTTTTATGAAAGTACTGAAATTCTTTTTCTCTCCCGTCCTCATGGGAGTGCTGTTGTTCATTTTCGCAGTTTCAATGGCTGTTGCCACATTCGTTGAGAATGATTTCGGCTCTTCTGCTGCCTATAACTTCGTTTACGATACAAGATGGTTTGAGCTGATACTGCTGCTTCTTGCAGTAAATGCGACGGGACAGATGGTTGTACAGAAGCTGTACAGAAGGTCGAAATTCACTGTCTTCCTGTTCCATATGTCATTCGTTCTTATGATCGCAGGAGCAGCACTGACAAGATATACCGGCTGGGAGGGAACTATCCATATACGGGAAGGACACGAGGAATACCTTTGTTATTCAAGTGATAAATACCTGGGGTACAGGATCTCTGATAAAGACGGGAACATCCTCACATCAACTGCAGAGAAGTATTTTATGGGCTCGTCGTCAGCAGCAAACTACAGGAAAAAGCTGAGTCTTGACGGCAGGGAATATGAGATCACGCTTGACAAGATCCTGCCGAACGCAACTGAGGTCATATCAGATTCCCCGGATGGTTCGCCCGTAATATCCCTGCTTGTGATGGACAGTACTAAACAGGAGATTGTTACACTGAAGGATGGAGAATCGAAGATTATCAACGGGATCTCAATCGGTCTCGATCCGGCACAACGAGCAGACATTACCTTTTCTCATGATTCCGCCTCATTTTATGCTACAGCGGTATTCCCTTCCGATCGGACGAACATGATGACCCAGGAAACTTCAAAGGTCGATTCAGGCATAACCGAAGCGTTTAAACCGATGCAGGTCCTTGCAGTTAATGGACTCAGGATGGTGTCTCAGCAGATGTCCGTTAAAGGGACACTGGAAGCAGTAAGTGTCGACAGGAAGAGCCACGACACAGGAAGAAATGCATTTCTTTTCAGGCTGAGATCAGAGAATGTACCATCAAAGGAGATCTGGCTGTGGGACAAGGAGTCGGATATCCATGCTTCAGCCGCAGCTAAGATCGGTGACAGGACAATAGAGATCAGTTATGGTTCTTCTGAAACAAGGCTTCCGTTCAGCATCATGCTCAGGGATTTCATACTCGAAAGATATCCCGGCTCAAGCAGCCCCTCCGGATACAGGAGCAACGTCATCCTGAATGACAGGACCGCAGGAATACAGAAGCCTTTTGAAATTTTTATGAATAACATATTAAAATACAAAGGCTACCGGTTCTATCAGTCGTCTTATGATCCGGATGAAAAAGGCACTATCCTGTCGGTGAATCACGACCCGGCAGGTATGAAGGTTACCTATACCGGTTACGCCCTTCTGTTCCTTTTCATTATCCTTTCGATCATTAACAGGAAATCTGCTTTCAATACGGTTACTCCGGGATTCTGGAGCTCATCACTGAGAAAAGCTGTCCCGCTGATCGTTACACTGATGATGGTATCAGGACCTGGAAATGCAAGCGGACAGAAACTTATACCTGATAAGGCGCCGGCAGATGAGTTCGGCAGGGTGCTTGTACAGGATCAGAAAGGTAGGACGAAGCCGCTGTATGCCCTCAGCAATGATATTTTGAGGAAGGTCACACGTGAAAACAGGTTCGAAGGACTGACATCGATGCAGGTATTTCTCGGTTTGTATCTCGACTTTGATAACTGGAAGAGCGTTCCATTGATAAGGGTCTCGAACAGGGCCCTTCAGGACCATCTCGGCATCATAGGCAATATGGCATCATTCGCTGACCTCGTCAGCTTTGAAAACGGGGGATCATATAAATTGTCGGATGATGTCAGCAAGGTATACGCCAAAGCCCCGGGTGCCAGAACCAAGCTGGACAAGGAAATAATGAAAGTTGATGAGAGGGTTAATATCCTCTATCTGATCTATACTGGCGGATTTATGAAAGTCTTCCCCCTCAGGGATGAATTGCATACCTGGGGATCGCCTGATGAGGCAATTAAATCAGCTGTGAGCAGGGAAGATTCACTTTACCTCAGGAACATAATACCGATGTTTGCCGAAGCATTACGGACAAACAATTCTGCAGCGGCAAGGCAGATAACAGCATCAATCGCCGATTACCAGAAGAAATTTGCAAAGTACAACCTTCCGGCTGAATCAAAGACAAAGGCTGA
Organism: Bacteroidota bacterium; assembly: GCA_030706785.1. Taxonomy (GTDB): domain Bacteria; phylum Bacteroidota; class Bacteroidia; order Bacteroidales; family VadinHA17; genus LD21. The sequence continues at coordinate 1,180 of JAUZNW010000028.1, read as the reverse complement.
GATCCTGTACTACAAGCTTATGATCTTTGAGCGCCTGTTCCCGTTTTATGCCACGATCGGTCTGCTCATGCTGATCGGGCTGATAGTGGGAGTTATAAAAGGAACAAAGAACATTTCTCTTTTTGTAAGGATCCTTGGCTGGATTCTTTTTGCCGGATTCCTTCTGCATACCTTCGGACTCGGGATCCGCTGGTATATTGCAGGTCATTCTCCCATGAGCAACGGTTATGAATCAATGATTTTCATTTCCTGGGTTACCCTGCTTGCCGGATTCATCTTCAGCCGTAAATCAGCATTTGCATTGTCGGCAACTGCAGTGCTTGCAGGAATGACGCTTATGGTAGCACACCTTAGCTTCATGGACCCCGAGATAACAAATCTTGTTCCGGTGCTTAAATCCTACTGGCTTACCCTGCATGTGTCGGTGGTAACCGGCAGCTATGGATTCCTCGGACTTGGGGCAATCCTTGGGATAATAATCATGATACTTATTTCACTGTCAAACAGGAATAATATAGAAAGGATATCGAAAACTGTAGATGAACTGACGGTCATCAATTTCAGGACACTTGTGCTCGGTCTTTATTTCCTTACAATAGGTACCTTTCTTGGAGCAGTGTGGGCAAATGAATCGTGGGGAAGATACTGGGGATGGGACCCCAAGGAGACATGGTCGCTGATTACAATAGTCGTTTATACTCTGGTCACACATTCACGGACAATACCCGGGATGAAGGATATCTATACTTTCAACCTCCTCTCGCTTTTCGGTTTTTCTTCGGTCCTGATGACATATTTCGGTGTTAATTACTATCTGTCAGGCCTGCATTCCTATGCCGGTGGTGATGCCGTTCCGGTGCCGTCGTTCGTGTATATAGCTGTTCTTGTACTTTTCGGCTTGTCGGTTCTGGCATACACGAAGTACAAAAAGTGGGAAAAGGAAAAACTATAAAACAATCCCGGGGAGCTGCAGAAAAAGCCCGGGATTCACCCCGGGCAGACAGAACCACAATGTTTTTCAACCCAGGAAGGGTTGACTTCCAATTATTCCGATGGGAGAGCCCCCCCTGGGGGGTTGGGGGTAAATCAACAGGATTGCCATCCTCATCCCGCCTTGCGGGATCCGGATTGCGATCCCTTATGGAGGAACTTCGGACAGAAAAGGCTGCATCACGCCGTT
>JAUZNW010000279.1 GCA_030706785.1 Bacteroidota bacterium | reverse complement strand
GAAACATCAGAAGGGATTATACATACTATCAGAAGGGTCTTTCACGTCAGCTCGCACTTCTTAAAGAAGTTGCCCCGGGAACCAGCATTATTGTTGTCGGACTGACCGATATGGCATATAGCGAGGAAGACAAAATAGTATCCTATCCTAATATACAGGGAATAATCGATGCTCAAAAGACAGCTTCACAGGAATGGGATGTCTTGTTCTGGGATGCCCTCAGGGCAATGGGAGGACAGTCGTCGATAATTAAATGGTTCAACATGAATCCGCCGCTTGCCAAGAAGGATTATGTCCATTTTACTGATCAGGGCGCCGATACTCTTGGCAGGATGATGATGTCGGAGCTTTTCACGATGAAAAAATCAGGCACTAGAATGCCATCGATGAAAGACACCATTTCAGCTTCAATAGTGCCAGCCGGTTACAATTCTGAGAGTTCTGCAATAGCAGTAAATGCTGCTGATCAAACAGCGGCTGAAGAAAACCAGACATGGTACCGTCAGATGATCACCGGTATATTCAACTATAATCCTGATAAACCTTTCATATTTACTGCACCCGCATTCTGGATCTTCCTTCTGATAGTTCTTCTCCTTTACAGCGTTTTCTACAGGCGCCTGGTCTTGAGAAACCTGTATCTTTTCCTGGTCAGCCTCTTCTTTTACTACAAAACAGGAGGTTTTTTCCTGTTCATCCTTATTTTCATTACAGTTGTTGACTTTACATGCGGCCTTCTGATACACAGGTCGGAAAAAAAGGCAGCAAGAAAATTCTTTCTGCTATTAAGCATAATTTCAAATCTCGGGCTCCTTGGATATTTTAAATACACCGGATTCATTATTGAATCCATAAACAGCATTTTTGGCACTCAATTTAAAGTTGTTGATATCCTCTCGGCTTTCTCCAATTCAATCCTTGGTACATCATTCGACATAAGTTATATTATTCTCCCTGTAGGGATCTCCTTCTTTACTTTCCAGTCACTCAGCTATACCATTGATGTCTACCGGAGGAAGATGGAGCCCGTCAGGAACATAATTGATTTTGGGTTCTACGTGTCATTTTTCCCGCATCTTGTTGCCGGACCGATAGTAAGGGCGTCAGTTTTCATTCCACAGATCTACCAGGAGTTCAGGGTTACCCAGAGGGAATTCAGTCATGCGCTTTTTATGATATCGAAGGGACTGATCAAAAAAATAATAATCTCCAATTTTATAGCAGTCAATCTGGTAGATCGAATTTTTGACGTCCCGTCGGTCTATTCCGGATTTGAAAACCTGATGGCTGTTTACGGGTACGGACTTCAGATATACTGTGATTTTTCAGGTTATACCGATATTGCAATAGGAATTGCCCTGATCCTCGGGTTCAGGCTGCCCCTGAACTTCAACTCCCCGTATAAGGCTGTAAACATCTCAGATTTCTGGAAGAGATGGCATATTTCATTATCACAGTGGCTCAGGGATTATCTTTACATATCCCTTGGAGGAAACAGGAAAGGGAGGATCCGGACCATCATAAACCTGATGATCACAATGCTGCTTGGAGGACTGTGGCACGGTGCAAATCTGAGGTTCATTATCTGGGGAGGTCTTCATGGTACAGGACTCGTAATTAACAGGATCTTTACTTTCATTTTTGGTGAAAGGACTTCTAAGGGATGGTTCAGGAAGGCGGTATCGATCTTTCTCACCTTCCAGTTTGTAAGCTTCTGCTGGATCTTTTTCAGAGCTCCGGATATGCACAGTGTGGCACTGATGCTGAGGCAGATATTTGGAAACTTTATGCCTGCTTCATTCAATGTCATCTTTCCTGCATATGCAGGCGCATTCTCATTGATGGCTGCAGGCTATCTTATTCATTTCCTGCCTGAAAAGTTTAAGGAGTCATACCGGGGTGTGTTCATCAGGATCCCGCTTCCTGCCCAGATGGCTATAATGCTGATTATAGGGATAATGCTCTACCAGATGAGGACAACAGAAATAATGCCGTTTATTTATTTCAGGTTTTAAACCTCACCTCCTCCTGTCCCCAGCTCCCGGAGTGCGCGGGGGAGGTACTTTTACAGATAGTTTTGCCTGGTTTGTGTCCCGTCGACGAACGGAGCAATCGCCCTGTTGTATATACCCTGAACATAAGCAATTGCCATTCCGTAGTTGGTGACCGGTATTCCGGCCTTAATTGCAGGAACGAGCCTGTTATGCAGCTGTTTCCTTGTTATCATGCATCCACCGCACTGGATCACCAGTGCGTAATCGGTAACGGGTCGT
>JAUZNW010000278.1 GCA_030706785.1 Bacteroidota bacterium | reverse complement strand
GATAACATATCTATCCCTGTTGCGGTTGGAGGCGGATTAAAAAATTCACGGGAAATACTTGATACCTTCAGCGCCGGAGCAAATCTGATAATTCTCGGAAACGGGTGTGAAAAAAATCCCGATCTTCTCTCTGAAGCATGCCTGATCCGTGACAGCCTAAGGAAAAATCAGTCTATCTGAAAAGCTCCGACATCGGCTCCCCGGTGCAGGCGTTCGGGTATGGCACCTTGCATAATGACGACAGTGTAGCTGCAATATCGGTCATATTCACCTTCCTCATAACAGTCTCCCTGTTTACGGTCCAGCCATACCATATAAGCGGAACATGGGAATCGTACTCGTAAGGTGAATTATGATTGGTAACCTGGTCTCCTTCCTTTTCAACCCAGCCCGGATTAAGAGTAACAATTACGTCACCCGATCTCTGCGGGCTGAAATTATTAACTATCCTGCGGAGATGTCCGTTGCCGAAATCATTTGCTTCGAATGCGTAATAAGGATATGCAGAAGCCACGCCTGAAAACTGGATGAGGAATCGTGCAACCTTCTTCTGAATATCTTCAAGAGGGATCCTTGCATCTTCGATGAGTGTCCTGTTGAGGAAAATCTGTCTTTCCGAGAAGCCCTTCACCCAGTCTCCTTCACCATAGACCGCATTCAGATAACTCCTCAGGAGCTGAAGTGCCTGGTTCTGCTGGAAATATCCGGTAGGGATCATAGAGTTCTGAAGCACCGCCGGAATTTCAGAGATACCATGAGACGAAGTAAAGTATATCAGGATATTCTTCTTGCCTATCTTATCGTTCAGGTAATTAAGAAGAGTTTCTATATCCTTGTCGAGCCTGAACAAGGCATCGGCTGATTCGACCGATGAAGGTCCGAACCTGTGCCCGATATAATCAGTCGATGAATAACAAACTGCCAGATAATCTGTTACATCATCCTGCCCCAGTCCTTCATTTTCTATCAGTTTGATCGCGAAGTCGGTTGTAAAAGCATCAGCAAATGGCGTCTCCCTCAGCAGGGAATAATTACGTGGTGTGTTCCTCCCTTTTGCCTGGCTCATCTTTTTAAGATCGTACGGGAAATAGTTGATCCCGTTAAAACCGGTTTCATATATGTTTGAATCAGGCAGGCAATCGGCATAATCAGATGCCTGCTTCAGCAGATTCCACGTAGTATTCAGGTATGTTTCGGCATAGCCTGTCGCATTGAAATCATTTACCCAGCCAGGAAGGATCTTCATATAGTAGGTTGATGACATCCATGTCCCGGTAGTATTGTCATACCAGAAAGCACCGTCAGCTGAGTGCCCTGCAGAAAAGATCGCTGAATGTTCCTTTATCCCGACTGCATATACTTTTGCTTTTTTCCCCGTTGCCATCTTTAGCTCGTCTGTGAAGGTGGAAGCCTGAAGATTAACCGGGGAATGAAGCCCTGACTCATAGCTTCCTCCGACAGGGTTAACCGAAACATCCTTCGTACAGTAAATAAACTCATTTTTGAGAGGCTGGTACCAGTTATCGGATGTTATCCCATGATAGGAAGGTTCAGTCGCGGTAGCTATGGTTGAATAACCCGGGGCCGACTGAGTAAGCATATAATCAAAGGAAGCATTCCTGAAGAAAGTGCCTTCATTGATCAATTTCCTGATGCCATTCTCTGACATCCTGTCTCTGAATTTTTCAATCTGGTCAAACCTCAGCTGTTCAACAATAATCCCAACAACAAGCTTTGGCTTGTCAGGCGGCAGATATGCCTGCTGGGCTTGAATGCCAAAGCACAATGACAATAAAATGTTAACTGAAAAAATTTTTCTTCCTATCATCTTATAATTTCTCCTCACTGTTTATATAACGGCTCAGGTAACAATTATTATAAATTATTCCGAAAAATAAAGGCTCAAAAGTAGTGTTTTTATCCCGACAAACAAGAGTGTCTCTTAAAAGCAGCACCGGAATCGTCAGGGGATGACAAATCTGCCTCTTGCTGAAAAATTTCCCTTAATCGTTGTGAGGACAACTGAATAAACACCTCGTGCAATGTGGCTGATATCAATCGACAAACGCATTGTTTCTGATGTATTTGTATTATAATCAGCTACTTCAGCACCAGCAAGGTTATATATCCTGATATTGATTGACTTTCCCCTCATCGTTGAGGGTAGGCTGGCATATATGACTCCACTTCCGGCAGGGTTGGGATATAATAGAAGTATCTCATTGCCAGTTGTGTCGCTGAGAGGTGTCATTTTAACAAGCAGGTTCCTGGCCGTGCTT
>JAUZNW010000277.1 GCA_030706785.1 Bacteroidota bacterium | reverse complement strand
CAATATATGCTGCGGATCGGGAATAAAGCTTCTTTACAAGATAAAAGAGTAAAATGATATTAGCTGCTGATAATACCAGTGCACCTGCCCTTATGAAGATCTCACCCCCGAGAGTAAGGTTTAAAGTGAACAACTGGATTAAAAGCCCGACAACCGGAGGATGATCAAAATGACTCCAGTCGGGGAACAATGCGTATGTCCAGTAATAAGCCTCATCATTCCCGAGTTCGAGGATTCCCGCAGGCACTGCTTTTATCAACAGGTTGAGAGCGGCAATAGTCAGAAGGAAATAACAGTCACGTTTCTCAACTGTCATATTAATGCAATTTTAAGATCGTTCTGCGCCTGTTTGCCGCAATTATCAAAACCAGCGTCAGCACAACTACAGCCGTCCGCCAGACCCAGGTCTTAACTATGTTTTCTTCAGGAGGATCATCAATAAGCCCGACTCCGTCATACCTGAAAACAGGATTGAGATAATAAATAGACCCGTCCCGGCATTCAATCTCGGTTCTGATGTAAGTGTCGTCATTACTGAAGAAATATGATCCGGATTCTGAATCCGTAATTTTCTTTTTTTCAACTCCATTCTGCCCGATAAATCTGATCGTCCTCACTATTTGATTAAGGCTGACTGAAACAGTGTCATTTCTGATGGTCACTCCGGTAATTTTTGGTAATTCCAGGATTTCTGATTTTTTCTTTTCGTTGGTTAAATCCTGATGTGGCAGCCGGACAGCTATCAGGCAGCCTGTCCTGATAGCGTGCAAAACAGAATCCCTGACCAGGCCTGAATTTATCATGTTAAAGGTCTGACAGGCATCATTTTTCTTACTGATGTCATGCGTGTCATCATCCCCAATCAGGAATACCGGATGTCCGGAAGAAAGGATAGTATCATAATAGGAAGTATATAGTGCCTCATTATCAGCAATCTCAAAGCAGTCGTAATTACCCAGATACCTGAAATCGCTCAGGCAGTAGGCTTTTCTTCTGTCGGGATGCACTATGGCTAGTAAAGCGGAACTGTCCTTTTTAAGATTATCAATTATATACTGCTTGTTGTCAAGTGTCTGGCGAAAGAAATAATCAAGCCAGCTGACTTTTTTTGCGTTTAAAACAAGCTGGTGAGTTTTAAAATATTGATAGCCGTGTTCATATTCAGGTATGTACCATTTGCTTTTACTTTCAAATCTGTCTATATTCTGATAATTTGATATGCCGATAATATTGTAGTTAAAATATTTATAATACCTTACAAGTGAATCGTCGTGGTTGGCATATCCTGAGGTCAGGCCCAGATACAGGTGTGTATGAGCATGGAAATTTGCTAATTCCCATTTTTTCCAGCCAATATCCTTGTATGGATTATAAAGGAGATCACCCTTAAACTGATGAGGCTCTGGAAAAGTGTATTTAGTGTTTACTACGAATTGTGATAAAAGAATAGCTAATACTATTATTACCATTATGTGATAAGCCGGTATTTTCTTCCCTTTCAGGATCCTGCTCATATATTTATGATTCAATAATCTGTATTAAAACATTAGACTATCAATGCCTGAATAAGTTCACACCCGGTTTGTTTTATTTCACCGTTTACCATAAAATTAACAATTCCGGATGTTCCGGGGGTTATTCCCTTGCAGAAATAAAAACTGATTAAACATATTTTAAGCAGGTTAAGTTTTGTGCCTGGTTTGTTAAACAAAACCAATGCCGGAATGTTTCATGAAGGAAAAGAGACATTAGCATGTCGGTACGAACAATGTTTCAATCAATTCAAAAAGTCCTGCTTGGATTATCCCTTTCTCTGCTACCAATATATTTAAGAGCGCAAATAGATTCCATTCCCCGAACGGATTCAGCCTTGATAAAGCAGATATCGCCACTTCAAGGAAGTCTGAACCCATTACCGCAATCAAGCCAGGTAAGAACCGCTCCCGTTACACTTCCTGATATAGGCGCAATAGGTGATTTTCGCGGAAGTTACACCTGGAAGAATAAATTTGACTCCCGTATCAATGAAGTTGAGGTATCGTTACAGTCTGCGGTAGATCCGTATGCACGTGCTGATTTTTTCCTTTCGGTCGGCCGCGATCTGGAAACCGGTAAATTCGGACTGGACCTGGAGGAAGGGTACTTAACGACACTTTCACTTCCCGGACATTTACAACTGAAAGCCGGTAAATTCAGGGGTGCACTCGGAAGAATCAATCCGGTCCATCCCCACACCCTGCCTTTTATAGGCCTTCCTGCAGGTTATGAAAATTATTTCGGAGAAGGGAT
>JAUZNW010000276.1 GCA_030706785.1 Bacteroidota bacterium | reverse complement strand
TACTTTGCAAAATGGTGTTACTCCGGGAATAATTCCGTGTAACTCTATGGATAAGAGCTTCTTATGTTTCTCACCAAAGAGAACACAGAGTTCATAACGTTCAACTCTTTCAGCCCTGCGCTTTGCGTCATGCTTCTTGCATCCTTAAACATGCAACCTGCAACATTCTATTATTTTCACCATCCTATCTCATAATCTGTTACATTTTATTATTTTCGTTAATCTTATTCCCGGCAGTACCGGGTATCAAATAATCCGTTATGAAGTATTCCAGGATTTTACTTAAACTGAGTGGTGAATCGCTTTCAGGCGACGGGAACCATGGCATTAGCAACCAGGTTCTGGAAGAGTATGCAAAGCAGGTCACGGAAATAGTAGCGAAAGGATGCGAGGCTGCTATTGTGATTGGCGGGGGGAATATTTTCCGGGGTCTCAGCGGATCGGAATCTGGTTTCGATCGCTTAAAAGGTGACCAGATGGGTATGCTGGCAACAGTTATAAATGGTCTTGCCTTTGAGGGGGCTGTTATCAAGGCTGGAGGAAAGGCAAAGGTGTTTACTGCAATAAGGATGGAACCTGTAGGTGAACTGTATAACCGCGATACGGTGATCGAATCGATGAAAAACGGCATCATCTGTATTCTCTCAGGGGGCACGGGCAATCCCTTCTTTACAACTGACACAGCCGCAGCCCTCAGGGCAGTGGAAACGGGTGCGGACGTGCTCCTGAAAGGGACCCGTGTTGACGGAGTTTACACTGCAGATCCTGAGAAGGACAGTGAAGCAAGGAAATTCGAAAATATCACCTTTGAGGAAGCAATAGAACGCAGACTTAAGGTGATGGATTCAACAGCATTTACAATGTGCAGGGAAAACAATATGCCTGTAATTGTATTCGATATGAACAAGCCGGGAAACCTGTTGAAAGTAGTAAATGGAGTCGGGATCGGGACACTTATAAGTAACTGAAAGAACAAGTTAATCCGGTCAAATTTATTAAATTTGTTTCCATTATTTGCTTAATCCAACCTTTGTCATATGAACGAGGAAGTTGAACTTATAATAGAAGAAACGAAAGACAGGATGCAGAAAGCCCTGGAACATCTGGAGCACGAGCTTGCTCGTTTGCGTGCCGGCAGAGCTACCCCTGCCCTTCTTGACGGGATCACCGTCGATTATTACGGGGTTAATTCCCCCCTGTCTCAGGTTTCGAACATCAACACTCCTGATCCGAAGACAATTCTGATCCAGCCCTGGGAACGAACTATGCTTGGGACAATCGAAAAAGCAATTTTGGCAGCCAATATTGGCCTCACTCCAATTAACAACGGTGAGGTGATCAGGATAAATATTCCACCGCTTACTGAGGAAAGGAGACACCAGCTTGTAAAACAGGTCAGAAATGAGGGAGAAACAGCTAAAATCAGCATCCGGAACGCAAGGAAATGGGCAAATGATGAGTTGAAAAGAATGCTTAAGGAAGGCCTGCCTGAAGATATTGAAAAGAATTCCACCGAAAGCATTCAGCACATGACAAATGACTATACCGCAAAAATCGATAAGATCATGGCATTAAAGGAAAAGGATGTTATGACAGTTTAATTTGACGGGACAAGTTTAAGTGTATATCTAACACCGGCCTTTACAGCTTCATCAGAGAAAGCATCCCTGTAGAACCCTCCTTCCAAATAAGTTTTTGTCTGGGAAAGATAAAACTCGCTCGACGGGACGCCTGAATTTCCGTCGGGGATCACTGTATAAGATTCGTCCCAGTCAGCAGTATTGAAGATATGACGTTCAGAAGCGCCGTCATTAACCCTGAATCCCGTTGTGTAAGAATACGGACAGACGGTATGATTACTTCCGCCGATAGGATACCGGTGAGAATTCAGCTTAAAGATACGGTCCAGTATTTTTTTGACCCCAAGCGGGTGCTCAAGTGAAATTGTGTGTATTCTACCCCACGTCCACTTATCCGGATCATGGCCATAGTCTGATGAGAGCGTCCTGACCTCATCTTTAAAGCTCCTGAAAATAATATCATCAAGAGTTTCAGCCTGCGGCGTATTAACATCATCCACCCACTGATCCGGCCCTGTTTTTAGTACGTGGAATATATAGTAATCGGAGACTGACGCAGGCAACTTGTCATACAGGTCTCCCAGCTCATCACTCAGGAGATTTTTCGCAAAGCTTTTGGTAAAAAATTCAAAGACCGCTGGTGCAACCTCATCCTTACTCATGTTATAATCCCAGTTTTCCAGGGTTGTGAAAGCAGCCGACTCGGTCGGATCCAGTTC
>JAUZNW010000275.1 GCA_030706785.1 Bacteroidota bacterium | reverse complement strand
TCGCCGATCTTTGATGAAGTTTATTCTTTCTCTGACAGCCCGAAGAAAGAAACAAAGGAAGGGTGCCGCAAACGAAAAATCAATCATATCCCGACCGCCAGACCCTCACGAACTAGTGCCGGATATGATTGATATTAAGCCGTTTGCGGGTTTGATCGTCACGCAGTTTAAATACACTCTCTGAAAAAATGATTAATGCTCCCTTTCAATTTCCCCAGGGAGGATTAATAACGTTGTTGTCTCATTTACATTAAACGGCTTCTGCAGAAGCGTTATCTTTACAAACAAAATAATCAGGACAAACACTATGAAAAACGAAATCAGATATGTTCATACAAACCTGGTTGCTAAAGACTGGAAAAGACTTGCTCAATTCTACATTGATGTATTCGGGTGCATACCTGCTTATCCTGAAAGAGATCTGTCAGGGAATTGGATTGATAAGATGACAATGATCTCTGGAGTTAAGATAAGAGGTATACACCTGAAACTGCCTGGATATGAAAATGGACCGACACTTGAGATATTTCAGTACAGCAAAGCTTCGGGTGATAACACACACTCAATAAATAATTATGGATTCGGGCATTTAGCGTTTCACGTCAGCGACGTGGAAGATACAGTCAGAAAAATAATTTCCCATGGCGGAGGTAAATATGGTGAGCTTGCTGAAACAAAGATTGAAGGGATCGGAATTATCAAAGCTATCTATTCAACGGACCCTGAAGGAAATATAATTGAGATCCAGAACTGGAGAAAGAAGTAATTCCTTTGTTCCCAAAAATGAATGTTGGAATGAAGTGGAACATTAAGTAATTTAGGTTTTGGATTATCTCTTCCGGAAAGCGAAAAATACGCTTCTAAACCAATCTAAAAAATAACTATCATGTACAGAAAAGCAGCAATAGCGGTACTACTTTTATTACTCTCAGGCACCTCAATATTAAAAGGTCAGGCATCAGGAAACAGTACTATTGATGTAATAATGTCAGGCTATTCCGCTAAATTGTTCATCTCTGAACCGGTAACGGACCAGCAGCTCGAGCAGATACTTAAATGTGGAATAAAAGCTCCAAGCGCAAGGAACAGTCAGCTATGGAAATTTACCGTGGTAAAAGACTATGCACTTATTGCCGACATAATCAGGAACAGCACACCGGGTAATATAATAGTAATTGTATCCGGCCAGGATACAAATCAGTCCGGAATCAATGTCGATTTTGATTGTGCACTTGCAACCGAGAACATGTATTTGGCAGCACAGAGCCTCGGACTGGGTGCTCATATTTACGCCGGCCCGGTAGGTATCATTAACTCCTCAAAAAAGGAGGCCCTTGGCATACCTGAGGGCTACAGGGCGATATCTGTTCTGAGGATAGGGAATATTGATAAAAGCGTGGATGCTACTTCAGGTGCATCGACAAGGAAAACCTTTCAGGAGATGGTGAATTATAAATAAAGCTTTTCTTAAATACCCTTTGTGTTACTTTGTGGAACCCTTAGTGAACCTTTGTGGTTAAGAAACAATTCATTAAACCACAAAGGATCCACAAAGGACTTCATAAAGTAGCACGAAGTTGATACTAAAAATTCAGGATACTTTTGAGATATCACCTCTATCTGGCCGTCAGATTAGGGGATTGACCAATCTCAACCAGCAAGAATATAAGATCAGTGTCTCCCACATTTTCATCGGAATGAGGGGGCATCGGGCCAACCATCAAATGGGTTCCGGGTTTAAAATCCATAGCTGTCGTCTTCCCGTTCAGGGTTTCACTGAGTTTTCCACCGGTAAGGAAGTAAACCATACAAGTTGGGTGTGTATGGGTTGGCAATTTATCCCCCGGGTGAAGGGTAACCATTGTCATTTTGACATTTAGAGTATCCTGCAAAACTTTGCAGACCTCAGGAGCCACCTTTGCCATATCCTGTGAATAAACAGGATGATAAAGGAAATTGAATAGTACACAGACAAGTACTAATCTGACAAATTTCTTCATGATTTTGTGATTCTTTAATTAGACAATTAAACAACTCCCCATTAAACAAGAATTTTAAGAATTTGTTCTGACTAATCCCCAGTAGCCAGCCGTCCGGCACCTTTCAAATTCTTCCAGCGGTGCAGTCATCCGGAAGTGCGATCATGCAATCTTACAGCCAGGGGACTTCCCTGCACAACACATCATATATAATACTTAGTACCTTCTTTAATTAATGGCTCTCGGAAGATTTATGTAATTTCGTTTTCTGGTTTAATCCTTGACAATATGAAGGTATTTAACACTGCAATCCGGGTATTCCGGTTAAAAAAAGGCTTTATTTGTGTGCTTTTCGCATCAATTCTGATCCTCGCTCC
>JAUZNW010000274.1 GCA_030706785.1 Bacteroidota bacterium | reverse complement strand
TGAACATCAGAATGCCTGAAATGAAGGTCACTGAATATGGAGTTCCCGGAGACAGCATCTTCAAATCAAATTACAGCAATATCCGTCTGGCACAGGACAGCAAGGGGAACATATACATTCTTAACAGCAGATACGGTCTTTACCAGTTCAGCGGAGCCGATGACGCTTTCGTCAGATTTGATTTAACCGGAGAGGATCCGGGTTCTGAATATTATGACCTTCTCATAGACAGGAAAGACAAATTCTGGATCGCATATAACCGGGGAATAAAAGTATTTAATCCGCATGATAAAAGTTCAAGGCTGATAAAAATGCCGCAACTGCAGTTTGATGTCCAGTCCTGTCAGATTAAATCAGGGCATATTCTTTTTTTAAATTTTAACCAGCTTTATGTTTTTTATGAAGATCCTCCATTTAACAATAACGTTCCGCCGGTTTACCTGACGAGATTGCTTGTCAACGGGAAAGAATATCATGGTGTGAAAAACCAGGATGGAGATACTGCTCAGGTGAAAAGGCTGAACCTGCCCTATAGGATGAATACCATCAGCATTGAGTTTGCAGCACTTAATTACCTTAATCCGCAATTGAACAGGTATCGTTATTTTATGACGAAACGGGATAAGGATACTGTAACTGTATCCGAGGGTGTCCCGGCTGATTACAAGAGTATGCCGCCGGGTCATTACAGGTTCTGGGTTACAGGTTCAAACAACGATGGCTTGTGGAATACTGAAGGAACGTCACTGGATATCAGAATATACCCGCCATGGTACAGGTCTGTAATTGCTTATCTTTCATATGCTCTCCTGACCATATTTCTGATGCTGTATTATGTCAGGCGGAAGACGAATCATCTGAGGGAGGAAAAGCTCAGACTCCAGTCAGAAATTGAAGCTGCAACAACCCAACTTAAACAGAAGAACCTTCAGCTGGAAGAAATTGACAGGATCAAAACTCATTTCTTTACGGATATATCACACGAAATCAGAACTCCGTTGTCACTTATTCTCGGACCACTCGATAATATTTCAAAAGAGCAAATGCTTAGCAGCAGGGTATCGGGAATGATTGATCTGATGAAAAGGAATGCCCAGAGGCTGATGAATCTCGTGAACCAGCTGCTTGATATATCAAGGCTCGATTCCGGTAAAATGAAGATTACCCTGATAGAGGGCGATGTCGTAAAATGCATCAGGATACTTGTTTATGAATTCCTTTCTCTTGCTGAAAGCAAGCAGATAAAGTACATTGCTGATTTGCCCGAAAAAAGATTTCAGACCTGGTTCGACAGGGACAAAGTTGAAAAGATTATCACTAACCTTCTGTCGAATGCTTTCAGGTATACTCCGGTAAAGGGAACTGTGCAATGTATTGTAAGGATTGAATCCGGCAGCGGCCAGACAACTCCATTGCTGATTATCCGGATTACAGATACCGGCCCGGGCATCAGTAAAGAACATCAGAAAAGGATCTTTGAGAGGTTTTACCGGGTGGAAGGTCACCACGAAAACGGAGTCCACGGGACAGGGATCGGATTGTCGCTGGTTCAGGAATTTGTATCGTTTCTTCATGGTGAGATAACAGTGGAAAGCGAACCTGGAAAGGGATCAGACTTCTGTGTCACCATTCCGCTCGGGAAGGATCATCTTTCACTGGAAGACTATGTGATAATGGATTATCAGAAGAGCTACGCTGATGTACAATATTCAGTCACCATACCGGAATATCATGAGACCCTCATGGTCAAAACCGCTTCAGAGGGAAGGATAAGGCTACTCATTATTGAAGACAATGAGGATCTCCGCAATTTCATGAAAGAAGCACTTGGCAATGAATATGTTATCCTTGAATCAGTGAACGGTAAAGCCGGGCTGAATACGGCTTTCACAATGATGCCCGACCTTATCATAACAGACATTATGATGCCGGATCTTGACGGCATCAGCCTTTGCAAGCTTCTTAAAAATGATGAGAGGACAAGCCATATTCCGGTGATTATGCTGACTGCCAAAGCAACGACTGAGGATAAAATAGCCGGATTGAGGACAGGTGCAGACGATTATATTGTGAAACCATTTAACATGACAGAGCTGACCGAAAGGATCTCAAATCTTTTAGCCATGAGGGACAGGTTGAAGCTGAAATACGGCAAATTCAATTTGCTGGACATTGGAGCTAATCCTCCTGAATCGGTAGATGACAGATTTATGATAATGGTATTAAAGGCTGTCCGGGATAACATAAAGGATTACTCCTTTGATGTCGGATCGCTGCAGGAACAACTTGGCATGAGCAGGACACATCTGACACGCAAACTGAAAATACTTACAGGCTTTGCCCCGGGAGCTCTGATCCGTAATTTGCGGCTTGAAAAAGCTGC
>JAUZNW010000273.1 GCA_030706785.1 Bacteroidota bacterium | reverse complement strand
GAGCCTGTTATGCAGCTGTTTCCTTGTTATCATGCATCCACCGCACTGGATCACCAGTGCGTAATCGGTAACGGGTCGTGGCAGGACATCGAGCCCGGCAACCATGTCGTATTCGAGTTTCTTGCCGGTGAAATTCGTGATCCATCTCGGGATCTTGGTTCTTCCGATATCATCGCAGGCCACATGATGTGAGCAGGATTCAAGTAGAAGGACTCTGTCGCCATCTTTAAGGTCGGATATCTTCGGAGTACCCTTTAGATAGCTGTCAAAATCGCCCTTGAATCTGGCCAGCATAATGCTGAAGCTTGTGAGCGGAATTTCCGGAGGTATTGAAGCATCAGCCTTTACAAATACCTGTGAGTCGGTCACGGCAAGTGCCGGCCTGATCTTTGTCTTTTTCAGGAATGCATCGACTTCCCTTTCTTTCAGGACTATCGCAACGGAATCATTATCAAGGATATCCCTGATTGCCTGGACCTGGGGCAGGATAAGCCGGCCTTCCGGCGCCTCGATATCGATTGGTGTTATAAGAATGACAATATCACCCTGTTTTATCAGATCGCCAAGCAGGGCAGGAGTCTTGTATGAGTGTTCGGGAATAGTTTCTTTGATCAGCCTGATCAGCGCTTCATAGTTTCGCCTGTCAACCGCTGAAAACTCGAAGGGTTCCCTGCCTGTTATATTCCTGATCCTTTCACGGAAAACAGCTGTCGGCTCTTCCAGGTCCGATTTGTTATGGATTATTATATACGGGATATCCTTATTCTGAAAATCCTTTACCAGATCATCCTCATAATCTCCCCACAGATTGCCTGTGACAACCAGGAGAGCGAGATCGATGATATCAATGGTTCTCAATGTCCGGTCGACCCTTTTTCCTCCAAGCTCACCGGAATCGTCAATCCCTGCCGTATCGACAAGTATCACAGGCCCGAAACCGGTTATTTCGAAAGACTTTTTGACCGGATCGGTTGTTGTGCCGGCCTGTTCCGAAACAATGGCAATATCCTGCCCCGCAAGGCAGTTTATAAGGCTGCTCTTGCCATTGTTCCTTCTTCCGTAGATGCCGATATGAGGCTTGGATTCCCTGCCTTTTGTCATTCTCTGCAAATTATCCGGCAAAATTACTAATAATTCGGGGTTTAATTTCACTCTCCTTCACTCCTCCTCACTTTTGAGCTGTTCTGCATGAGGTACGGGGTTCGTGGTGCGAGGTGTGGGGAAGAAAGGTTATAAACCAGTTGGCAGAAAGCAGTTGGCAATTTCCTGTCACCAGTTGCCTGTCGCCTTTTTTAAAAAGATCCGGGATTCGGAGTGCGAAGATCAAACCGCCTGAACTAAAAATATTTGTATGAATAAAAAAAGTTTAGGAACTTAGACCTTAACACATTAACCTTGGGTTCATAATTATATTATGACAGAATTGCTTCCAGCTGATGAAGCATTCATCAGGAAACTGACGGACATAGTCCTGCAGAACCTGGGCAATGAGAACTTCGGAGTTGAAGAACTGGCGCATGAAGCGGGGATGAGCTCTTATACCCTGAACCGAAGAATGCATTCCATTAATCAGAAGACAGGAAGCCAGTTCATCCGGGAAGTCAGGCTTCAGAGAGCCCTTGAAATGCTTAGAAACGAAACAATTACTGCCGCGGAGGTCTCTTACAAGGTAGGTTTCGGCAGTCCCGCTTATTTCAATACCTGTTTTCATGAATATTTCGGTTACCCTCCCGGGAAAGTCAGAAAGGGAGAAGCGTTAAGGCCGGATGATATTGAACAGGTGGTAAAAAAGAAGAAATCTCTCCGGCGGAACTTAATCATGGTATCTTTCGGAATAACGCTAGTTGCAGCGGTTGTTTATCTGGTTCTGACAATTATTCCCAGGCATCTGTCGTCGGGTAAAAACAAACTGACAGCCAGGCTGGAAAAATCCATTGTAATAATTCCATTTAGAAACCTGTCAGATAGTATTGCGAATCAATATTTTATTGAGGGAGTAACAGATGAGATCATGATTAATCTTTCAAAGCTGCATGGTTTCAGGGTTGTTTCAGGAACCTCTTCTGAACAGTTAAGGGACAGTCACCAGTCGATTCCGGTAATCGCAAAAAAGCTTCATGTTAACTATGTTGTGGAAGGAAGCGGACAGAAATACGGAAGCACATTCATACTGCGGGTTCAGTTGATCGAAGCTCCCACTGACAGGCATTTATGGGCAAAATCGTTTGAGCAGGAGATAATGGGAACGAAGGATATTTTCAATATCCAGAGCCAGGTTGCAAAAACAATAGCCTCAGAATTAAATGCCACGATTTCACAGGAAGAGCAGAACCGTATGGAGAAAATACCAACAGCAAACCTTACTGCCTATAACCTTTATTTAAAAGCTGGCAGTTATTACAAAGATTACCGGAAAACAAAG
>JAUZNW010000272.1 GCA_030706785.1 Bacteroidota bacterium | reverse complement strand
TCTCCGATGGCCTTGATATGGTTGGACTTCCGGGAACAGGGCTGGTCGATCCTTCAATTCATGCGGGCTGGGTCGATCATAAAGATTTCAGGCATGTATTCAGGGGGATTGCCGTCACTGCACGGTATGTTCCTACTCAGAAGCCCGACAGACCGACAGCAGGTGAAGATTTTTCGAAATGGGAAGGCAATTTTTATGATGCATACTCTTCCGAAGCCTTTACTTCAGTCATAAGACCAGGTTCGGCTGTTGTCATCGATGATGTTGAAGATAAGGATATCGGGACTATCGGTTCCAATAATATCCTTAACTGGTTCAGCCATGGTGCTGTCGGAGTGGTTACTGATGCATGCGCAAGGGATAATGACGAAATAGGACTAGAGGGTGTTCCGATCTACCTCAGAAAGACAGGACGAGGGATAAGACCCGGGAGAAATGAGCTTGAATCGGTAAACAGGCCTGTCTCAATAGGAGGCGTTCTTGTATGTCCCGGCGATGTGGTAGTTGCCGATGGTGACGGAGTGGTGGTTGTACCGAGAAAAGTTGCAGAGGAGGTTGCCAGGTATGCAAATGCCATCCTTACCGGGGATAAGGAGGGAAGGAGAGGGCTCTATAAAAGTCTTGGAAGGCCGTTGGATAAAACAGTGCAGTAATAAGCTTCGATTGTTTCCTGTAATAAAATGATATACAGGATACTGGATATATTCTTTGTCGTTTTTCATTCCTCACTGGTAATCTTTAATTTATTCGGCTGGGCCTGGAAGAGAACCAGGAGACTGAATCTCATAACACTCATTCTGACAGGGAGTTCATGGCTCTTTCTGGGACTTCTGGTTGGCACACTCGGATACTGTCCGCTTACAGACTGGCATTTCAGGATTCTTGAAAAAATGGGAAAGACCGCCCTGCCTCTTTCCTATATGAAATATCTTTTCGACAGGATAACCGGGCTTAATATCGGCGAGAAACTGGTGGATAAGGTGACACTGGCAGTTTTTGTTGCGGCCCTGGTGGTTTCGATAATTTTTAATGTAAGGGATTTTATCAGGAAGAGGAAAGAGGTTGATCCCTGATAATTGATAACTTTGAATAGCAACCTGATCAGCCCTGAATTGTTAATATAAGGAATCATTAAGCCACAAAGCGTTTTAAAATCAATGAAACCATGAAAAAGTTCTCTATGTCAATACTGCTATTGTTAATTGTAATATTTTATCCCATAAGTCATTATTCTCAGGAGAGTCATCCGGAGCCGAAGACGCTTGAGCCCGGATCAAAAGCACCTGATTTTAATCTTTTGGGTGTCGACGGGAAAAGATACAGCCTAAATGACTTTACAAACGCAAAAGTACTGGTAGTCATATTCAGTTGCAATCACTGCCCTACTGCTCAGGCATACGAACAGAGGATAATTGACCTGTCGAATGACTACAAGCCGAAAGGAGTATCGGTTGCTGTCATTTCGTCCAATTCAGGCAAAGCCCTTAACTATTCGGAGCTTGGATACACTGATATGGGCGACAGCTATGATGAGATGAAAGTGCGGGCAAATGAAAGGCATTTTCCTTACCCTTATCTCTATGACGGGGATGATCAGACGTGCGCACTGGTCTACGGACCTTCGGCAACACCGCACGCATTCGTCTTTGACAAGGACCGTACCCTGAGGTATACAGGCAGGATAGACAGATCCGAAAAACCCGGTACAGGTCATGCTGAAGATATCAGGAATGCAATTGATGCAGTACTTAATGGGGAGCAGGTTAAAAATCCGGTGACGAAGGTTTTCGGGTGTTCCATCAAATGGTCGTGGAAGAGTGAATATACACAAAGGTTGTATAAACAGTGGTCGGAATTACCAGTTACCCTGGAAAGTATTGATATTCAGCAAGTAAATAATCTGATTAAGAATGATTCATCCGGGAAACTGCGTTTGATTAATATCTGGGCCACCTGGTGTGGCCCATGTGTGACCGAGTTTCCCGACCTGGTGATCATTGACCGGATGTACCGGCAGCGTCCGTTCGAGTTCATCACGATCAGCGTCGACAAACAGGAAAGAAGAACTGATGTTCTCAATTTTCTTAAGGAGAATGAGGCTTCGAATAAGAACTATATTTTCAACGACGACGATGTTTACAAACTGATTGATGTAATCAGTGCTGACTTTAAGGGATTACCTTATACGCTCCTGATTGAGCCGGGGGGAAAGATTATTTATCATAAATCGGATATGATTGATCCTTACCAGATGAAGAAGCTGATCGTTGAAGATAAACTTTTGGGAAGGTATTATTGAGGTTCAAGGTTCAAGGTTCAAGGTTCAAAGTCCGAGGTTCAAGACTCGAAACTCGAAACTCCGAACCCTCAACCCTCAACTCTCAACCCTCAGCTTTCGACGAACGCCGGATACGTCGAGTTGCCTTACACCCTGCCGCAGGATT
>JAUZNW010000271.1 GCA_030706785.1 Bacteroidota bacterium | reverse complement strand
TCCTTCCCTGCGGATAATTATAGGTTCGTATCTTGGCTGATCGGTCGCCTGTTGATACCATGGTTTTTCTTTTATGTGATACCTCATCGAGGTATTTCTGGTATTCAAGGTTGTACAACCTTGTTCTCAGCTCTTTAAGAGCTTTGTCGTAATTCTTAAGCTGTGATTTCTCATCCTGGCATGTTACCACAATACCTGTGGGAATGTGTGTAAGCCGGATGGCAGAGTAGGTTGTATTGACAGATTGTCCGCCCGGACCGGAAGAGCAGTAGGTATCCTTCCTGATATCCTCGTTCCTTACCTCAACATCAAATTCGTCAGCCTCAGGCAATACGACCACGGAGGCTGCTGAGGTATGGATCCGTCCCTGTGTTTCAGTCTGCGGCACCCTCTGAACACGGTGAACACCGGATTCATATTTCAGAATACCATAGACGCCCTCACCGGTGACGCTGAGCACTATCTCCTTGTATCCGCCTGAAGTACCTTCAGAGTAGCTGTTGACCTCAGCTTTCCAGCCTTTCTGTTCGAAAAACTTGGTATACATCCTGTAAAGATCGCCGGCAAATATGCAAGCCTCATCCCCTCCTGTCCCGGCTCTGATCTCCATCACGGAATCCTTTTCATCCTCAGGATCGACAGGGATTAGAAGAAGCTTTATCTCCTCCTCCATCCCAGGAATCTTTGAGTTGAGCTCCTCAAGCTCAGCCTTCGCCATTTCCCGCATCTCATCATCCTTTTCAGTTGCAAGCATCTCCTTAGTGCTGGAAATATTCGATAACGCAAGCTTGTATCTCTCGTATGATTCTATAATAGGCTGAAGATCTTTGTATTCCTTATTCAGCTTGATATACCTCTCCATATCGGACAGCACATCGGGTCTTGTAAGAAGATCACCTACCTCAATAAATCTAGCCTTCACCCCTTCAAGCTTTTCAAGAATAAGATTGTTTGCCATACGTTCGACAATTTCGGGTGCAAAGATAATAAAATTCCTGTACTCACCCCTTCTTATCCCCCTCTCTCCACCTATCGTTGGAAAGAGGGGGAAGATGAAAAGAGATGTCATTAAGCCCTCTCTTTACGAAGTAGAGAGAGGGTTTGGGAGTGAGTACATGTGATTTCAGTATTCAAAAACCCCGAACTCGGAAGATATTGTCAGCTTGTTCTTTTCAGCCTTTTCGCAATGGCCAACTATCTTTGCCTCAAGGTTGAAACCGGATGCGGTTTCTATGACCCGATCAGCGAATTTTTCCTCAGTATATATTTCGAACCTGTGGCCCATATTGAAGACTCTATACATCTCTTCCCACGGAGTGCCCGATTGTTCATGTATTATCCTGAACAACGGAGGCAGCGGCAACAGGTTGTCCTTTACTATATGCATGTTGTCGACAAACCTCATTACTTTGGTCTGCCCGCCTCCTGAGCAATGAATCAGACCATGAACTGCATGTCTGTAGTTTTCAAGGATTTCCCGGATTACAGGAGCAAAGGTCCTGGTTGGAGATAGCACCATTCTCCCTGCTGTCATATTAAGCTCTGGAATGAATTCGGTCAGTTTCAGTTTACCTGAATAGACAAGGTCGGATGATAAAGTTGTGTCAAAGCTGTCAGGATACTTTGAGGCAAGATAGGGGGCAAAAACGTCATGACGCGCTGAGGTGAGCCCGTTGCTTCCTATACCGCTGTTATATTCATGTTCATAGGTCGTCTGACCGGAAGAAGCAAAGCCAATAATTATATCGCCTGGTTTTATTTTGTCATTAGATATTATTTCTGATCTCCTCATCCTTGCGACCACAGTGGAATCCACGACTATTGTTCTGACAAGATCTCCCAGATCAGCTGTCTCCCCTCCGGTCGACCAGATCCCGATGCCCATCCGTCGGAAATCTTCGAGCACTTCCTCCGTTCCGTTGATAATAGCTGAAATGACTTCACCCGGAATAAGGTTCTTATTCCTTCCAATAGTCGACGACAACAGGATATTGTCACAGGCTCCAACGCAGAGAAGGTCATCGGTGTTCATTACGATCGCATCCTGAGCAATTCCCTTCCAGACAGACATATCGCCGGTTTCTTTCCAGTAAATGTATGCAAGGGATGATTTTGTACCTGCTCCGTCAGCGTGCATTATATTGCAGTAATCAGGATCTCCGGCCAGCAGATCGGGAACCACTTTGCAGAATGTTTTGGGATAGAGGCCCTTATCCAGGTTCTTAATGGCTGCATGGACATCCTCTTTGGATGAGGAGACACCCCGTTTGCTGTATTTTGATTCAGGAGTCAACTTTTGCTAAATTGAGTAACAAATATAAGAAAAGAGTTACACAGAGATCACCGATCAGACACAGGGAACACAGAGTTTTTACTTCTTGAAAACCCACCTGAAAGACTGCAGAAGGAGTCTCCTGTAAGAAGGATTTTGATAAGTCGGAATATCATGTCCGCTCT
>JAUZNW010000270.1 GCA_030706785.1 Bacteroidota bacterium | reverse complement strand
CCTCCGAACTTCATCATTGACGACTCGGTGGATCCGTCAGTGTAAGGCTCTATGATCAGGTGAACCTCGCCGAACTGGCCTGCACCACCAGATTGTTTTTTGTGGCGGTAGTCAGCCTGTGCCGCCTTTGTAATGGTTTCACGATATGGGATCTTCGGCGGCAAGAAATTGGTCGGGATCTTGTATATGTTGTCAAGATGCCATTTCATGATATTTAGGTGATATTCTCCCTGGCCATAAACAATGATTTGCTTCAGTTCCTTGGAATACTCGATCGAGATGGTCGGATCTTCAAGGTGGATCTTATTGAGAGCTTCCCCAAGCTTTTCATCATCACTTTCACTCTGAGCCTTGATGGCAGTGCGGTATTTGGGTTCGGGGAAGGCCACACCTTCAAACTTCCAGTCATTTCCCGGAACATTCAGGGTGTGATCTGTTTTAGTATTCTTAAGCTTTACGAATGCACCGATATCTCCCGTATTGAGTTCTGGAACACGTGTCCTGTTCTTACCTGCGCAGACATAAAGCTGAGATAGTCTTTCCTTTGTCCCGTTATTGCTGTTGACAACATCGAGATTCTCAGTAATCTTCCCAGAATAAATCCTGAAGTAGTTTATTTCACCGATATGTTCCTCAATTGAAGATTTGAAAATGTACACTGATGCCGGTCCGGCAGGGTCAGCCTTGACCTCATTCCCTTTGTTATTTCTGGGGGCTGGCATATCTGTGATTGAGGGGACTTCGCTGATGATGAATTCCAGCAGGTCGTCGACACCGATATTATTCTTTGCGGAAATACAGAATACCGGGAACATACCTCTTGTAAGGAGACCTTTTGCAATGCCTTTTCTTATCTCTTCCTCGGTTAGGGTGTCATTGGAAAAAAACAGTTCCATTAAAGCTTCATCACTTTCAGCAGCCTTCTCGACAAGTGCGTTGTGAAGTTCCTCAGCCCTTGCTTTCTGGTCGGCCGGTATATCCAGAACTTTTGCTGCTCCGCCATCTTTCGGATACTGGAGCATTTTCATCTTGAGGACATCAATAATGGAATTAAATCCAATCCCCTCATTTAATGGATACTGAATAAGTATGACATTGTTGTCGAGCCTGTCCTTCATCATTTCCACGGATTTCTCAAAATTTGCCTTTTCATGATCCAGGCCATTAATTACCAGTATAAGAGGCTTATGAACCTTCTCGGCATGCCTGAAATGGATTTCGGTTCCTACTTCCACACCATTCTGAACATTGATTGTCATTACAGCACAGTCGGCAGCATAAAGGGACGAGATAACACCTCCAGAGAAATCATCAAGACCGGGTGTGTCGAGTATGTTTATTTTCTTGTTTTTGAATTCGGTGTACATTACGGTCGAGTAGACCGAGTTACCGTTTTCCTGCTCGATAGGACGGTAATCTGATACTGTATTTTTTCCTTCAATGGTCCCTTTTCTTTCAATAATGCCGCCATTATAGAGCATGGCTTCGGCGAGTATTGTTTTTCCTGATCCCGAGTTACCGATAAGCGCAATGTTCTTTATCTGGTCAGTCTGGTAAGTTTTCATAAGATGCCTGATATAATGGATTATACTTATTTAATATGCAAGGTGTTTTGGAGGGGACAAAAATAATAATTTTTTAAAAACTGGCTAAGAAAGAGTACATAATTACAAATTTTTTATTTCCTTTGCACCAGTTTTTTGAAATACAGGAGTACCGGTTTTCCCTTCATTGTAAGTTTACAAAACGCTCATTCGCAAAGGAAGATCGGGAAGTAACCTGTCAATAACTTACATTTTAAGGTAAGATATTTTATTTTAAAAGACGTTTGGATGGCTTGTCATTTTAAATGACTTGTTATTATAAATGTGTGATTTTTAGTATTTTACATAAAAGAAAATGCTCGTTTGCAAATCAGGGAAATAAAACAATACCTTTGCAGACCAAAATTTGCGACAAAAACTTAATGTTTAATTAAATAGAATTTATGCCGACAATACAGCAATTAGTAAGGAAAGGCAGGAAAAAACTGATAGATAAAAGTAAAGCTCCTGCTTTGGATTCATGTCCTCAGAGAAGGGGTGTATGTGTGCGTGTTTACACGACGACTCCGAAAAAACCTAATTCAGCCATGAGGAAAGTAGCCAGGGTAAAGCTTACGAATCAGAAAGAAGTAAACGCATATATTCCGGGTGA
The DNA here is from genome assembly GCA_030706785.1 of Bacteroidota bacterium. GTDB lineage: Bacteria > Bacteroidota > Bacteroidia > Bacteroidales > VadinHA17 > LD21. The sequence goes on along the minus strand of JAUZNW010000270.1, from coordinate 262 downwards.
AGGCCACAACCTGCAGGAACACTCCATTGTCCTCATAAGGGGCGGCAGGGTGAAGGATCTTCCGGGAGTCCGTTACCATCTCGTCAGAGGCGCTCTCGACACATCCGGAGTTGACGGTCGTACTCAGAGAAGATCGAAGTATGGCGCAAAACGACCAAAGAAATAATACTTAAAGAGATAAGAGATGAGAAAATCAAAACCAAAGAAAAGGATTATGTTACCGGATCCCAAGTACAATGATCCGTTCGTGACCAGGTTTGTG
>JAUZNW010000027.1 GCA_030706785.1 Bacteroidota bacterium | reverse complement strand
GGCAGATCAGAACTGAAATTTCACAGGGGAAGCATTCGCCGGTAATTGAAAAACCGACAAAATCATTTTCAATAAAGGAAATAATTTCCGAGGAGCGCAAAGCTGCTGAGAAGGACTTAAAAGTATCTGCAGATTTACCACATGGTGATAATGAAACTTTTGAAGAATTCAATGCTGAAAATTTTGAAAAGGCATGGACAGAATTCACAAATCAGCTCAAAGGCGAAGGAACACGGATCGTCAGTATGTTCAAGTCCATCCGTGCAAAGATAGAGAATGATCATCTCGTTAAGCTTCACCTGACGAACGCAGCCCAGAAAGATATTTTTACACAGAACTACAGGCAAAAGCTTCTTGGCTTTCTGGACAGAAGATTCAGGACAAGTGATCTTGATGTTGAAACGGTTGTTGACCTCTCGGAATCAAATGAGGTCCTCTATACCGATGAGCAGAAATATAACTATCTCGTTTCAAAATATCCTCAGCTGAAAGACTTCAGAAAGACATTTAATCTGGATATGACATGATGGGAGATACAACTTCTTATGAATTTGACCACGATATTCAAGGCTTGAGATCTGAATCTCCCAAATGAGATAAATCTGAATGATAAGGTTCAATATTATTCCAGTCTTATTAGTTTGTTTTGTTTCTTTCCCGGGACTTAATGCCCAGAAACTAATCCCTAACAACAACTTTAACGGTGTTTGCTACGCCGGTACCAGGATAAACAGAATCTACATCCCGCCACCAAAGGAAGCTCTCAGAAGGGCAGAAGCAAAAGGAGGCGGAATGATTACTGTGATCTATTCCGGGTTTCCAGCAGAAGCAAGGGATGCTGTGGCATACGCCGTAAATATCCTTGAAGGTATGCTTCCGGCTGATCTGGATATGACTTTAAGGGCTTCTTGGACCAAAATCTCCGATTCAGGTATTCTTGGCAATTCCTCAATTACAGGATTTGCAGCAGGGTGGGCAATAAATGCACTCGATCCCCGATCGTACTACCCGATCTCAGTTGCAGAAAAAATATCAGGAAAAAATATTAATAAGGCAGATGAAGCGGATGTTGAGCTTATACTTAACAGTTCTTCGAAGTGGTACTTTGGCACCGACGGGAACACTCCAACTACAAAGTATGATCTTGTCACTGTGGTCCTTCATGAATTATGTCACGGTCTGGGTTTTTTTGACAGCATGAACTATGATGGTTCCCAGGGATCATACGGTATAAACACTTTCCCCGTCATCTATGACACTTTCGTGGAAGACCTCAATGGAAACAGGTTGACAGATACCACAATATTCAAACAGCATTCTTTGAGCCTTGGAAGTGAGCTGGTAGGCGGACAGCTCTATTTCAACGGTCCCCTGACCAAAAATTATCTGGCAGGCTCCAGGGCCAGGCTTTACGCTCCATCTGAGTGGGATCCGGGATCAAGCGTGTCTCACCTCGACGAGCTGAGGACTGAACAGGTGAATTCACTAATGACACCCTTTATTGACTTTGGCGAGGCTATCCATGATCCCGGGAAACTGACAATGTCGATCCTTGGGGACCTTGGCTGGATTAACACCAGGATCATCACGGAATCAATAAAGGATACCGAAGAACACCTTTCAGAAATATATGTTAAGACAGAAATCAAGTCCGATATTTCATATAACAGTAACCTGGTAGGATTAGCCTATTCCTTCGACGATTTCAATACTTCTGATACGATTTATATGGTACATTCGGGCTCATCTGACGATTACGCCTGCAGTATCCCTGTCACATCTTACAATGTGAAGCTTAATTATTTCCTTTTTGCAACAGACGGGTTCCTGCGTACATACAGATCTCCGTCGCTGGCTGATAAGGCCCCGTACACTGTTTTTATCGGCATTGACACCGTCAGGCCGGTTATTCAACACACAAAAAAGGATTATTTCTTCGAAAAGGTCGATACAATACCTTTCGTAGCCACAGTCACCGATAACCTGGGTATTGATACCGTTTTTGTTGAATACAAGGTAAATAACCAGCCTGCAGGATATTTCGGGATGAATCTTACAGATAAGGACAGATATGAAAGGAACCTCAATGTCAGACCGGAGTTGCTTAAAGGAGGAGACTCACTGAATTACAGGATCTTTGCCATTGACAGGGCTTCCGGGAGGAATACCCGGATTTACCCGTCTTCAGGTTACCTTTCCGTAAAGATTGAGTCGCTGTTACCTGTCTTGAAAAGCTATTCAACAGATTTTTCAGATGCACAGGCTGATTTTTATAATTCCGGATTTGAAATTACCCAGCCGGCATATTTCAGTAGTCCGGGCTTACACTCCGAGCATCCGTACCAAAGCCCTGATCAGGATAATAAAACTTTGGAATTCAGCTCAGTGTTTCGTCATCCGGTCATTTTTGATGCCTCCGGCATGGTCATCTCATTCAGGGAGGTGGTTCTGGTTGAACCGGGTGAGGAAGGTTCGGTATTCGGATTCTCTGATTTCTATGATTATGTGATCGTGGAGGCATCGAAGGACTACGGCAGGAACTGGTTCCCGCTTGCCGACGGATATGACAGCAGGATTGTACCTGCCTGGGAAATTGCATGGAATAACTCTGTGATAACTCAAAACTCATCTGCATTGGGGAAAGAATCGATGATGGTCGGTCATACCTTATACCCAAGAATAAGCAATAAAATATCCGGCGGAGACTCTTTGCTGGTCAGGTTCAGGCTCTTTTCAGATCCTTATGCACACGGTTGGGGGTGGGCAATAGATGATCTTAAAATTAATCCACTGGTCGATAAGGTCGAAGAGATTGAAAGCCTTGGCCTTAAGATATTTCCAAATCCCGGAAACGGACTGATCAACCTAGAGTTCGCTGGTGGGACCGGAATGAAGACACTGATGATCAACATTGTTGACATAAGCGGGAGGAAGGTGATGCAAAAGCTTGTATCTGATGATTCAAATACAATGCTGGATATTACAGAATGCCCACACGGATTATACTTTATTCAAATAGTCGAAGGCAGGGATATAAAAGTGCTGAAGTACAGTCTGATAAAATAATAACTGATTTTTGCCTGCCGGACAACATTGATAGTCTGGACTTGTTTACCGGTTTGGATCACAGCTACTAAAATGAAATCAGGAGTTTTATAATTTATACTCCCAATGCTAAAAAAAGCTAATTTTGCGGGATATTTAAAACGTATAAAATGGACATAGTAAACAAAGTACTTGGTCTGTTTCTCGGGAATAAGTATGAGAGGGATATCAAGGATATTTCGCCATTCGTTGAAAAAACTATCGAGGAATATGCAAAGGTGGCAGAACTGTCAAATGACCAGCTGAGGGATAAGACCCTGGTACTGAAAAAAGAAGTACGGGATGAAATTGAACCTGATGAGAACCAGATAAAATCACTTAAGGAACAGGCTGAAGCTGAAGAGGATGTTAACAAGAAAGAAGTATACTACAACGAGATCGACAAGCTTGAAAAGCTGATTGACGAGAAGCTTGAAAAGAAACTTGATGAACTTGTTCCGAGGGCATTCGCCATTGTGAAGGAAACCGCACGCAGATTTGTTGAAAACGAGGAGCTTGAAGTGACTGCCCGGCAATACGACAGGGATCTTGCAGCCACAAGGGAAAGCATAGCGATAAAGGGAGACAAGGCATACTGGAAGAACAGGTGGATGGCGGGAGGCAATGAGATCGTCTGGGACATGATCCACTATGATGTACAGCTTATAGGCGGTGTTGCACTTCATAAGGGCAAGATTGCGGAAATGGCTACTGGTGAAGGTAAAACCGTTGTTGCTACCTTGCCTGTATACCTCAATGCGCTGGCCGGCAAGGGTGTTCATATTGTCACAGTCAATGATTACCTGTCAAAACGCGACTCTGAATGGATGGGTCCTATTTATGAGTTTCACGGATTAACAGTCGATTGCATCGATAAGCATCAGCCAAACTCTGCCGAAAGGAGGAAAGCCTATAATGCCGATATTACTTTCGGAACCAACAATGAGTTCGGTTTCGACTACCTCAGGGATAATATGGCGATCAATCCTGAGGACCTTGTCCAGCGGAAGCATCATTATGCTATCGTTGACGAGGTCGACTCAGTGCTTATTGATGATGCGCGTACACCGCTTATTATATCCGGCCCCACTGCAAAAAGCGATACACAGCAGTTCGATGAGTTGAAGCCCAAGGTGGATAAGCTGGTAAACGCTCAGAAGAGACTTGTTACCCAGATCCTTGCGGATGCCAAGAAGCTGATTTCAGACGGGAATAACGAAGAAGGAGGAAAGCTTCTCCTCAGGGCATTCAAGGGACTTCCGAAAAACAGTGCCCTTATAAAATACCTGAGCGAAGAGGGAAATAAGACACTGCTACAGAAGACCGAGAATTTCTATATGCAGAACAACAGCAAGGAGATGCCCAAGGTTACTGATGAGCTTTATTTTATAATTGATGAGAAAGCTAATACGATTGAGCTCACCGACAAAGGACTTGATCTTATTGCAACATCCGTCGAGGATGCAAGCTTCTTTGTCCTTCCTGATGTCGGATCAAAAATAGCAGATCTGGAAAAGACGGACCTGAACGAAAGGGAGAAGGTGCTTAAGAAGGATGAGCTTCTTCAGGATTACGCAGTAAAATCTGAACGTGTCCATACAATGACCCAGCTGCTTAAGGCCTGGACACTTTTTGACAGGGATGTTGAATATGTCGTTATCGACAACAAGGTAAAGATTGTCGATGAACAGACCGGTCGTATTCTTGAAGGGCGCCGATATTCGGATGGTCTGCACCAGGCTATTGAAGCAAAGGAAAACGTAAAGGTCGAAGAGGCAACGCAGACCTATGCTACCATAACACTCCAGAACTATTTCAGGATGTACCATAAGCTGGCAGGTATGACAGGTACAGCCGAGACTGAAGCCGCTGAATTATGGAATATATATAAGCTCGATGTGGTGGTTATCCCAACCAACCGGCCAGTCATAAGGGAAGATCGTGAGGATCTGGTTTACAAGACAAAAAGGGAGAAATATAATGCTGTAATTGATGAGATTTTAAAACTGAACAGGCAGGGCCGGCCAGCCCTGGTTGGTACAACTTCGGTTGAAATTTCAGAATTGCTCAGCAGGATGCTTAAGATGAAAGGTCTCAAGCACAATGTTCTCAATGCCAAGCTCCACCAGAGGGAAGCAGAGATTGTGGCTGAGGCAGGTAAATCAGGTACAATCACCATAGCGACCAACATGGCCGGTAGAGGCACTGATATCAAACTTTCTCCTGAGGTCAGGGAAGCTGGAGGTCTGGCGATCATTGGTACTGAACGTCATGAATCCCGCCGCGTTGATCGTCAGCTGAGAGGCCGTGCAGGACGTCAGGGCGACCCCGGTTCCTCCCAGTTCTATGTTTCCCTGGAAGATGAACTGATGAGGCTTTTCGGATCTGAAAGGATAGCCGGCATAATGGACAGACTGGGTCTGAAGGAAGGTGAAATGATCCAGCACCCGATGATCACCAAATCAATCGAGAGGGCCCAGAAGAAGGTCGAAGAAAACAATTTCGGCATCCGTAAGAGGCTTCTGGAATATGATGATGTTATGAATTCCCAGAGGGAAGTGATTTACAGCAGAAGGAGGCATGCCCTTCTGGGAGAGAGGCTTTCGGTCGATGTGGCCAATATGATGTACGATGCCACTGAGAGTCTTGTGGAGGCTTATCATAAAGACGGTGACTTCGAGAACTTTGATTTTGATCTCATCCGCACTTTTTCGATGGATTCTCCCGTTTCACAGGAGGATTTCCTGAAAGGAAGCACCAGCGAGATGATCGATGGAGTCTATTCAAAGGTACTTGACACATACAGGAGGAAGGTCGATTCAATTTCCAAGCAGGCATATCCGGTCCTTAAGGATGTGTATGAAAGGATGTCGCATGTTTATGAAAACGTTGTTGTACCGATTTCAGACGGAGTAAGGGTTTTCCAGGTCATTACAAACCTAAAGGCAACTGCCGAATCGGAAGGGAAGGAGCTTGCAAGGGCTTATGAAAAGACAGTTGTGCTGGCGACGATTGACGAGGCATGGAAGGAACATCTTCGCGAAATGGATGAACTGAAGCAATCTGTTCAGAATGCAACATATGAACAGAAGGATCCGCTGCTTATCTATAAGTTCGAGTCGTTTGAACTGTTCAGGGCGATGATCTTAAAGGTTAACAAGGATGTGGCCAGCACACTTATGAAGGGACACATTCCGACACAGGATCCCGACCAGGTAAAGGAAGCCCAGCGCAGAAGGCAGATCGACATGAGTAAATACCGTACTTCCAGGACTGACTCCTCACAACTGAGCGCCGGAGGCGGAGGTGCCGACAAGGACCAGAAGGTGGGACCCATCAGGGTGGATAAAAAAATCGGAAGGAACGATCCCTGCCCCTGCGGGAGCGGTAAGAAATACAAAAACTGTCACGGGATGCAGCAGGCTGCACCGGTTAATCCCGGAGCTGCCAGATAATCAGACTTTTTTAACTTCACTGACAGCTTCAACTGCTTTCTGAATTCTGGCCATTGTCGCTTTGCTTACAGGGACTAGCGGCAGCCTGAGATTGTTCTGGCACAGGCCAAGAACGCTCATTATCGCCTTGATCCCTGAGGGATTCCCATCGGCAAAAAGCAATTCAATCATTTCAAGATACTTGAAATGGATTTCCCTGGCTGATTTGAAATTATTTTTCAGTGCATAGCTGACAAGCTCATTACAGGCTTCAGGATATGCATTTGCCAGAACGGAGATGATACCTGTACCACCAGCAGCAACTATAGGAATAGTAAGCATATCATCGCCTGAAATAACATTGAAGTTTTCAGGTTTACCCTTTATTATCTTCATTATCTGTGCCATATCGCCTGATGCCTCCTTTACACCGACAATATTTTCACATTCATGTGCAAGCTCCAGGCATGTGTCGGCAGTTATATTACAACAGGTTCTTCCAGGTACATTATAGATGATCACAGGCAGGGGGCTGCACGTTGCAATAGCCTGGAAATGCCCAAAGAGACCTCGCTGCGTTGGTTTGTTATAGTAAGGAGCGACAGAGAGTATACCCTCGATTCCAGTCAGGTCAGTATGACGAATGCTGTTGATAACCTCCTGAGTATTGTTCCCTCCAATACCGACAATGAGTGGAACTCTTTTATCTGCAGCTTCAGTAACATATGAAATAACAGCATGCTTTTCATCCTTTGTCAGTGTAACAGATTCCCCAGTTGTACCCAGTACAACGATATAATTGACGCCACCTGTAATGACATGATTTACAACGCGCCCCAGTGAAGCAAAGTCAACGCTTGAGTCATTTTTGAAAGGCGTAACAATGGCTACACCTGTTCCTTTGAATTTTTTCATTTTATGAAAATTAAACCGCTTGTTTTGCGGATTCAGAATTGATCATTTCTAGATAGAAAAGGACGTGTTCCAGGTATTGCTCAATTTTCACGGGATTCTTCAGGGATATCATCATCTCGAAGGGGGAGGATTCGGGCTTTGAATCGGCAAGACCTACTTTAAGCGAAGCTGCAGACAGTGTGGATATATATACAAGCGGAAACTGTTTCCTGAAGTTGATATCTATAAGGACGTCGAAACGGGTTCGGAGAAAATCATTGGTCAATGGGGCAAGGGGTCTGTAGAAAAAGTCAATTTCATCCCTCTTAAGACAGTTAAGGAACTGTTTTGCAGTATACTGGTCAGGCAGTTTTTTGCCTGGATAGTAGCCAAGTATTTGCACATCAATGTTCTGTTCAGACATCTTCTGGCGGAATTTTGACAATGCAGCAAACTCTTCCGGGCGCGAGGCATCCCAGACCACCCCGATGCGCTTTATATTGCAATAACTGATATACTGCGGTTTCCTGGTCATTTTTGAAATCTTGCCTGAGAGCATGGACCTGCCAACCCGGATCCGCAAGTTTCTGAACAATTCCATGATGCAAACCTAAGAGTTTTTTATGAATGTATGTAATGTCAGGCAATTATTCTTTACCTATCAGTCTAAGAAATTCATCCTCATTTATCATACTAATCCCTAGCTCGTCGGCTTTCGCTTTTTTTGAAGGTCCCATATTGTCTCCAGCGAGGATAAGGGAAGTATTCCCTGAAATTGATGATGAATTCTTTCCTCCGTTTTTTTCGATCAGCTCCCTGTACTCATCCCTTGAATGGCGCTGGAACACTCCGGAGATTACGATTACCTTACCACTTAATGCATTACCTGCCGGAACCTCTGCTTTTTCAGATTCAAGTTTAAGCCCTGCTGATCTTAAGCGGCGTATTATTTCCTGATTTTCAGCATCATTGAAATAGGCCACAATGCTTGAGGCAATCTTTGGTCCTATTTCACGGACGGCAGTGAGGGTATCAATATTGGCATTCATCAGTTCATTAAGGGATCTGAACCTTGCAGTAATGGTCTTCGCCACCGTTTCACCTACATGCCTGATTCCCAAAGCAAAAAGGACCCTGGGATAGGGGACATTTATCGAACCCTTTATGCTGTTCAATATATTAGTTGCTGATTTTTCTCCCATACGCTCAAGAATGATCAGCTGTTCAGGCTTCAGATCATAAAGATCAGCGACATTCCTGATCAGTCCTTTGCTGAACAGCATATCAACGGTCTCTTCTCCAAGCCCCTCGATGTCCATTGCCCTCCTGCTGACGAAATGCTCAATCCTTCCCCTGATCTGCGGGGGACAGTGCAGGTAGTTGGGACAGAAATGATTGGATTCTCCTTCAGTTCTTACCAGAGGTGTCCCGCATTCGGGACAGGTTTCGATGAACTTTACTGCCTTACTGCCTTCTTTTCTTGAAGCATAGTCAACCCCGACGATTTTAGGAATGATCTCTCCGCCTTTCTCGACATAAACCATATCGTCGACATGAAGATCGAGGAGGAAAATCTGATCGGCATTGTGAAGGGATGCTCTTTTTACTGTTGTGCCTGCAAGGAATACAGGTTCGAGATTGGCTACCGGCGTGATATTGCCCGTCCTTCCCACCTGGTAGGATATTGATTTAAGCCTTGTGACAGCCTGTTCGGCTTTATACTTGTATGCAACAGCCCAACGAGGGGATTTTGCCGTAACTCCAAGCTCTCTTTGCTGGTCAAGTGAATTGACCTTAATTACAACTCCGTCAGTGCCGAAAGGAAGCCCTTCCCTCTTGTTCTCCCATGATTCGATGAAGCCGATTACTTCATCCATATTCCTGCAGACAGTTATACTTCCGTCGACCTTAAAGCCCCAGTCTGAAGCTTGCATCAGATTGTCGTAGTGTGTTTTATGAGGGAGGTTTTCACCAAGCAGAAAATAGAACATGCAATCGAGCTTTCTTGAAGCAACAGCCGATTGATCCAGCAGTTTAAGGGTTCCCGATGCAGCATTGCGCGGATTGGCAAAAAGATTGAGCCCTTCCTTTGAACGTTCTTTGTTAAGACTTTCAAACACTGCCCTGGGCATGAGCACCTCGCCCCTGACAATAAATTCTGAAGGGATCCCATCCCTGGTAATACTCCACGGTATGCTTTTGATCGTCTTTATATTGACAGTTACATCGTCACCTTTTGTCCCATCGCCCCTGGTGAGGGCTCTGGCCATAATGCCATTGATATAGGTTATGCTTATCGAAGCCCCGTCGAATTTCAGCTCGCAAACATATTCCAACGGTCCCTCAACTGTCTTTTGCACACGGTTGTCAAAATCACGTAATTCCTCATAGCTGTAAGTGTTGCTCAGTGACAGCATCGGGTAAGTATGGTCGAACTGGCGAAATTCGCGGGTTATATCACTACCGACTTTCTGTGTGGGCGACCATTCAACCATGAATTCCGGGAACTTCTCTTCAAGGGTTTTGAGCTCATTCATCAGGAGATCAAATTCAAAATCAGAGATTACCGGCTGATTCAGAACATAATATCTTCTGTTATGTTCTTCTATCTCCTTGCGCAGCTTATCAATCCGTTCCTTTGCTTCAGACTGGTTCATAAGACAATTATTGATATTTTTAGTCCGGGGTAATACGGCTGGTTATTCAGTTCCAGACACCATCAATCGTCTTTCCACACTTATTGCATTTTCCACTGGTGATATTATTTGCAGAGACCCTGAATCCACTCCTGGAAACAAGTGTGCTTTTGCAGTACGGGCATTTCGTATCTGAAACCTCACTGCCTGGGGCATTTCCTGAATAAACATAAACCAGCCCCTCTTCCAACGCTATCTGGACCGCTTTGTTCAAAATTTCAACGGGAGTAGGCGGCAACTGTTCAAGCTTGTAAGTAGGATAAAACCTGCTGAAATGAAGCGGGACTTTTTTAAAACCGTTTTCACTCAGCCATCTGCACAATTTTCTGATATCTTCAGTACTGTCTGTCCACGTCGGTACAATAAGGTTTGTTATCTCGAGCCAGACTCCAGAATCCCTGTAAACCTTAAGGGAATCCATTACAGGCTGCAATTTGCCTCCAGTCAGCTTCAGGTAAGTGCTTTCACTGAATCCTTTCAGGTCGATGTTGGCTGCATCCAGAACAGTACATAACTTTTTCAGCGGCTCGGGGTAAATATAACCGTTGGATTTGAAGACATTTTTTATCCCTGCCTTTCTTGCCAGTGTTGCAGTATCAAAGGCATATTCGTAAAAAGTATTTGGTTCTGAGTAGGTATATGCAATGGATTCACAATTTCTTGCTTTACACTCTGAAACCACTTTGTCAGGCATCAGGTCATAGTTCCTTGTTTTGTCGGGACTCACCTGAGAGATGGTCCAGTTCTGGCAATTGAGGCAGACAAGGTTGCAGCCTGCGGTTGCAATGGAAAAGGCCCTTGTACCCGGGAGGAAATGATAGAGTGGTTTTTTTTCTATCGGGTCCACTGCAACTGAACAAGGATCACCATATGCAAGCGTGTATAGCTTTGACTTTATCACTTTTCTGTTATTGCATTTGCTGACCTCACCTTCTTTAAGTACACATTCATTCGGGCAAATCCTGCACATAATTCCTCGTGCGGTTTCTTCCTGAAACATTGCCTCTTTTCTGAAAACCGGCTGTTCATCACTGGCTGATTCCGGAAATATCCTGGAAGCCGGCAGGCAAAACATGCCCGCCGACAGAGCAGCACAACTCTTCAGAAACCTTCTTTTGCTCTTATCAAAATTCTCTTTTCGCATGGCATCCGGAATTTGAATCCGTAAAATTAATCAAATCCTCCGTCTCGTGCTAAAAATAAGAAATACAAAACCGGTCAGGATAAGCACGGGTAAAATGAACAATGAAGGGATAATTCCTGTAAGCGGTACAGCGATCCCTGAAAATACAATAAATCCTATTGCCGAACCCGCAAGGTCCGAACTATAGACGATGGATGTATCCTTGCGTCCCATGGGAGGTCTGGTCAACTCCCGGAAAATATTCCCGGTTATGATTGCAGGCACAAATCCGGAAAGGATCAATACACTTATAATCAAGAACCTGGAGGTTATCCCCAGGATGATTTGTGTCGAAACTGCTATCATTATGTAAAATACAATGAGGATCAGCACTTTAATGCCCATCGACAACTTATCGGGGAACCGGATGCAAATGCCTGAACCGATGGCAAGACCAGCCATTAATCCGGCAATTATGAGTCCGGTCAGCTGATACATATTACCTGCTGTGAGCTGAAGAACAAGAAGCATTATGATTTCATAGCCTGCAAGGGCAGAAGCACTGAAATACATTAACGCGCTTTTCCCTCGTATCAGGGTGAGGGATATTACGAAGAGCAATAAAAGCAGAACAAGTGCAGGTATCTTCTCTCCGATATTCTTTGTAAGGTTAAAAGCCTGGTAATAAAAGCATGCAACAGGCATGGCCGTGCGGTTAAGCCTGACACTGCTGTCAATAAGGGCAGTTATTTCATCTGATTTGGCCTTGATAAGATCGTCCGATAAATAGTCGGGTCCGACATAAGAGTTCACTATGTTACGTTCAGCGGCAAGCATACAGATAGAAGACGATAATTCCTGATCGGACGCAATGAAGTATATTTTGTTGCCGGCGATAGGAATAACATTTCTGAAGGCCTTTTTCAGTCCGTTAAAGATGGATGAATAGAAAAGAACAGCTTCCCTGTTGAAGTAATTGGGATTGATACCGGGTGCACATGAAAAAACCCCGTCCGAATTCATTGCTTTCTTTACGGCCTGGAAAAACTCGAGTGTGTAAAACCTGTTAAGAAGCAGGGACGATGGCGGCGAAAGAAGCATAATGATGGCGTCAAACTTCCTGTTGGTTTTAGTGATATACCTGAATGCATCATCATTCTCGACGGTCAGACCCGCATTTTCACCTTCAATGATCCCGGTTTCAATTTTTGCCAGTGCCGGATCGCGTTCTACGAAAACAATTCGTTTGGGACTGTACTTTTTTATTTCCTTAATACGTGATTCCGTTGATCCTGAAATAAGCAGAATATCTTCAGGTTTGTCATTCTGAAGCAGGGCATAATGTATGTCCTCTTCGCTTTCTATCGCATCATTACTGAATGTCAAAAGCTTCTGATCGTAAAATGTGCTGACTTCGCCCTGATACAGGCCTTCAGTAATATTGCCGTAAGGAGTATCCTGTGTAGCAGTAACCCTGATCCCTCTTAATAATAATTGCCTGAATATGATGTCAGGTGAAAAGATAATAAGTGCGGATACGATCAGAAGCATCAGGATCCTGATTACGAACCTGCCGGTCTTTCCCCTGATATAAAATGTAAGGAGGGTATAAGAAATGCCCAGGGTAATGATCGCAAGTAGCGTCTGGTATGTATTCAGGATACCAGAGCTCAGCAGCGACACTACTATACCTGCTGTAATACCTCCAATGGTTTCAATTGAGAATGACCTCCCGGGGATAAAATTGACGGATCCCTGGGCTGCTGCGATAAGTTTTATAAATGTAAATCCTGATATCATGCAGAACGGCAACAGAACCAGAAATGTAAAAGCTGCACCTGCCAGGAAAGAAGGCGTTTCGCCGGTCTTCATAAAAAGACGCGACAAGAGCATCATCAGAAAAAGAGAGATCAGCGGACCTGTAGTGAAGAATAAGTTTATCTTCCTGAGACTTGTCAGTTGGGATGCAGGAGCAACACGTGCTCCTGCCGCAGATCCCAGGAGCCATGAACAAAGAAATATACCTGTAATTAATTCATAGCCTCCTGTAATATTCATTATCTCTTTCATGAAAAGCAGCTGGACCGATGAACTCACAAATCCGACAATAAACAGATTTATTGCCAGATCACCTTCCCTGGAACGTGCCTCAAATTCTTCTGCGGATGATTCTGATTTCTGCCTCCTGAAAAAATCCATGTAGTAGGTAAAATGCCAGATGAAATGGAATATCCCTGCAAATGCCAGCCCTATCCCTGATTCCACATGCCATTTAAGAATAGTTTTCGTGACTGGGATATTCCACTTGTAATTTACCTGTAATGCCAGGAAAAGTCCGGCTGATGCTGTAAGGATAAAAACCACAGCAAGGATTGAGTTCCACAGCTTCCTGTGGAATTGAAGGCTGTAGAATCTGTTCCGGTAAAAAAAGTAACTCAGGAGATAAAGGACGGTAGATGTTAACCCTGTTGCGAGAACATGATACATAGTCACTTTTTGTCTTCTTCCAGTACTATTCCCTCATAAGTGTATATGTCGGCATTCTTCCATCCGTCCCAGCCGATACCTGCCTTATTGAGGGATGTGTATCCGAGGAACTCCTCAACCGTCCACTTGTTTTCGATCGCAACCTGGGGTAGCATGGTGCCGGATCTGAAATCCTTTTTTATATAGATGCCGTGTTTACCAAGAACGATCTCATCAATGTTGTTTATTTTCTTTAATGGTCCAAGGACTGTAATCTCAATATTGGTTTTTGAGAATTCTGTCTTTGTAAGGGGTGTAAATCTCGGATCCTCGAATGCCGAGGATTGTGAGGATTCCAGTACTACTTCATAGAGCGGGTCGGACGAGATGAACCTGCCAATGCATCCCCTGAGCGCCCCATCGATTTTAAGAGTTACGAAGGCGCCCAGCGGCTTTTTGAACAGGTCGCACATTGTATCCTGATTAACTGAGATCTTCTTATTGTCATATAACAGGGATCTAATGTTATTCCTGGCCATTGCTATCAGCTCATCCTTTTGACTGTCAGTGAATATTATCTCATCTGAAAGGCTTTTTTCAGTCCGTGTGGAACGATTTTTCTCGAAAATTACAATCGCGTTGTATCCCACAACTTCATCCTTGTTGCCAAGGCGTGAATCGCCCGAATTGCAGTAATCGATCTTTCTGAATTCCAGATTATTGTCAGTACCGGCAAGATATAATAGGAGCAGCCCTGATGTCCATCCGCACATACTTGTCACCAAGCCTGGATCATTGACCTCCGAGTTTTTCCTGAGCACATCGAGGAATTGCTGAGGATCTTTTGAGACTATGGCACTGGCAGTTGCATTATCGACTGCAACCGCAGTTTTATATGACGGGTAATGTGAAAAATCACTGCTGATTATGAAAAGGTTGTCGGGCGTGAACCAGGGTTTAAGGGCTTCAGCGAGCTTCTTTATTATTCCGGTATTATTAGTGCCGAGGATGATAGGCACAATCGGCGGAATGTTTTTGAAATGATACTGGACAAAGGGCATCTGCACTTCAAGGCTGTGTTCCTGAAGATGAGCGTTTGTGGTGAAATCGAACAGCTTGTTGTTTTTAAGCGTGTTTGCTATCTCTTTATTCACAGTTAATCTGCCCAGCGGAGTGATAAAATCACCGGCGCTGTATACAGAGGCGCCTTCAAAAGCCATAATATGGCTGGATCCTATGATAAAGATATTCTTATAGACAGCATTCCTGTCGATGCAGGAATATGCTGAGGCAGCAACTTTCCCTGAGTACACGTATCCGGCATGAGGGCTTATCAAAGCTCTTACTTTCAGATCTGGCTTTGTTTTGACACATTCCTCAAAAAGGCTGGAAATGTCATTGATGAGAGTCTCCTTGTCAGCGGAATAAAACCTACCTGCGGCCACTGGCTGTCTGTCTGTTGACCTTGCTTGCGAAAATGTCTCCATAACGAAAATAAAGATTGATAGGATAACCGAGATAACTTTACGCATGGTTATAGGCAATTGAATCACCGAAATAAAGGTAGGTCAAAAAAACAAGAAAAGGTAAATTTTATGGAGGGATTATTCGGTGGGCCGAACTAAATAAAGATCATCGATTCCTTGAGGATCCTTCCGCTTTCATCTGTGCCGTAAATCTTAAGGCCGACGCTTACTGTAGCGCTGCTTATTACATCAATTACCGGGCTCAGATCATCCTTAATATCGTCGATATCGTCGAAATCCTCAATTGGAAAGTAAATATGAAGTATAAGAACACATTCAGGTTTGTTTATACTTGAAAGCGCCTTTACGATTTTTGCCAGCCAGATTGAAGAAGCGGTATTAAAATATTCGAGATTTAATCTTAAATTTGTTGTCTGTCTGGGATTTCTGACGTATTCATTTACCCAGTCAATTATAGGTTCAAAAATTCTCGGAGCATTGATGGGAATTGATTTCCCGGAGAGAATAAGTTCACCACTAAGGGAGTTTAAATCTATAAGTGGTGTTTTGTCAGTTTGTTCGACAAACATGTTCTTAAGCTCCTTCATAACAGGGTTGATTATTTTGTTCCGTTTTTTAACGTCAGATATCATAACCAAAAGTATAATTTCTTTTTATTCACAGCTGTTTTTTCATCAAAAAGAAATATGCAGTTGTCAAATATTAATGTTTGTTGATATAAAATAATAATTATCAGACAATAAATACGATGATTCCCGATTCCCGCATTTCATGTTTTATACGGCAGTATCTTTAAAATGTTATATTTGCTGGCGGAATTTTTTCAACCGGTAATGAAGATCGTATTAAAAGATAAAATCAGGGAAGCAGTCAAAGTTCTTTATAATAGTGAAGTGGCCGATGATCTGATCCAGCTTCAGGAAACACGAAAAGAATTCAGGGGTGATTTCACCCTGGTTGTTTTTCCCCTGCTCAGATTTTCAAAAAACACCCCGGAAAAGACCGGTGAAACAATCGGCAATTACCTTAAAACCAACTTCCCTTCAGTTTCCGGATTTAATGTGATTAAGGGATTCCTTAATATTGAAGTTTCAGATGCACGCTGGATAGAATATTTTGCCGGATTATCATCAGACAGAGATATATTCGGGGGCTGCAAAGTGAAGAAACCGGAAGTTATCCTTGTCGAATATTCTTCTCCCAACACAAACAAACCGCTTCATCTCGGACATATAAGGAATAATCTCCTCGGATATTCCCTGTACAGGATACTCACTGCATGCGGGCACAAGGTTATCAAAACGAATATCGTAAACGACAGGGGGATTCACATCTGCAAATCGATGCTTGCCTGGCAGAAATTCGGGAATGGAGAAACTCCTGAATCGGGCAGAATAAAGGGAGATCATCTTGTCGGCAAGTACTATGTGAAATTCGAGCAGGAGTATAAGATTCAGGCTGAAGAACTTGCAAAAACAGGAATGTCTGAAGCGGATGCGAGGAATTCCGCCCCACTCATCATGGAGGCAAGGGAGATGCTCAGAAAATGGGAATCAGGGGATGAAGAGACTGTCCGACTCTGGAAAATGATGAATTCATGGGTCTATGCAGGATTCGATGAAACCTACAGGGCATTGGGCGTTGATTTCGACAAGATCTATTATGAATCTGAAACCTATATTACCGGCAGGGAGATCGTTCTTGAAGGTCTCAGGTCGAATATACTTTATCAGCACAGCGATAGCTCAATATGGGCAGACCTGACCACTCAGGGACTCGACCACAAGCTCCTTCTGAGATCCGATGGCACGGCTGTTTACATGACCCAGGATCTGGGGACGGCAGTTGCAAGGTATAGGGATTTTGGATTTGATAAAACCCTGTATGTTGTTGGCAATGAACAAAATTATCATTTTCAGGTCCTGAGGGCACTGATGAGGATAATGGGATATACATTTGCCGACGGGCTCATACATTTCTCATACGGTATGGTGGAGCTGCCCGAGGGCAGGATGAAATCACGTGAAGGAACAATCGTGGATGCCGATGATCTGATTCGTGAAATGAAAGAGACAGCCAGGATTGTTTCCATGGAGCTCGGAAAGCTCTCTGAATATTCCGATGATGAAAAGGAGGATATTTTCAGGAAGATCGGTCTTGCTGCACTTAAGTATTTTATCCTCAAGGTTGATCCGCATAAGAACATGACCTTCAATCCGGCTGAATCCATTGATTTCAATGGGAATACAGGTCCGTTCATTCAGTATACATACGCCAGGATCAGATCAGTCTTTCGGAAAGCTGAGCAAACAGGTATGGTTCCTGATCAGGCTGCTGTCATTAATGCAAGACCCGGCGATAAGGAAATAGACCTTGTTAAGCTTCTCAGAAAATTTTCAGATACCGTTTCAGAAGCCGCAGCAGAATTCAGTCCTGCCCTGATAGCCAACTATTGTTATGACCTGTCAAAGGAATACAATCAGTTTTACCATGATTTTTCAATCCTGGGAGAAGAGGACTACTCCCTGAGGAACTTCAGGCTCTTTCTTTCGAAAGTAACCAGCGAGGTTCTCAGGTCAGGAATGTGGCTCCTTGGGATTGAAATGCCTGAAAGAATGTAACAATTAGAATAATAAAGTACGTAAAGGATATGTTTGAAAATCTGAGTGACCGGCTGGAAAAATCCTTTAAGATACTCAAAGGGCAGGGAAGGATTACTGAAATAAATGTTGCGGAAACATTAAAGGAAGTAAGGAGAGCTTTGCTGGACGCTGACGTGAACTTCAGGATAGCCAAGCAATTCACCGATACTGTAAAGGAAAAAGCACTCGGACAGGAAGTTCTGAAGGCTGTAAATCCATCCCAGATGATAGTCAAGATCGTCCATGATGAACTTGTAGAGCTGATGGGTGGCGACAAAACGGATATCAACATTAAGATAAATCCTTCTGTAATCCTTATCGCGGGGCTTCAGGGATCAGGGAAAACCACCTTCAGCGGTAAATTGGCAAAATGGGTAAAAACAAAAAGGGGAAAGAATCCCATGCTTGTGGCCGGAGATATTTACCGGCCTGCCGCAATTGACCAGCTTAAAATAATCGGTACGCAGGTTGAGGTGCCTGTTTATACCGAGGAAGGAAACAGGAATCCTGTTCAGATCGTAAAGAACAGTGTCCGTGAGGCCAAGCAGAAAGGCAATGATGTGGTCATTGTTGATACGGCCGGACGTCTGGCAATTGATGAGGAAATGATGAACGAGATCGCATCGATCAAGGATGCGGTCAATCCGCATGAGATCCTGTTCGTTGTCGATTCAATGACTGGTCAGGATGCCGTCAACACTGCCAAGGAATTCAACGAACGGCTCGATTTTGATGGCGTTGTCCTTACAAAGCTTGATGGTGATACACGGGGCGGAGCTGCACTTTCGATCAAATCAGTTGTAAACAAGCCGATTAAATTTGTCAGTACCGGGGAGAAAATGGATGCGATCGATATCTTTTATCCTGCTCGTATGGCCGACAGGATACTGGGGATGGGAGATATCGTTTCACTCGTCGAGAAGGCACAGGAACAATATGATGTCGAGGAAGCGCGGAAGCTGCAGAAGAAGATAGCAAGGGACCAGTTTGATTTCAACGATTTTATCTCACAGATCCAGCAGGTAAAGAAAATGGGTAACGTCAAGGACCTTATGTCGATGATTCCTGGTGTTGGGAAAGCTGTAAAGGACCTTGATATAGATGATGATGCTTTCAAAGGCATTGAAGCCATTATAAAAAGCATGACCCCTGAAGAAAGGACGAATCCTGTAATTATCAACGGAAGCAGGAGAAAAAGAATCGCCATGGGCAGCGGAACCTCTGTTCAGGAAGTGAACAAGCTCCTGAAGCAGTTTGATGAAACAAGGCGGATGATGAAAATGATGACAAAGGGAAGGAACCAGGCCGGGATCATGGGAAGGAAATAACTACTGATATGTATAATCTCATCGACGGCAAAAAAATTGCTTCTGAAATAAAGCTGGAGATCGCAGCTGAGGTCGAAAAGCGGCTTAGTGCCGGGAAGAAGGTGCCTCATCTTGCAGCGATCCTCATCGGTAATGAAGGATCGAGCGAAACGTACGTTAATAACAAGGTGAAAGATTGCGCCGAAGTGGGATTCAAATCAACTCTAATCAGGCTAAACAGAGATATTTCCGAGACTGAGCTTCTTGAAAGGATAGCCGGTCTGAACAGCGATACGGATATAGATGGTTTTATTGTGCAGCTTCCGCTTCCTGAACATATTTCAGAGAACAGGATCATCGAAGCGATTGATCCTGAGAAAGATGCCGATGGTTTTCATCCTGTCAACATCGGCAGGATGGTGATAGGACTCGATGGCTACCTTCCTGCCACACCTTTTGGAATCGTCGAACTGCTCAGGAGATATAAAATAGAAACTGCAGGCAGGAATTGCGTAATTATTGGCCGTAGCAATATTGTCGGACGTCCCCTGAGCATCCTTTTATCTCAGAAAGGGATGGATGCTACCGTAACTGTTGTGCACAGTAAAACCAGGAATATTGAGAACTTTACACGTGAAGCTGACATAATTGTGGCTGCATTGGGTTCACCTGGTTTCCTGAAAGCCGATATGGTTAAGGTAGGAGCTGTAGTGATCGATGTAGGAACCACACGGGTTCAGGCTTCCGGCACTAAAAACGGCTGGAAGCTGGTTGGTGATGTGGATTTTTATGATGTTGCTCCCAGATGTTCCTGGATCACACCGGTACCTGGAGGTGTTGGACCCATGACAAGAGTTGCCCTTCTCAGGAATACATTGATGGCGGCCGGGAAGAAATAAATTCAAAATTTTACCCCGGTGAAGTAAAGATCGAATCCGCCCTTTCCGCCTGGCCTGTCCGATGAAAACATCAGGAAGTAATTCGTAAAGGTATCATCACTTCCCAGAACCGGCCTGTATTCATTTGAAGATGTGTTTATGGGAGTATCAAAGCTTTTTGGAGTGCTCCATTTGCCACCGCTGAACAGTGAGTAGTAAAGATCATATCCTCCCAGTCCGCCATCCCGGTTCGATGCGAAGACCATAATTTTCCTGTGAACGAAGGGGCAGATATCATTGGCTTCACTATTGAGCGCATCAACCTTTGATGAAGCGGAAAAAGGCTGGCTCAGCCATGATTCCATTGCAATATCAGCAGGCTTTTGATGAATGTATATGTCGAAGTTCCCGCCGGCATCACTGGCAAAATAAGCTGAATCCTGATTCGTATCGAAACATATATATGCATCATTGGAGCCGGAATTCAACAGGCTTGCGGGAAAAGGTCCTGAAACTTCCGGGACATTGGTGCCGAAGTTGGGCAGGTTCTTTGTATAGTAGAAGTCAAGGTCGCCATTGCCATTCTGAGACGAAAGTATCATATACTCGTAACCGTCAACCGGGCTGTACAGGCGATATGGCCCGAAATCATTGCCTGTAGTATTGACTTTGGTTATGATTTTTGAGCAAAGAAGATCATTGGTCATTTCCCCGCTAAGTGCGAACTCTCCAGTAGTCTGGTCAAAAATATATGTTACAGCACCCTGGACAAGATCGAATTGTCCCCCGTTGCTTGCCCTGTTGCTTGAAAAAATAAGCTGAATATAACTGTTCAGTACCCACATATTCAGGTTATAATCATCGTAGGCAGAGTTGATACCCTGTACATTGATTATGGAATCAGGAAAGGTGCCTTTTTCATACTTGACCGGATTTTCTTTCTTTTTGCACCCGCCTGACAGTATGATCAGGGTAATAACAAAAGACAAAGTTATGTAATTGGTATTCAATTTTTTCATCTTGGTCCTTTGGCAGTAAACGCTGTAAATTTATCAATATTATATCAATATAAAATGAAAAACCGGGTTTACGCCCGGTTCTTCGAAGGTAGAATTTAGGTTAATTCTAGGGTATATTAGGTTAATTAAACAATTTCCTCCTCATTCTGGAACATAGATGGAAAAATCACTCCGCAGGTTGCGTTGAGAAAATAAAAAAAACAAAAAAGTTTCTTTTTAGCTCATATTTCATTGTTTATCAGATGTTTAAAAAAAGGTTAAAATGTTGATAATATACCAGGGGGGTCAAACACCTTGTTGAAAATGTTGTTAATTTTGTAACCTGTAACAGGATTGGGATGGAAGACGACAGGTTTGGCTTGCCCTATGAGGAAGAGATAAAGAAAGCTGTCCAGAAATTCGAACGCATGAGAAGGAACAATGAGAAATATTTCTTCGATGTAATTGAATTTGAGACGATTATTGATTATTATATAGAATCGAACAACTCAAACAAAGCTTTTGAAGCAGCTACCCTTGCAGCCCAGCAGCACCCTAATTCCATCTCAATACAATTACGGAAGGCAAGAGTACTGCTTGATAAGGGGCGCGCCATGGAAGCTCTCCGGATATTGAAGAGGCTGGAGAATCTTGAACCGGGCAATCACGAGATATATGTATCAAAGGGCACCGCACTTGGTATACTTGGTGACATACAGGGAGCAAAGAAAATGTTTGACTATGCCCTGACTCTGGATTCAGATGAGCCTGCCAATATATTATTCTCGATCACATCCGTGCTTCAAAACCTGAACTATTACGAGTACGTCATTCCCTACATGAGGATGCTTATTGAGCTTGAACCTGAGTTCTATGCTCATATCTATGATCTTGCATATGCTTACGAAAAGACGGAGGATTTTGAGAATGCAATAACCTGTTACCTGAAGTATCTTGAGAATGAGCCATTCTCCGACAGCGCATGGTATAATCTGGGAATAATCTACAACAAGCAGGAAGAATATGAAAAGGCTTTGGAAACCTATGATTATGCCCTTGCAATCAATTCGCAGAATACCTTTGCCATTTTCAATAAAGCCAACATACTCTGCAACCTCGACAGATATGCCGATGCAATCCCTGTTTACCTTGAATACCTGGAAAATGAATCTGAAAGTTTTGAGGCGATGACCTACCTGGCTGACTGCTACGAGAAAACAGGCGACCTTGAACTTGCAAAGAAATATTATCACGAAGCAATCGAGCTTGCCCCGGATTTCGCTGATCCGTGGTTCGGACTTGGTATAATCGCTCTTGAATCAGGTCTTCCGGATGACAGCCTGATCTTCCTCAGAAAAGCTGTGCGGCTTGATGACGAGAATCCTGAAATCTGGTATATGCTGGGCAAAGCCCACTACGCAAAGAATGAGAAAAAAGCAGCTCTCAGATGTTTCAGGGAGGCATTGAAGCTGGATGCCTATTATAATGAAGTCTGGACAGACATCGGAAGGATAATATTATACGACGGATTAACGCATAAGGCGCTTCCGTACCTTGAAAAAGCATATAAAGTAATAGGAGATGTTCCAGGAATAAATTACCTGCTGGCATCATTTTACCTGCATTTTGGTTATTACGAGAAGGCATACAAACATCTGCTCCTGGCACTGGAAGCCGATAAGGACCTGTTCAGGGAGTTCCACGATATTTACCCGAATCATCTTCTGAACCGCAAGATCAAGAAGCTGCTTGAAAACTACAATTTGGCCTGAAATCGCAAAATAATTTCCTCAATTGTCACCTGACTGGAATATCTATAATCAAACCTGAACCACCAACATTAAAAAATAACTAATCACCAATTACCAATTACTAATTACCAACAACCAACTAAATGAAAAATATACTCCCTTATATTCCCGACCGTCCATCAAAGCCCAGAACCTCCGGACTCACCATGGTAATGGACAAGGGACTGAGCATCAGAGAAGCAGAAGACTTTATGTCGGTAGGTAGTGAATATACAGATTATGTCAAGCTTGGATTCGGCACCTCACTGATCACGCCAGGATTTGAGAAAAAGCTGAAAATCTACAGAAAAGCAGGGTGTATCCCGTATTTAGGCGGAACTCTGTTTGAAGCCTTTATTGTCAGGGATATGTTCAATGATTATCTTAAAATGATAGATGAGCTTGAGATTGAGCTTGTTGAGGTTTCAGACGGATCGTATGAAATTGAACACCGCAAAAAGCTGGAGTTCATAAACATTCTCGCAAAGAGGGGCACTGTAATATCCGAGGTCGGATCAAAGAAGAAGGATGTGGTCTATACGCCCGAAGAATGGGTTGCAATGATGAAAACTGAACTGAATGCCGGCTCATCCAAGGTTATAGCTGAAGCCCGTGAATCGGGGACTATCGGAATTTACAATGATGATGGCTCGGTTAATATGCCTCTGGTAAAGGCAATCTCCGACAATGTAATGCTCGAGAATGTGATCTGGGAAGCTCCTCAGAAAGCGCAGCAGGCATGGTTTATAAAACATTTTGGCCCTAATGTCAATCTGGGCAATATAGCACCAAGCGAGATAATTCCTCTTGAATCGCTCCGCCTCGGATTAAGGGGCGACACCTTCTTCATGTTCCTGCCCGGGGAACTTAAAAAGTAACTTACACTTCATTATGAGAAAGTTCGGCCTTATCGGGTATCCCCTTGGACACTCTTTCTCAAGACAATACTTCACTGAGAAATTCCAGCTTGAAAATATAAGTGATTGTTTATATAACAATTACCAACTGGCAAGCATAACAGAACTTCCCGGACTTCTTTATTCCGATCCCCTGCTTGAAGGACTTAATGTGACGATACCTTTTAAGACAGAAGTACTAAAATACCTTGATAAGATCGATCCTGAAGCCAATCAGGTGGGAGCTGTCAACGTTCTTAAGATAGGAAGAAAAAGGACTGAAGCAGTAATAAGCGGTTTCAACAGCGACATCTTCGGGATCCATGAGACCCTGAAACCAGTCCTGTCACGGAAGATTCAGAATGCAATTGTGCTGGGCACCGGCGGCAGTTCCAGGGCAGTATGCTATCTTCTGAATAAAATAAATGTACGATATACACTTATTTCGAGGTCTTTAAAGCCTGGTTGCCTGACCTATGCTGGTCTCAGTTCTGAATTACTTGGAAAGACACAATTAATTGTTAACACAACTCCCCTCGGGATGTTTCCCGATATTGACGGCAAGCCTGACATCAGGTATGATCTCCTGAATGAAAAGCATGTACTTTTCGATCTTGTTTATAATCCGGAAATGACCGCATTCCTGAAAGAAGGGAAGGTGAGGGGTTGCACGGTACTTACAGGGCTGAAAATGCTGTATGCCCAGGCGGAAAGGTCCTGGGAGATATGGAATGACAGGAACCTTTAGTTATTTCTTCGGCCTCTTTCTCAGCCAGTAACTGGGATTGCACTCAATGCATTCCTGAAGCCAGTATCCCGGTGTCACATATCCTCCTTCGGGGGTTTTAAGTGAAAAATCATAAACTGCATAGGTTGGATTGAAAAGCAGATCAGTTACTCCAATGGTATAAGTGGTTTCTCCTTCAGGAGTCTCAGACGGAACAGCCTGTTCCTTCACATCAAAATTGTTAAACTCAAGCAGCTGGTGCAGAAAGGCCGCCCTTTCAAGTCCTACTCCTGATTCAACAATCGAGCATCTGACTCCTTCAATCTCCCCGATAATATGTTTGGCGTTATTGATTCCCATAGTTTCCCTTCTGTTAAATGCCAAAACTGGAATTCTTTATTACTTCATAAATGATCCCTGCAAATCCTGTCAGAAAAATGCCTGCAACACAGATCCCCAACGCTATTTTGGTCGGAAAATCACTTTTAAAGCGATCAACAGGATTATCGCTTTTATTGATGAACATTGCTTTAACAACAAGCAGATAATAGTAAAGGGATATGATTGTATTCAATACAGCAATTATTACAAGTGAATAGAAACCCTTTTCGGCAGCAGACACAAACAGGAAGAATTTACCAAAGAAACCGGCTACCGGAGGTATCCCTCCAAGTGAGAACAATGCCAGGGTCATTATAAGGCTCAGTCCCGGATTCGTACGATACAATCCGTTGTACTCATCAATGGTCTCTTTGCCTGTTGCGTTGGATATTGCAGCCACCACCCCGAATGCTCCAAGGTTTGAGAATATATATACAAGTATGTAGTATATAACTGATGTCATGCCGGTCTGATTACCTCCGATGATCCCGAGGAGCATATAGCCTGCCTGGGATATAGATGAAAATGCAAGAAATCTCTTAAGGTTTTGCTGCCTGATCGCGAACAGGTTACCGATTGTCATAGTCAGGATAGCTGTGACATAGATGCTTTTCTGCCAGGTGATCAGCAGGGCAGGGAATACCGAGAAAAGGACAATAATGAAAATAAAAATTGCTGCACCTTTTGAGATCACTGACAGATAAGAAGTTACATTGACTGGAGCACCTTCATAAACATCTGCTGTCCAGAGGTGAAATGGCACGATAGATATCTTGAAGGCCATGCCTGCAAAGAAGAAGATAATTCCGAGAACCTGGAGGTTATTGCTTGCTATATTTTTAGCTACTTCGGTAAAATACAATGATCCGGTTGTTCCATAGATCATTGACAATCCATATAAAAGAACTCCGGAGGAGAGGGATGATATCAGTATCAGTTTAATACCTGCTTCTGCTGATTTATTATTGAATCTTTCGAAAGCTGCAAGTGCAGCTATCGGAATTGTAGCCAGCTCAAGACCAAGATAGAACATCAGGAAATGGCCTGAAGATATCATGAAATTCATCCCGACTAGAGTTGAGATAAGAAGAATAAAGTATTCGCTGATCCTTTCCTCATTTTCTTCCTTCCTGAGCCAAGTTACTGATTGAATCAGTACCAGTAATGCTCCTATATTCAGGATATTCTTCATTACCAGTCTTACACCTGTTGATTCATACATTCCGCCAAACAGTTTTCCTGCAGGTGAGGGCAAAAATCCGATTGCTGTAATAATTGCGAATAAAATAACTGCAAACGAACTGATTGACTTTTTCCTGGAGGGATTCCAGAATATTTCCGACACCAGGAGCAGAATAGCTGCAAGGGTCAGAAGCAGTTCGTGGCGCATTATTGAAAAGTTTTCCAGAGTCATATTAATTGGTTATACGGGCCAGGTATTTTATAAAGATTAAGTCTCTTTCTAAAATTGAGCAAATGCAAGTATTTTGTTTAAAATGGGCTGCAGGCTTACTCCAATCATTGATGAAAGCCAGAAAGGGGCAAGTCCGATCAGTGCAACAAAGCTTAAAAGCGTAACTGCCGAAACCCTTTCATACCATTTTGCATCGGTCAGGTGATCATAATGATGGTTGTTTATCGGACCGAGAAGCAATATTGCTATAACTCTCAGGATGTAAACAGCTGTTATCACAATTGAAGTTACAGCAACTATTGTTGTTAACCTGTGGAAAAGATCAGGATGCTGGAAAGCTCCGACGAATATTGTCATTTCAGCTACAAATCCGCTCAGTCCGGGTAATCCGAGCGAAGCAAGACCGGCGATAACATAGCAGACTGAAAGGAAGGGGATGACTTTCATCAGACCGCCCATCTCATCTATCATTCTGGTGTGTGTGCGGCCATAAAGCATCCCTATAAGGGCAAAGAACAGGGCTGTCATCAGTCCATGCGAGATCATCTGGATTATTGCTCCGTTCAAAGCTGTCTGGTTCATCATCAGTATGGCGAAAAGGACCAGTCCGCAATGGCTTACTGAGGAGTATGCATTGATGTACTTAAGATCCTTCTGGAAAATGGCACCAAATGCTCCGTAAACAACGCTTATTGATGTCAGGATTATAAAAATCCACGATAGTTGGTGAGCGGCTTCGGGCATAAGGAAAATAGCCACCCTGAAGGCGCCGTATCCTCCGAGCTTCATCAGAACGCCAGCATGAAGCATTGAGACTGCCGTAGGTGCTGATGAGTGACCGTCCGGCGACCATGTATGGAACGGGAACAATGCACCAAGAACTCCAAACCCCACAAATGTCAGCGGGAAGAAAACATACTGAGCTGACATCGGGATTGTTATTTTTGAGATTTTCAGAATATTGAAGGTAAGACTTCCTCCGTCTGGTGCTGAATTAAAATAAATTCCAAGTATACCAACGAGAAGTAGTGCAGAAGCACCCATCAGCATAAGGGTGAGCTTCATTGCGGAATACTCCTTCGGTCCGCTGCCCCATATGCCAATAAGAAGGTACATTGGAATGACCGCCAGCTCGTAGAAGAGGAACATTGTGAAGAGATCGATCGAGATGAAAAATCCAAATACCCCCGTTGCAAGAAGGATAAGTGATATGAAAAATTCCTTTGTGAGGAAATCCATTTCCCATGAGGCGAAAACACCCGCAAATACAACAATTGATGTGAGGGCTATCATTGCCACAGAGATCCCGTCGGCCCCAACTGCATAGTGTATGTTCAGGCTTTTGAACCAGACAACGTCCCTTATGAACAGCATCTCGTCGGTATTGCCTGAATGCCTTGCCGATACAAAAAGGATTATAAGAAGGGCTGAAGTAAGCAACTGTATCCCCATTCCTATTGCAGCAGTTACCTTTACCTGGCGAATGTCCTTAACAAGCAGGATACCGGTAATTGTCAGGACAGGTATTACAATAAAGAGAGTCAGAATATCCATAATTATCGACTTGTTCTTTCAGTTTATTTCCACAGGTAAATGAATAGAATCACCAGAAGAAGGGCTCCTGAAACAAACACATAGGCGTACTTCTGCAGCTGGCCCGACTGGAATCCTCTTATCCTGAAGGAGACCACCTGCGTGACAAAGGCAATTGTATTCATCATACCATCAACGATATGCCTGTCAAACCAGGCTACCGGCTGGGAAATATATCTGAATATTATTTTCTTGGTAATAAAAAGCCAGACCTCATCAATGTAGAACTTATTGTATGACCATTTATAAGCGTATTTGAAAGTAGCTGCCAGCCTGTCCGGGATCGAAGTCTTTTTACTGTAAAGGATCCAGGCAATCCCTATGCCAAGTAATCCTATCAGAACGGACGGAATTGCGATGGCCCACTCAATTTCAGATTCAAAAACCTTCCCGTCTGATGTAACAAGCCTGTTGAAAGGAATAATGCCTGAAACTGCGGCACCAATAGCCAGCACTATCAGCGGGATAGTCATCACATACGGCGCTTCATGAGGCGTATGATGATATTGTCTCTCTTCCCCCCAGAATATATTGAAATAAAGCCTGAACATATAGAATGCAGTGATCCCGGCAACAACATATTCCACAGCAAACAGTGCCTTATTATGCTCAAATCCGGCCGCAAGTATTTCATCCTTGCTGAAGAATCCTGAGAACGGAGGTATTCCTGCGATTGTCAGGCATGCGACCAGGAATGTAATATGAGTTATGGGCAGGTATTTGCGGAGTCCACCCATTTCAGTCATGAAATTACTGTGCGCAGCATGGATTATAGCTCCGGCTCCCAGGAAGAGAAGGGCTTTGAACATTGCATGAGTAAACAGATGGAACATAGATGCCATGAAGCCTAGTCCTTCATGCCCTCCGTATCCGGAGACTCCGAGGGCAAACATCATGTATCCGATCTGTGACATTGTAGAATACGCAAGTACCCGTTTGATATCTGTCTGGGTGCAGGCTATTACAGCAGCAAAAAGGGATGAAAATGCACCGACATAAGCAACTACATCAAGTGCAACAGGTGCAGAAAATACATAAATCGGGAACATCCTGGCCACAAGATAG
>JAUZNW010000269.1 GCA_030706785.1 Bacteroidota bacterium | reverse complement strand
TTGTTGTTCAGGATGAAGTCAGTGTTGTCGGAAACATCATTAAAGGCATATGGCATTCCTACAGGCTGCGTCCAGACCCCGTTCCTGTCAGTCGATCTGAAAATATCTGAACCGCCCATACTTGTATGACCTGTCGAACTGAAAAGAAGGGCATGGTCATCCATATCGTAATATGGAGTATCTTCATCATATGGTGTATTTATTACATTACCCAGATTCACCGCTTTTCCCCATGTACCGTCGGATGCCCTGTCGGCTTTCCAGATGTCAAGTTCTCCTTCTCCTCCCGGCCTGTTACTGGAAAAGTAGATTGATTTCCCGTCAGGTGTAATGAAACCGAATGCTTCCCAGTATATTGTATTTACATTTCGTCCCAGACTCTTAATTTTTGTCCAGGTGGTGTCTTGTCTGGTGCTATAATACAGATTTCCATCTCCGCCATCGTCGATGAACAGAATCAGCATCTTCCCGTCACCTGTGATTGAGTTCGAGTATAACCTGTCTAAACCGCCCAGCTGTGGTGTGATATTCGTGGGTCTCTTCCATGTACCCTTTTTAAATGAACAAAAAATCTGAGTTTTGCCCTGTCTCTTTTCGGTGAAGATAAAAACCGAATCATTTTTTGCCAGCACAGGATAACAGGCACCAGGATAATCAACCAGCCATGGTGCGAAAAGTTCTGAAATAATTCTCAGGGGTTTCTTCTTCAATTCCATAGCATATTTGCAGTCCCTGATCTGAAGGTCCAGAAACTCTTCCTGGGATGTTTGTTGGGGAGTCAGTTCTTTTTTTAGTTCATTGTAGATTGAAAGAGCTTTGTCGAGGCTGTCATTGCGGTGATATGCCAGAGCAAGATACAATCTTACATCATGAGGGGCTTTATCCCCGGTCTGAACATATTCCTGGGCAGAAGCGGCGTAATTTTTCGAAGCTTTTTTCAGAAGTGATAGCGCTTCAGATCTCTTTTCATCCATATTCAGATAACAAATCCCGAGTTTTGCTGCCAGATTACTGTTATCCGGGTGTACTTTATAAAGAGGTTCATATAATGAAGCAGCCATTTCGTAATTTTCATCGTAATAAAAATAATTATCGGCATTATGAAAAGCTCGCTTAAAATCACTGGTTGTAGTTTCCTGGGCGTAAAGCGAAACTAATCCTGTTAGGCCGATAATGATGGCGATATTTCTTTTTAGCGGGCAGGTGAGTTTCATTATGTAAGTTTTTAAAGTATTAGATTCTTTAGTTCCTGATGCCGGGTATCTTTTCAGCCCAGGAAAAACTATCGGATTATTTGTTTTTTATCAGTGATCCTATTTCCCTGATAAATGCATCACCGAAATCCCTGAACTGGGGTAGTGCAATTGCCTGTTTGGCTTCCTCATAGGTCGTATATCTTCCATAAAGGTAATGATACATGTTGTCCACTTCCCTGGTTTCCCTAACCCCCTTCAATCCCGGGAAGGTAGAACCGATATCCACCTGTGCCCTGGAGGCCTTAAGCTGAATAGCAAAATAGGTCAGTGTCTTTACAGGTTCCTCACCACTAATCTTCATAACTTTTTTAATGAACAGATCATCGGGATATCCTTTATTTATCAGTTCAGCTTTATGTCCATATGCATCATTCTTGACTTTGTATACACCGGTAGTATACCTGTAGAACCGGTCATTATCGTTATAAAAAACCTTTATGTCTGAAACATATTTGAAATAACTGATATCAACCGGATTGTAAAGAGCCATCACCTGGACAGTATAGTAAAGTATTGAAGTATCCTTTACATCATTGTCCGTTACATCATAAACCCTGAGGTTCCGTATCAATATGCTTGAATCGATTGAGGTGACCTCAGGTATGTTTGATAGATCGAGCTTAGCGTACTTAGGAGCATTTGCCTTTGAGAGCATCACATCCCTCATTTTGATTATACGTGCAGTATCTCCTGAAACAGCCGACGTATCTATATGCTCGGTCAGATATCCCGGAGCCGTGTAAGCAAGTCTGAAATTTCCGGGTGTTACATAAAAGTTATACAGGCCTGATTCCTTTTCAGGATGCTGGATATCAAGGGTATCACCGGAATTCCTGTCAATTATGAAGATTGTATTGTCTTCATTGAATTTGGCAATTGTATCCTCCAGGCCATATTTCCCTGATATTGCAAACAACTGATTATCCTTGCCACTCAGGGTGATATAGAATATATCTTTCCTTTTGTACCCTGCCGTCATCGAGTAAAATCCATTTGCTTCATTATTGAATGGCTGGAAGAATTTATCATCATCAGTCGTATTCAATGGATATCCGATATTTTCGGGCGATTTGAAGTTTCCTCCCGATAGCCGGCTTCGGAATATATCATAACCGCCCATTGTACTGTGCCCTTCAGAGGAGAAAAAGAGCAATGAATCATTCTTTGTAATGAAGGGATTATCCTCATTGAAAGGAGTATTTATTTCCGTCCCGAGATTTACTGCAGGCCCCCAGTCACCACTGGCGTCTTTTTCTGACAGATAAATGTCGAGACCTCCTAT
>JAUZNW010000268.1 GCA_030706785.1 Bacteroidota bacterium | reverse complement strand
TAAAAATTATGAGTATGTTCTGCAACCAGTGCCAGGAGACAGCCAAAAATACAGGCTGTACTGTTAACGGAGTCTGTGGTAAGAAAGAAAGCCTGGCCAACCTTCAGGATCTGCTGATATTTTCATGCCAGGGGCTTGCCTTCATGACATCTGCAGCCAGAAAGAAGGGAATAGACACAGCCAGGGAAAGCAGGCAGGTTGTGAACAGTCTTTTTATGACGATAACGAATGCAAATTTTGATGAAGCTGCAATCATGCAGGCCATCAAAGAGAATATCATTTCCCGCGATAACCTGCAAAGCGGGATCAATCCGGACAATAATCATGATTCCATCACCTGGAATGGGGCCGTCGATAACGAATCTTATGAAAAGTCAAGACAGGTCACTACGCTGAACTATGACGCTGATCCTGATATCCGATCGCTGAAGCAATACGCCCTTTTCGGGATCAAAGGTATGTCAGCCTATGCCGAACATGCATTCAATCTTGGTTTTGAAGATCAGTCGATATTCAGCTTTATTGAAGAAACCCTTATGATGATCACAAGCCCCATGACACTGGATGGGATGCTGGACTGGATCATGCGGACAGGTGAGCACGGGGTAAAAGTCCTGGCTCTGCTTGATAAAGCCAATACTTCAACATACGGTAATCCTGAAATAACATCTGTAAATATCGGTACCGGAAAGAATCCCGGTATCCTGGTTAGCGGGCATGATATAAGGGATCTGGAACAATTGCTTATTCAATCTGAAGGAAAGGGAGTTGATATTTATACACATTCTGAAATGCTTCCTTCCCATGCTTACCCTTCTCTTAAAAAATACAAACACCTTGTTGGCAATTACGGAAATGCATGGCACAGGCAGCTGGAAGAATTTGAGACTTTCAACGGACCGATTCTGTTCACCACGAATTGCCTTGTTCCGCCCCGCAAAACGGCTTCATATGTCAACAGGGTTTATACAACCGGTGCGACAGGCATGCCCGAATGGAAGCGGGTACCAGTGAAAGATGGCAGCGGCCGGAAGGATTTCTCCGAAATAATCGAAATGGCAAAGACCTGCCAGCCGCCCTCAGAAATCGAAAAGGGACAGATAACAATAGGTTTTGCTCACAACCAGGTATTATCGCTTGCGGATAAGATCCTTAAAGCGGTCAATTCAGGTGCTATAAAAAGAATGGTTGTGATGTCAGGCTGCGATGCACGACAGAAAACCCGTGAATACTATTCTGAATTTGCACAGAAGCTTCCCAAGGATACGGTTATACTTACATCAGGCTGTGCGAAATACCGGTATAACAAGATGAATCTCGGTGATATCAACGGCATTCCAAGGGTGCTTGATGCAGGCCAGTGCAACGATTCCTATTCATGGGCATTTGTAGCACTCAGGCTCAAGGAGGTCCTTAAGCTCGACGACATCAACAAGCTGCCGATTGTATTCAATATAGCCTGGTATGAACAGAAGGCAATCATTATTCACCTTGCATTACTGTACCTTGGAATAAAGAACACACATATCGGACCGACCCTTCCCGGATTTATGACTCCAAATGTTTTAAAGGTTGTCCAGGAAAAGTTCGGTGTTCAGACCATTACAACAGTAGCTGATGACCTTAAGATCTTCGGAATCAACTGATAAAATATCATTTTAAACACGGAATCAAACCGAATTTTACGGAGTTACACAGAGTTCATAAGAGTTACACAGAGTTTGCTCAGTGGATTTCCCTGTGTCACTCTAAAGACTCTCCGTGGTTAGATAAAGTAACAGGCACACATCTAAAACAATAAGCTTAGCCGGTTGTTAGTTCTTGGCCGGAAGTTATCAATCCGGTCAGCCTTTATGAGTAAAATCATTCTCTTCAATATGATGACCCTGGACGGCTATTTTGAGGGGCCTGACAGGGAGATCGACTGGCACAATGTTGATGATGAATTCAATGAGTTTGCCATTGAACAGCTGAACAACGCTTCACTGCTGATTTTTGGCCGGGTAACCTATGAACTGATGGCGTCTTACTGGCCGTCCCCGGATGCACTTAAAAATGATCCTGTTGTAGCCGGGAAAATGAACTCTCTTCCCAAGGTCGTATTTTCAAAGACCATGAGGAAAGCCGGTTGGAACAATACCAGACTCCTCACGGGCGATCCTGTAAAAGAATGTAAGAAGCTGAAGGAAGCAAATGAGAAGAATATCTTCGTTTTCGGAAGCGCCAACCTTGCTTCAACACTTATAAAACATGATCTAATTGATGAATACAGAATTATGATAAATCCTGTAATTCTCGGAAATGGAATCAGTCTGTTCAAACCTGCAACTGAAAGGCGTCAGATGGTGCTGATCAAATCAAGAACATTCAGATCCGGTAATGTGCTGCTGTTTTACAGATCCATGAAATAATCTTGCCGGTAAGCCTGAAAATATATTGTTCTATTTAAATTCTCCACTCACAATCCACAAACAAAACTGCCGGCAGGATTGTTATGTATAAGCAAAAAGCCTTACTGCTAGACCTTTTAATACGATCATCCATGAGAAACAGAAATCACCCCACACTTGGGAATGGAAAAATATGTTACCTCGAGATACC
>JAUZNW010000267.1 GCA_030706785.1 Bacteroidota bacterium | reverse complement strand
TTGATTTCAGCATAAAGCAGGGAGTCGGATCTGTCAATATAGATGCTTCATCAATTGTTGGAAAGACTGATTTTCTCGTCGGTGGAAAGCGGGTAACAGCTTCCCTTGAAATGACATCAGGTCCATTAATCAATCTCAGAGGCACACTGGATACACCGCTCGATATTCCGGCCAACAGCCTGGTCAGGGTCGACGATGACCTCACAATTGCTTCAACCGGGTCTCTTACCGTTCATGAAGGGGTTCTTATGCTTATTGACGAAGGTATAGATATAAATGTAAACGGGCCGGTTGTTTTTGACGGTACAGAATTGAATCCAATACTGATCACCTGCAGCCGGAGGGATAAATACTGGGGCGGCTTTATAACAAGGGCTGCTGAAGGTACCATTAATGCCCGGTACACTATTTTCTGCCAGAGCGGTTATCACGATTCGGCGGGGTATGACTGGGGTCATGCGGGCCGGCAGGCATTATTCTACACAGAATCCAGCGACCTTACTCTGGATCACTGTTTCATGCTCGATCATATCGGCCAGATCTTTTATCCACAGGATGCAACACTGATGCTTACAAATATTCTTGTTCAGCGTGCCAAAACAGGAGGACAGGTAAATAACTCGCAGCTTACGCTTCGTAATTCGGTCTTCACTGACTTTCCTGAAGAATCAGATCAATTTATTGATAATGATAATGATGCATTATACCTGAGTGCCTCAGATGCAACAATTGACAATACAATATTTATGTATGCAAAGGATGACGGGCTTGATTCAGGGAATGAGGAAGGAGGTGAGATCGTGGTAACCAACTGCAGGTTTGAAGCCTGTTTCCATGAAGGTGCGGCCCTGTCGAGCGGAGGGACAGTAGTTAAAAATCATACATTCATAAACTGTATTTTCACAAACTGCGGGCAGGGACTTGAGCTTGGATTCAGCTCTCCGAACCATAACGTGACGGCAGATAATTGCTGGTTTCTCAGCAACGGTATTGGAATAAGGTACGGTGATAACTATGACTGGTCCGTAGTAGACGGCAAAATGTTTATAAAGAATTCATTTTCGCTGCAAAACGACCATGATGTCTGGAACATGGTCCGTATGATCTGGTCACCGAAGCTTCAGAATATGAGTTTTGAAAATACCTTCGTTTCAAAAACCTGTCCCCAGTACCCGGAGCTTAAGATAAGGAACTGACAAAAAAGAACGCCCTGCAGACATTGCCGTGCGTTCCAATCAACCCCTGCCTAATCAACCCTTCTTATTAACCAAACCTTTTTTATTTTCCGGGCTTATTACCGAAGCCGGGATGATGATCGCCCGGATGTCCACCTTCTCCGAACCTGTTGGAATGAAGATTTACCTGCTTAGTTTACACAGTGGGTTCATCTTCAGGGACCGTAAAGAATGGCCTGTACGAAGGCGGTTCATACTCATGTGGTACCCTCAGGAAGACTTTCACCATCTCCGGGAAATCAAGTGAAGTGTCATTCTGATTTCAGATAGGCAGAATGAGCAAATGGGAAGCATTCAGGATACCCCCGATATGGAAAGATCCTAAAGGGATCAATATAAAGAGTTAAGATTAATTGCGAACAGGAACTGAAATTTCAGATTACCTTCTTCGTTTAAATATGCTGTTCTTAAGCCTGCGTCAAAAGGAGCAATAAAATTGAACAGTGTAAATTCCATTGTCAGGTCCACTCCTTCAGATGAAAAGACATTGGGAAGTAAATTTCCAAAGCTTCTTGCGTAATCAAAAAACCATGAGGTCTTGATCCTTTTGATGTATAATATATGCTTTAACTGCCAGTCGGGATACCCCCAAGGCATTGTATAAAGGGCAGAAAGGGAAGTTATTTCATCACGAAAGATCTCACTATATCCCCTCGGAAAAATGATGTCGTCAGTAAAAGTGTAGTAATTCTCGGTCTTTTTCTGATAGCTCCCATAAAGACGAAAACCATGATGCTTTGAAAATCCGGGGAAGTCAAGAAAAGCCTGACCCGAAAAGATCCTGTTCCTTTCCTTTCCGGACAGGGTGCTGCTGAATTTGATTTCCAGCTGTTGTGCCCAGCAGGGATATATATCCCTCAGGGATACTTTCATCATATTTGTAGCCGTCAGGGAATAATCAACCGCAAGTATATTGTTATGGTTAAAACTGACAGGTATTTCCTCTTTCATTTTCAGGCTTTTCCATGACAATCCAATTGAAGGTTGAAATGTCCTTAGCCAGAAGGTATGCGTCCATTTAAGAGGCAGTCTGACATCAGCTTGAATATTTAGTTCCTGCCACTTCGCCAACAACGGTTCGCTTACATTTTTTACTATACTATCACGGCGGCCACCATAATCAATGTGCATATCAAATGCAGGGTACCTTGTTTCGACGGCCATCGTAATAAATGACTTACCAGTCCTCTGATTCCTGTTATAAATATATCCTCCGGTGGTCACAGCTGTACCAAGCAGATTCTGCGAAAGGAAGGTTATTCCAGGGGAAGCTGAAATGTTTTCAAAATCGATCCCCAGCGGGACCCAGCTGTGAAAATGAAAAACGTGCGTTGCTTTATTGTACAGTTCAGATTTATATTCAACCTTCGGAACTGAATCCGTATTAAAAATA
>JAUZNW010000266.1 GCA_030706785.1 Bacteroidota bacterium | reverse complement strand
GATAGTCATGGATGATGTCCATGATTCCTCTCTGAAAGGATTAAAAGTAAACGAGCCCGGAGTGAAGAAGGTGCCTGTATTCCTGAATGCCACTACGGGGATAAAAACGTACAAATAGACATAATACTGATGATGATTCTTTTAATGTCGCCAAATTTAAATGGAAGTAGTTTACGTGTGTTATCTTTGTTTAACCAGAAAAGGATTTGATACGCATTCTATAAGGGCTTACAATTAACCCGGCTGACAGTACCTGTTCGTTAAATCTCATGATGGAAACCAGCAACAAGAATAGTAAATACGAAACACAACAAATAAAACGTAAAATATTATGAAAACCAGAAACCTTCTCAGAGTAATTATGGCGACCGTGATCATTTTCACTTCTGCAGTCTGTAAGATCACAGCCCAGGAACAAATGTTATTAAGGGACAACTGGGCTATACAATCCTCGGCAGTTGTAACCGATGACGGGAAGACGATCTCCTCTTCTTTGTATCAGCCTCAGAAATGGTATCCTGCAACAGTTCCAACCACAATTCTCGCGACACTTGTTGCAAACAAGGTTTATCCTGATCCCTATTATGGAACTAATATTGAGACAATACCAGGATATTTCTCACAAAGGGGATCCGGGATTCCTGCAGACAGCCCTTTTAAGCCGGCCTGGTGGTACAGGACCACATTCAGCCTGCCACAGGATCTGAAAAATAAAAATACATGGATAAAGTTCCACAGCATCAACTACAAGGCGAATATCTGGCTAAACGGGAACCTGGTCGCCGATACAACCGAAATTGAAGGCGCCTATCGCCTTTACAACCTGAATATTACTAAATATGCCCTTGCAGGTAAAAATAACTGTCTTGCACTTCAAATCTTCCCTCCGAAAGGAATGGATCTGACAATCACCTGGGTCGACTGGAATCCGACTCCACCGGACAGGGGAGCAGGGATCTGGTATGATATAAAGGTCTGTACTACCGGACCGGTGGCAATAAACAATCCGCTTGTCAGAACCAGGCTTAACCTTCCGTCGACCGACAGGGCAAAGCTGACTGTATCGGCAGAAGTAACTAATGCTACCGATAATGCAGTCAAAGGCGTTCTGAAGGGCACTATTGAAAAGATCTCCTTTTCCCAGGAAGTCACACTGAATCCACGGGAGACAAAGTTTGTGACCTTCTCGCCAGATAAATACAATCAGCTTGAAATTGCAAATCCGAGACTCTGGTGGCCCTATACTGTCGGTCAGCCCAATCTGTATGATCTGAACCTGACTTTTGAAGCCCAGGGAAAGGTTACTGACAATAAAAAGATCAGGTTCGGTATCCGCGAGATCAACTCCTGGATGAACAATTTCGACGGCAAGCATACCAGGGTATTTCAGGTTAACGGTAAGAACATTGTTATCCGTGGCGGAGGTTATGTTGAGGATATGATGCTTCGTCCGTCAGATAAACGGACAGACATTGATGTGATGTATGCCAAACATATGGGTCTAAACGCATTACGTCTTGAAGGTCCGCGAGGATCCGATCACCTTTTTGAGAAGTGCGATGAGGAGGGGGTTCTTATAATGGTAGGATGGTGCTGCTGCAGCTCATGGGAGCAGTGGAAAAGATGGACACCTGCCGTCCAGATGATAGCGCAGAAAAGCTGGACAGACCAGATACTCAGGCTAAGAAATCACCCCTCGATATTCACCTGGCTCTACGGAAGTGACAATTTCCCTCCTGAAAATGTAGAGAAGATGTATTTGCAAGTATTAAAGGATCTTGATCCAACAAGGCCGTACGAATCATCAGCAACGCAGGATTCAAGCGCAATCGCCGGTTACACAGGAGTATGGATGGGCCCCTATCCGAAGGTTTATGCGTATGAACCACCTGTCTACTGGTATGGAAAGCTTGAATTCAACACTGAGGCCGGCCCTGCAGGAGAACAGATCCCGCCACTGGAAACTATGCGTAAAATGATGCCTGAAAAGGACATGTGGCCGATGAGCAATTCATGGAACATCAGGCTTCATAAAGCATTCTATCCGGAAGCAAGGAAAGCTCTGTACTCACGATACGGGGAGCCGAAAGGTGTCGAAGAGTACAGCATGAAATCGCAGGTACTTCAATACGAAGCAACACGGGCAATGTTTGAAGCTTTTGCCGCTAACAAATATAAATCGAGCGGTATTATTTACTGGATGTATAACTCTGCGTGGCCGTCGATGTACTGGCAGTTCTATGATTATTTCTTCGGGCCGAACGGATCATTCTACGGAACAAGGAAAGCATGCGAAAATCTTCATATCCAGTAT
Source organism: Bacteroidota bacterium (assembly GCA_030706785.1). Lineage (GTDB taxonomy): Bacteria > Bacteroidota > Bacteroidia > Bacteroidales > VadinHA17 > LD21. The sequence continues at coordinate 320 of JAUZNW010000266.1, read as the reverse complement.
TCCTATGATGACAATTCTATCCGGGTAGTAAACAGCAATTACAGGGATTTTACCGGGCTTAAAGGAACTGCAAAGCTTTACAATATGCAGATGGAGGAAATTTTAAAGCAGGAGGTGCCTGTGGACATCAAATCAGATGAAAGCAAAAAAATAATGTCCCCGGTATGGCCCGCGAATGCCGGTGATGTATTTTTCCTGAAGCTGGTTCTCAGTGATAACAGCGGGAAGGAGGTCTCATCCAATTTCTACTGGCTCTCATCAAAAGGAGATCTGAATGCTGACTTCACGGCATTAAATGCACTTCCAAAGGCAGAGCTGGG
>JAUZNW010000265.1 GCA_030706785.1 Bacteroidota bacterium | reverse complement strand
TGATCTAAGTTCCTAAATTTTAGGAATTCCAGCAAATGAATTTGATATTCAGGCTATTTTAAATGACGAATATTAAATATTCAATCACTTTCATGTCATCCACCTCACCACTTCTTCGTTTCGCTCAGGATGACAGACCGACAGATTATCGCAGTAACGCGAATCCGATTGATGGTCCGTGGCCCAGACCATAACCCAGGTTGATATTTAACAGGGCAAGAGGCTCAAGATTTCGAGCCGCTTTTAACGGACCGGCATCGACAGCATCGAATCCCATTTTAGTTATTAGTTCGGCGACCTTCGTTTTTGCCTGTTTGTCGTCAGATGCGTAAAAAACGGTGACTTTCCTTCCTTTCAGCTCCGGATTTTGTGAAGAAAATATTTGTGCAAAGACGGTATTGAAAGCCTTGACAACAGTTGCCTTTGGGGCTAATTTCTGGATTTCCTCAGCTGCAGAAGTAGTAAATCCAAAGGCCAGGCTGCTGTAATCAGGACTAAGAGCGTTGGTCGCATCAATCAATACCTTGCCATCTACCAGTGATCCCAAATCAGACAAGATCCCTTCAACAGCCCTGTACGGAGCCGCCAGCAATATCATGTCAGCTGATTTCACAGCATCACTGACACTACCGGCCTTTGAATTTCCGCCTGCTGTTTTTGCTGCCTCCTCTGCATGCTTTGGATTTTTTGCAGAGAAAATGACTTCGTACCCTAACCGGGATGCCCAATTACCAATCGATCTCCCAATGTTTCCTGAACCAATAATTCCTAGTTTCATATCAATCTATTTTTGTTTATCGTAGATAGAACAAAAAGTACAATAAAAAGTTCAAAGACTACTTTTGCTTCTTCCGTTCATTATGGTTTTCATTAAAATCAATGCCAGGAAGATAAAGTCATTTAACGATGGGTGGTCATTCATGTTAATCAATACGAAGACTTTACAGGTCGTCAGATAAATCTTTTTAAATGATTGCGCAGACCTCTGCAATTAATAAGTTAATCTTATTAATTTTGTGAGCTCGTTATAAGGACAGCAATCTGGTTATACAGTAACCCTAGTAATTATTATTTAATATTCAATAATTTAAGAATCCTTAATTTTAAAAACAATGAAAAACTACAAAACAACACTACTATCGGGAGCACTGCTCATGTGCGGAGCATTCGTCTCAGCCCAGACTGCCGACGAAATTATTGCCAAGTATGTACAGGCAATCGGGGGAAAAGACTTTCTAAGCAAAATCACCTCTCTTTATACAGAGAGTAAAATGGATGTAATGGGGAATGAGAGCACCCAGAAAGTAACTATCCTTAATGGCAAGGGCTATAAAACCGAGATGGAAATTATGGGATCCAATATAGTTACCTGTATTACAGACAATGGCGGCTGGTCGGTCAATCCTATGATGGGAAGTAATGATGCAACTGCATTACCTGATGATCAGTACAAGTCCAGTAAATCACAGATCTGGATCGGAGGCCCTTTCGTTAATTATAAAGAAAACGGTTATCAGGCTGAATTGCAGGGGAATGAAACAATCGGAGATGTGAATGCCGTTAAGGTAAAATTAACCTCTCCCGACAATATCTCAGTCACATATTCTTTTGATCCCGCAACTGGTTATTTGCTGAAATCGGTACAGCAGTCCGATATGCAGGGCCAGACTGTGGATAATACCATCACTTTTTCAGATTACAGGCAGGCCAGCGGCTATACCCTTCCATATAAAGTGTCAATGGATATCGGAGGGATGTTTCAGCTGTCAAGTACGATTACCAGTGTTGAACTTAACAAAGCGGTCGATCCTGCAATATTTGTAAAACCATAAATAGTAACTCAGTAATCCCCTCCCCGGGGTGGGAGGGGATTTTAATTGCCGGATTTCCCGGTAAGAAGCCATTTCTGTCCGGGCATATCCCTGAGATAATCTTTCTCAAAATAATATTCAGGATGGAGTGTCAGAAAGCTTTTTGCAATGAATGGTTTGCCGCAGGGATGGCCCATTATCGCCCAGAACTGTAAATTCCGGGCCAGATTGGAGTCAGTAGCTTTAGCCTGAACAGCACCGGCGTGGTAATAAGCTCCATCCCAGGATATTTCATTTTTCCCCGATTCGTCCTCATCAAGATGTCCGCAGAGTGAAAACCGGCCGGCCCTCTCCTTGCCCCGCTTCATATCGAAATGATCTCCCATAAAGGCTTTGGCCGTTTCAACACCTATTTTCCCCTTATATTCCTTCATTAATTCCTCCCATCTAAATCTGCGGAAATTAGCAGAAGCATCAGCACTTGAAGGATCAAATAAGGTCTCTTCCCGGATGAGTTTTTCATTTACCGGGAAGTTTGCACCCGCGAAGTAGCCGTCAGAAGTTCTTTCAAGGAAATGATTTTTAAGTCCAAGCTCGAGGCGGGCAATCTCACCGGTTTTATTATCTCCGATAAGCCAGTCGTTTGCATATCCTCCATTGTTATTCTTAACCATGGTTGCAGCCCATTCGTCAATTGACGAGGAATTCTGAATTCCTTTACGCGCGCGGACAAATTCTGCAACTCCAAGTGTGTCAAATCCCCTGAAATTTGAGATGGTCGTTTCAGTAACGATCAATCCTGTACTGTTTATGTTAAAATCATCCC
>JAUZNW010000264.1 GCA_030706785.1 Bacteroidota bacterium | reverse complement strand
GGATCGCTAAAAATAAAATTCTTGTCAGCAACGGAAAAGGGCTGACTTCAATGGCAAATCCGTTCGGACCGAATCCCTACAGAAGAGGATCCGAGGTGGTTTACCAGCAGGGAGGCAAAGAAATGAAGACCGGAGTTCAGTATATCGCAGGTTTATTCAAAGGAACTTTTGAAATAATCAGTCCACCTGACGATGCACAGCTTGGCATTTATTCGAAAGCTGTTTATATGGATACGCCTTATACTAAAGAGAAAGAACTTATTGCTGAAAATATCCCGGCAGGCAATCCTGTTCCCCGTAAGGTTGGAGATCCTTCACCTATTAAACATATTTTCTATATTATCAAGGAAAACAGGACTTATGACCAGGTCCTTGGAGACCTGCCGGAAGGGAACGGTGATAAGAATCTGGTTCTTTTCGGGGAAAATGTGACACCAAACCAGCATGCCATTTCCCGTGAATTTGTACTGCTTGATAATTTTTATGTTAACGGTGAAGTAAGCGCTGACGGCCATAACTGGACAATGGGGGCATATGCGACCGACTACCTTGAAAAGAACTGGCCTACCAGTTACGGGGACAGAGGAGGGAATTATCCCGGGGAGGGTTCGATAGCGATCGCTAATAATAAGGTCTTCCTCTGGGACCAGTGTCGTAACAAGGGTGTATCCTACAGGACTTATGGTGAATTCATAAATGATGAACACAAGCCTACAATACAGGTATTAGAAGGACATTATTGCAAATATTTCACACCATGGGTGCAGTCGGTCCGGGATACAATCAGGTTCCGGCAATGGAGGCAGGACTTTGACTCGCTTCTGGCTAAAAACGCAGTACCTCAGATGAATACCATAAGATTTATCAATGACCATACTGAGGGATTAAGCCTCAACAGGCCCACTCCGTTTGCGCATGTTGCCGACAATGACCTGGCTGTAGGCATGTTCCTGGAATACCTGAGCCACAGTCCAATCTGGAATGAGAGCCTTGTGATAATCGTTGAGGATGATGCCCAGAATGGTCCGGATCATGTTGATGCCCACAGAAGCACAGCCTATATAGCGGGAGGTTATGTCAAACAGGGATTTGTCGATCACACTCCTTATACAACCACATCGCTTCTCAGGACTATGGAACTGATTCTCGGTCTTCCTCCAATGACACAGTATGATGCTGCATCCAACGCATTATGGAGATGCTTCAATAATACTCCCGATCACCTGCCTTTTAAGGCAAGGCCTTGCAATATCAATCTTGATGACAGGAATACACGGCAGAGCTACTGGCAGCAGATGAGCGAGACTTTCGATTTTACTGCTGAGGACAGGGTAAATGATTTCCAGTTCAATGAGGTTATCTGGAGGGCTGTGAAAGGACTCGATTCTCCGTGTCCGCCGGTAGTCAGGGCTGCTTTCCTGACTACGGAGATTGATAAGGATGAGGATTAGGTCTTTCAAAGTCATTCACCACACCGGACACGATATCACAGCGAGATTTTCAAATCAATTATCTCTGTGCTTTTCGCCGTGAAACACCGTGTTCTCCGCGGTTAAAAGATTTCAGCTCATGGTTTTTCGGTATCCGGAAGAATGAAGTTTACCGGCACCATGTACCATACCGGAACAGGTTTTCCGCCCTGCATTCCGGGTTTAAAAGCCGGTAAGATACTTACAATCCTGATAGCCTCAGCATCAAGGAGTGGATGAACACCTTTAATAACGGAGATCCCCTCTGTTTTCCCTTCCGTGTTAACAACAAACCTGATTATTACTTTTCCCTCTATCTTCTGCGCTTTGGCTTCCTCGGGGTATTTTAAATTATTTTGTATAAATCTTAATAACTCCCCCTCTCCACCGGGATACAGCGGCATTTCTTCCACAACTACAAAAGGCATCTGGTCTATTATCTTATCAGGCAGCTTAAATCCAATAGTCACGCCCGAAGTGAAAGGCTCTTTGATTTCTGGATTTCTCGGAGGATCCCATTTTGGCGATGATTTAACCACATTTATCACTTCATTGGCAAGCGAGGGATCAACTGAAGTTAGTGACCGGATATCGGTCAGGGTACCGTCAAGATTGATTGTAAAATTCACCGTAACATATCCCTCTGCTTTCTTTTCCTTTGCTTCTGCAGGATATTTTACCTGCTCTGTAACCCATTCATTGAATTTCATTCTGTCTTTCCCTTCAAATGTCGGATAATCCGCGGGTGCCAGACGTCGCATAGGAGGATTAAGTCCCATTTCGAGAGCTTTCTTTCTGGTTGTTATCTCAACCACTCCATTGGCTCCCTTATCACCGTACTTATCAACTGCTTCCTTGGGAATAAGTACCTTTGATAAACCAAAATTATACCCGAGCTCCTTATAAGCATCCTGCATCCTTTTATCTGTGATGACACCGTCGATAACAACAAGCGGTTCAGGTTGCTGAGGCCTTCTTATGGCCGGCTCCTCTTTATAATCCGGATCCTTTACCAGCTTGATCCGCAGGGTCATATTTGAGCTTATAAGCGGTGGCAGAATGTATGTTTTATAGCCCTTGTATGTAAATATGAGGGAGGAACCATCAGGGATCCTGCTGAGAGCGAATCTTCCATTGGCATCTGTCGTCGTCATCATGGTCGAGTTTGAAACTATTATTGAG
>JAUZNW010000263.1 GCA_030706785.1 Bacteroidota bacterium | reverse complement strand
CCCTCAGATATAAAAGGGCATTGAGGCAGCTTTCCAAACCCGGATTCTGGATATTTTTTATAGTCATCACCCTTCTCACTGCATTTGCTTTTACTGCAGCCAAATCAGGGGAAAACCTGCTGATAAAAGGATTACTGACCGGTTTCCAGATGAATTTCAGGGCTGCAGTGGTTGTGGTGGGATTCAGTGTTATCGGAACCGAACTTTACAATCCTGCTGTAAGGGATTACTTTGTCAGGACCTCCTTCAGAAATCTTCCGCTTGCACTTGAGCTTTCAGCTGAGAGCCTCCCGGCATTCATAGCAAATATCCCTGACTTTAAGAGCCTGGTCAGAAATCCGGTATCAATATTCTACCAGGTACTTTCACAGGCCGACAGCCGGTTGTCAGAAATTAAAAGCAGGAAGGCTGCCCGAGGAAGAATATTTATTGTTTCCGGTGCGGTGGGTGAAGGCAAGACGACCTTTCTGAAAAAAATGATTGAAGTTTTCAGAAACAACAACATAAAGGCAGGAGGAATACTTGCAGAAAGGATCATGTCCGGTACCCTGACTACAGGGTATGACCTTGTGAATATTGAAACGGGTGAAAAGGCAGCTTTCCTAAGGCAGGATGAAAAATGCAACACTGAAAAGATCGGCAAATTCTGCATATCGCGGGAGGGACTCGATTTCGGCATTAAGGTAATTGACTCACTGTCATTCCCTGACTATCGTGTTGCCGTAATCGATGAAATAGGGATGCTTGAGATCAGCGGCAAGGGGTGGGCAGGAAGCCTGAGCGGATTACTCAGGGAGGGTGTACAAAACCTGGTGATCAGTGTGCGCGATTCAAATGTCGAAAAGGTTATCACCAAATGGGACCTGCAAACTGCAACCGTAATTAATATCGGAGAGATCAGCAATGATGAAGCAGTAAATGCAATCCTGAATGGAATAAGTTGAATTATCCAATCACTTAATTAAATCATCCATCTGATGGAAACACAAAAATTCACCCAGTTCGGAACCTTCTCCGTCATAATCCTTCTTCCTATACTGGTCTTCTGTCTTACCATGATGTGTATTTCAGGCTTTACCGATCCCGGTGCATTTATTGTACTGGCATTTGTATCATTAACCTTTGTGGTCTGCCTGCTCATATTCAACAGGCTGACTATTTATGTAAACAATATATCGGTAAGTTTCCGGCTCGGGACCGGATTGGTCCGGAAGAGGTACCTCATTTCTGATATTAAAAGCTGCAGGCCAGTAAGAAACTCACCCTTTTACGGACTTGGCATCAGAATGATACCCGGCGGCTGGTTATACAGCGTATCGGGGCTCGGAGCGGTGGAACTTTCATTCAAGAACAAGAAGTCGGTTGTAAGGATCGGTACAGACAGACCTGAAGTTGTTTCGGAAGCAATAAACAGATTCCTTGATGACAGTAAATACGAACATACTTCTGATTTTGAAGACGAGAAAAGCTATGTTCTTCCCATTATCCTGGTATTGCTGATTGTTGTCCTGCCTATGGCTCTGATTATTTACGGGAACCGTGACCCTGAGGTCAGGCCAGAAAGGGATCAGCTTGTCATAAAGGGAATTTATGGCCTGACAATTCAATACCCGGATATCTCGCTCCTTGATACGATAGGTGTTCTTCCTTCAATAAAAAGAAGAACTAACGGTTATTCTTTCGCCAATACCTTCAAGGGCAATTTCACCCTGACTGACGGAAGCAGGGTGAAATTGTTTATCCACAAGGGGATTCCGCCATATATACATGTGAGTACCGGAAAGTCGGATCTCTATTTGAACCTTAAAGATCCGGCTAAAACCAGAAAACTCTATAAATCGATACAGAGGTGATCCCGGGATTACAGATTGATTTACCCAGGTATACCAAATGCATTCCCTGCTCCCTCCTGAACAATCAACTTCATCAATTTGTTATTGATTATGAAGGCTTTTAATATGTCAGCAGAAACTTTAGCTATAAAAGCCGAAGGGGTACTTTATACTCAATTCGGTAGTTTTTCAGGCTCGACTGAGATCCATCCATCGTTGTGCCTGATCACCTTCTGCACGACTGAAGCTTTCAGATTGAATAGCAGTCTTCTGGCATATGTAGTCAGGGATCAATTTCACATGCTTAAAAAATACTGCGGATCAAGCATGACATGTAAAACTGAACATCCCGGAACAGGAGTAGTGACTTTTTATATGTTTCAGGTCTCCAGGGTTATGCTTTCCCAGGCTAACTTCGCAATATCTTCGCTTCAGGTAATCGGAAGGGTAGTATCAAAATGCACCTGCTTTATGAACTGAATAGGCGGACTATTGATGCTCAATTGCAGTAAATAGAGCATATGACATCCTAAATTAACAAGATTAAAAATTAATTAAAAATTGGTTATTAATCTATTGTTATCCAATTGGTTGCTAATCGAGCGTTCCTGTTGGACAATTTGTTTGTATTTCAGGTTCGCAAATAATTTTATTTTTGTCGTTCCCGAATGTGGAAATAAACAATACATATAAACCATATTAACCGTAAAAATTATGAGTATGTTCTGCAACCAGTGCCAGGAGACAGCCAAAAATACAGGCTGTACTGTTAACGGAGTCTGTGGTAAGAAAGAAAGCCTGGCCAACCTTCAGGATCTGCTGATATTTTCATGCCAGGGGCTTGCCT
>JAUZNW010000262.1 GCA_030706785.1 Bacteroidota bacterium | reverse complement strand
TTTGAAATCTTCCCTTTATTCAGATAGCATATGCTGACATAATTTTCTTCTGATTCCAGGTATAAAAGGTTTTCCTTCTTGACTGAAAGCTTCAATACCGATTTTTCATCATAAAATGGTATCATATCCCTGACATTTCCCGAGGCCGGCTGCACTTCACTCATTCTTTCAATCTGTTCCTTTTTGTCGCGCCACGATAAATAAAGCCACATTGCCGAATAAGGAAGCAGGAGCACAAGAGCGGTATTTCGTGCCGACAGCTTCACAAGATCGGTGAATGGCCCTGAGTCTTCAAGTACAAATTTTTCGAAAAGAGCATAGAACATCGACATGAGCATTATCTCGGCAAAGATCCATACCAGGTACTGCCATAAGATTATATCGTACTTTTTCCCTGTATAATACATTACTATCCTGCTTATCACAACGACTAGAACTCCTGTCAGTATGACCAGGCTGGAATATGTAAAGAACTGCAGCCGCGTAAGATTGAACCATCTGTCAGCGCCGAAAGGGGAATAGATATTGATAAAGACCAGTGCAAAAAGCGAAGTAAACAGGATGGATCTCACGATATTGCTCTTTTCGTTAAGATAATGAGGTATCGGTTTTTGCAGGTCGATCATTGGTTTTGGATTGCCCTGTGCAAATTTAACCTTTTTCCTGATCAGGTCAGGATTTTAACAATCCTGCAGAAAAGACGCTGTCGAATTTCATCCCTTATCTGAAAATTCCGTCACGCAATTTCATATTTCATCCCGACCTGCACAAGGCAGCCACATTTTTTTGTTCCGGTTCCCTGTAGACTTTTACTTTGCTGCATCAATATGATAATTGAATTGGGGGATTTTATGGGATACACCAGGGATTTTCTTGAACTTAAACAAATTTTTGACCCGGGAAAGAGTGAGATTGCCATACCCGGCTCCTCTGTCATGATAATAAATGACCTCTTCCGTTCAGACGCTGAAATGAATGAGTTCCTGGAGAAAGCTGATTTTTCAATAACTGAAAACCTCTCTTTTTCATACCCTGTTTTTATTCCGGAGATAAAAATGAGCCGGAATGTAATCCTCCTTCTTCACGGACTTAATGAAAGGAGCTGGGCAAAGTACCTGGCGTGGGGATTCAGGCTTTGCCAGCTCACAGGAAGCTATGTCGTCCTATTCCCGATCTCTTTTCATATCAACAGGACACCCTCTTCCTGGTCTGATCCCAGAATCATGCAGCAATTTGTGAAAGAACGGACCGGCGAAAACGACAAAATAAGCTTTTCAACTTTTTTTAATTATGCCCTGAGCAACAGGCTCTCCGAAGAGCCTATGAGATTCTTTAATTCAGGATACCAGACAGTATTCGATATTGTAAAGCTGATGAACCAGATTAAAAAAGGTACCCACAGGCTGATCCCGGCAGGAAGCCATGTTGACATATTCGCCTATTCAATAGGTGCATTTCTTGCCCAGATAATCCTGATGGGCAATCCTGAGAACCTCTTTTCGGAGACAAAACTTTTCATGTTCTGCGGCGGGTCGGTATTCAGCAGCATGTATGGCACATCGAAGCTCATCATGGACAGCATGGCTTATGACAGAATCTATAACTATTATCTCAATGATTTTGAAAAAAAGATAAACCGCAGGAATCCTTTTTCAGAATTTCTGCGGTCCACGCAGATCGGTATGAGCTTCAGGTCGATGATCGATTTTAACAGATTCAGGTCTTTCCGCGAAAACCTGATTGGAAAACTCAGGGAACAGATACGGTCCGTTTCACTTAGAAAAGATAAAGTTATTCCTGCAGACGGAATTATGAGGACGCTGAATATCAAAGGAAAGGGAAATTACAGTGAGGTTGAGGTCTGGGATTTTCCGTATGTCTATTCCCATGAAAATCCATTTCCAGTTGTGAAAGACCTTGAAGGAAATGCTGTTGATTTCTGGTTTGACAGGCTTTTTGAAAAGGCTGCATTATTCCTTGCCTGAGAATTCAGGAAGGATAAATTTATACCCTTTAATCAAAGCATAATCAATGAATTCATCCAGAATTGGAAGGATCCTTGATCTTCCGTTATCGTGAAGAACTATAACCGATCCGGGCCGGATCTTCTTCTTCAGTATTTCAAGAATATCAGCGCTTCCCATGCTATTGTCAAAATCGTATGGCATAAGATCCCAGCCGATTATCATGTGGGTTTTGATCAGATCCTGGTATTGCGAAAGTTTCAGGCGGCCGTAAGGAGGCCGGAATAAATAATCCGATGTGAGGGATGAAGCCCGTTTAACATTATCCAGATATTCATTCCGGGATGTTTTCCATCCATCAAGATGAAAATATCCGTGATTCCCGACCTTATGACCCTCTGAAATAATTCTCTCCTTCAGCTTTGGATATTTTTCGACTTTCTGTCCGGTGCAGAAAAACAAAGTACTGACGTTATGCTTACCCAGTAAATCAAGTATTCCGGGAGTCGTGTCCGGATTAGGACCATCATCAAAAGTCAGGCAAATATCTTTCCCCGGTGTTTTTATTCGAAAAATAATACGCGGCCAGATCAGACCGGACATAAAGAATGGCCTGTAAAGCCGCATTATATTTATTTATTTATTTGAGTAAAGTACCGAGTAATACTTGTTAACGTCAGCCCCCACAGACCGGGCCAGGCTATCCATCTTGAGATCT
>JAUZNW010000261.1 GCA_030706785.1 Bacteroidota bacterium | reverse complement strand
GTCTGGGGATTCTGAAGCAGTGGGATCAGTTTTCCGTCTCTAAGTACAGAAAGAGCTGAAAGCCCGTTCATCATCTCGATTGGAAGGAACATCCGGTCCCTGAATGAGGCTTTCTTATCTGACGGGGAACCCAGCAGAAGATCTATTCCGAATTTAAGCCATGGTTTGGCCAGTTCATACTGGCCGCTCAACTCCCTGAAACTCTGTGGCCTCTTCCTTGGTTCTTCGGGAGGATAAGTAAGTTTCTCACCTACCGCTTTTTCCAGTAAATCACGGATCCTTGTTGAACAATTGTCATAGAAGAAATCATACCTGTACTTAATGTTTTCCGGCTTAAGGTTCTCAGCGATCAGGTCGAGAAGTCTTCTGGTCTCACCTGGTGACAGGTTGATCTTCTGCGACACTACCCATCTTGCTTCTCTGTAATATTCGCTCAGGAATCTCTTGTAAGAAGTTGTGTCGAGCATATAGTCGAGCCTGCCCTTTGCGAATTTCCAGGCAAAATTGCTCGCACTGAAATCAAAAACGCCCCAATTGTAAGCAATTCCATTTGCTTCTCCGGGCTTTGCTATCCTTAGTGCGCTGTGGCCATAAACGGAATAGGTTTCTGTGCCGGGCCCGCAGGTAAGGAGGTAAACATCAGGCTGGGATTCCTCCTGGGAATACAGAGCCTGATTTGAAAGGATGAGTATCAGAAGCAAAGAGAATTTTGATTTCATGCCGCGACTGTTTCCGTAAACCTAAGAGTTTTTTTTGAAAATCAGAAAAGTAAGTGTCTCAAGTTATTCATAGAATAAAATTCTTTTATCATATTTAGCAAAGCATTTTACTAAGTTGAACTAAACTGATCTTCAAATGAAAAAACATCCTGTTGTAATCCTTGTTCTGTCGATAATAATTACTGCCGGTTGTCAGCAAAAACCCGGATTCCAGTTAACCGATCTGCATGTGCACCTTAAAGGTAACCTGACGATTGAAGGAGCTGTCGCAAAATCAAAGGCTGAGAATATCAACTATGGCATTGCAGTCAATTGCGGGATGGGATTCCCCGTGCACAGCGACAGCCAGATTGATTCAGTTCTGGCAACTTTCAAAGGATATCCCCAGTTTTACGTGGCGATGCAGGCTGAAGGCAGGGAATGGGTAAATACTTTCTCCAGGGAATCGATTGGTAAGTTTGATTATGTCTTCACCGATTGCATGACTTTCACTGATGCAAAGGGCCGGCGTAACAGGATTTGGATGCCGAAAGAAACCTGGATCGATAATGAAGATGAGTTCATGGATTACCTGGTTAACACGCTTGTTACCATACTTAATACTGAGCCTATCAATATCTATGTGAATCCGACATTTCTACCTGCACAGATGGCTGACCGGTACAATAGTTTCTGGACGCCGGAGAGGATGGATAAAGTGATAAAAGCTGCCAGAAAGAACAATATCGCGATCGAAATAAATAACAGGTATAAGATACCGTCGGAGACTTTCATTAAAAGGGCAAAGAAGGCAGGTGTGAAATTTACCATTGGCACAAATAATGCTGATGAGAACTTCTCAGGTGCAGAATACGCCCTGAAGATGATCAGGAAATGCGGATTGAAAGAGAGTGATTTCTGGCTCCCTGCAAAAAAGAACAGGATGTAAACCTTGTTTGTTTAGCACTTTATCCGGGTTTGCAATTCCCTTGTAAATAAAAATGAATGGAGCATCTTGCTATAGCCAGAATTCTGAAATTCCTTCCGGGGATCATACTTGGCCTGACTGTCCACGAATTCAGCCATGCATGGATAGCTTACCGGTGCGGAGATAATACCGCTATGGAACAGGGAAGGCTTTCGCTCAATCCTCTCAGACATATAGACCTGCTTGGATTCGCTATGCTTATTATTGCAGGATTCGGATGGGCCAAACCTGTGCAGTTCAACGAACAGAACCTCAGGGATCCAAGGAAAGATGTAATTAAGATCGCAGTTGCCGGGCCATTCTCGAATGCAATACTGGCAATAATCCTATCACTTGTATTTTCGGTTGTAGCTGCAGCATCATCAATATATCGAAGTACAGGTCATCCTGTCGTGGATGATATTTTCCTGTATGCCATTTATATAAACTGGGGATTGTTTGTATTCAATCTTATACCTCTTCCGCCGCTCGACGGATCACATCTCGTGCTCAATTATTTCAAGAGATTTCCTGTGCTTTATGAAGCATTTTACAAATACGGTTCCTGGATCTTCTTCGGTCTGATCCTTGTAACAATGCTCTCCAAGATAAATCTGCTGCCAATATGGCCGATTGTCCAGTTCCTGGGTGATCAGGTACTATCATTCTTCAGTAGCATCCTGCATTGATGCCCACCGTCCTCCCTGCCCCACAACCCCCACTCCCCAGCTACCTTTAGTACAAATCTGCTTAATTCATTATTACTTTCTTTGTCTTGAAACAAAGAAAGTAATTAAAGAAAATTCAAGGCTGCAGATAATTTTGGGGCTCCTGTTTTAAAGCTTGCCCACGCAATACAACTCGTCGTCCTTCGTCCTCCTCAGACAGTATTGCTTTCTTTAAACCACCGCAGCAAGCTTTAAAACAGTCGCTTAATCCCAAAATTCACTGATGCCGTTTAAAATCCAAAACCCTGGTTATACTTAGAAATAACTATTGTCTAATGTGTGGTAGCAAGCCGATAATAGCGCGATCCCGCAAAGCGGGATGTCAATTGGCTTAGCCGAGCTCGCG
>JAUZNW010000260.1 GCA_030706785.1 Bacteroidota bacterium | reverse complement strand
CCAGTATTGCAATGGAAGAAACCAAGAAACAGATAATTGTGCCATGGGATTTCACACATGTTGCCGAAAGCGCACTCGCCCATGCTGTAAAGATCGGCCGAATGACTAGTAACGATATCGGCCTTCTGCATATTGTGGATACCGGCATAAAGGTTAAAGCTGAAGGAGAGAAAAAAACTCTCCTCAGGCATGTTGCTGAAGAGGCTGCCAGAAAATACAGCATAAATGTTTCATCCAACGTGATCAGGGGGAGTATTTTCAACGATATAGCTGAGTTTGTCAATACTAATGACGCTAGCCTCGTGGTAATGGGAACGCACGGGATGAAGGGGATGCAGAAGCTGACCGGAAGCTGGGCATTGAAGGTCATTGTAAAATCGAAGGTTCCGTTTATTGTTGTTCAGGACCCTCCAGCTGATCAGGAAAGGTATCATAGTATTGTTTTCCCTGTTGATTTCAGTGTTGAGAACAAGGAGAAGATGGGTATGGCCATTTTTATGGGCAAATATTTTGACTCAAAAGTCCATATGCTCAAAACCCTGTCGAAAGACAAAAGCCTTGCAAAGAAGATCAACGTAAACCTTAATTTTGCTGTTAAATATTTGATTCAGAACAATATAGAATATGAAATACATGAGATCCCTCATGGAAATAATGCACAGCGTACCATCGACTTTGCCCAGAAGATCAATGCCGACCTGATACTTATAATGACAACCAAGAATATTACGATGGCGGATTACATCCTGGGAGCCTCAGAACAATATATTATTGCCAACAGTTCCAAAATACCGGTCTGCTGTGTCAATCCGAAGGCTTCATTTACCAGTAAAGGGCAGTTTATGTATGGATGATCTAGTTTTTTATGATTATAAAGCAACTCCTTGAGTACTTCCTTATTTTGAATCATTGATCTTTGCCAGTGAAGTCAGTCCCCCTATAACACCCAGGTTCATGGAATCAAGCGCCGAACTCGGTACAATCACCATTGAACCTTTCTCCTTGAGACCTTCATAAAGCATATTCATACCTCTCAGATGAAGGGCAATAGGATTATTGGCGTACTGTTCGCTTGCCTTTGCAAATTTTTCTGCTATCTCGGTTTCGGCTGTTCCCAGGATCACCCTCGCCTTTCTCTCCCTTTCAGCCTGGGCCTGCTTGCTCATTGCATCAGCAAGGGCCTGTGGAATAATGATGTCCCTTATTCCTACCGTCTGGCATGATATCCCCCATGGATTCGTGTTGGCATCAAGGGTCTTCTGAAGATCCTCCGCGATCTTTTCCCTGTCCTGCAGAAGGTCGGCCAGTTCATGCTTTCCGATAATATCCCTGAGGTCTGTCTGCGCGATAAATGAGATCGCCCTGTTGTATTCCTGAACTTCCAGAGCCGCCTTTTCAACATCCCAGACTGTCCAGTAAACCACGGCATCGACATTCACAGGAACTGTATCCTTTGTAAGAGTCTGTTCAGCCCTGAATTCCGTCACCCTCACCCGCTGGTCAAGAAATGAACTTATCCTGTCAATTATCGGTACGATGAAAAACAATCCCGGACCTTTGAGTCCGCTGTATTTCCCCACTCTCAATACAACTGCTTTTTCCCACTGATCAGCAATTTTGATTGCGCTTCCTATAAGGAAGGAAATGATTACAAATGCAACAGAGGTAGGGGCGTTTATCATCTTGAAATAATAAAGCCCGCCGGTGATAGCCAGTAAAATTATTACCACTGTTACTGAAATCGGATTCGAATAACTGCTAGTTCTCATTTTTTATCAAGATTTTGAAGTTCGTTAATAATTTCTTCCACGGTAAACCCATAACTGTAAGCGATAGTCATGAATTCATTGCAAATACTGTTAAGCTTCTTGCTTTTCTCCTTTGCAGGTATTGAGACATTTGTTTTGCCTATGAATGTCCCTGATCCCTGCTGGGTTTCAAGGATGTTCTGAATTTCCAGCTCTTTATAAGCCTTGGTGATAGTGTTAAGGTTAACTTTAAGTTCAACTGCAAGCGCCCTCACTGTCGGCAGTTGTTCCCCTGCCGTCAGATTGCCGGACGCGATTCCATACTTTATCTGGTCAATTATCTGCCGATAAAACGGAATGCCGGTTTTAGGATCCAGTACGAATTTTATCATAGCATATATTTAATGGGTTGAATGGGTTGTAGGAGTTTATTGAAATGGCCAAAAGGCTTAAAGGTTTACAGGCGTAAAGGAAGAATGTCATCATGTAATATTTTATTAGTATATTATTTTAATATATGTATATTGTATTATTTAATTAATGTATTAGTACAATATTAAAACTAATTTTTCAATTAACCAAATTTTTTATCGGATTATTACAGATTTTTAAAAAGATTGGTTTTGTGCAAGGGAGAAGGGGATTCCTTATTATGCTCCGCTCCATCCGGAATGACAGACTTATTATTGATATCGGTGAAGAATCAGCAGATCAAAGGCAGACAATCAAGATGAATTGTAAGAAGAAGCAGGTTAAGTTTTGGATTTCACAAGAAAGGTCGAAAATATTGCAACAAGGAGTGAAAAAATAAATGTTGTCAGTCCTGCCGGACCAAACAATGCTATGCTGATCCATTTGCCGCAAGGTACTCGGTGAAAGTCGATACATTGTACTTTTCAGCTTCTTCCCGAAGCCTCCATGCAAGCAAAGTCCAGGCAGTTACAATACCGGCAACGTATCCGACAGCTGTCCAGATTTGTGTCAGACCAGTTGCATATG
>JAUZNW010000026.1 GCA_030706785.1 Bacteroidota bacterium | reverse complement strand
GTTATGTCGGCTATCTTTACTTTTTCTTTCTTGTCAACATTGACTGTAAGTATAATATTATTAGGCTGTGATGGATCATCTTTCTGAATAAAATCAACGTTTGTATTCAGGAATCCTTTCTCGATGAAATGATCAGTAATTATCTTTCTTGTATTATTAAGAAGGTAGGACGTAAGCTGTGATCCTACCGGCATATTTATTTTTTCTGCGAGGTCCTGGACCTCAGAATTTTTCATTCCGTTGTATTTAACGGAAGAGATGCGCGGCCTTTCCTGAAGAGTGATATCAAGGAATACAGTATCGGACACAGTCCTGACAATGTTTACCCTTACATCAGAAAAAAGACCCTGCTGCCAGAGTTTTTTAACAGCGTTAGTTATTGCCTCTCCGGGAACTGACACTTCCTGTCCGAACCGTAGGCCTGATATTCCTATAAGAGCATTGGGATCGAGGAATCTGACTCCTGAGATGGTAACCCCGCCTATTACATAATCCTCTGATGTCGAATAATCGACTATCTGTTCCTGTGCATACAGTAAAGCATAGCCTGACAAGATAAAAACTACTGCCAGAATGTATCCTTTAATTCTCATAATCACAATCTTGCCGTCATTTTTCCAAAAGCTGTTCGCTTGTTTTTCCAAATCTTCTTTCTCTTTTCTGGTAGTCAATTATAGCTTTATAATACTCCTCCTTACCAAAATCGGGCCAAAGTATTTCTGTGAAATATAATTCTGTATAAGCAAGTTGCCATAGAAGAAAGTTGCTTATCCTTACCTCCCCGCTAGTCCTGATCATTAATTCGGGATCCGGAACACCGGAGGTGGCAAGGTATTTTTCAAATATATTTTCATCGACTGATCCTGCATCAACCTTTTTACCAAGAATATCAGCTGATAGTTTTTTGGCTGCTTCAGTAATCTCCCATCTTGAACTGTAGCTCATGGCAACTATAAGGTTAAGACCTGTGGCTTTGGAGGTAATGTTTATCGTTTCCATAAGCCGGTTCCTGACATCGTCTGCAAGTCGTTCGGTATCGCCAATGGCAGAAAGCCTGATATTGTTCCTTAAAAGTGTATCAGTTTCATCATTAAGCGACTGGACCATTATTCCCATTAATGCGGACACTTCCTCATCGGGTCTTCCCCAATTTTCAGTGGAGAACGCATAAAGGGTAAGGAATTTAATTCCAAGTTCTGCTGATGCCTCAATTATCTCCCTGACAGCCTTGACGCCCTGGTGATGGCCAAATATCCTGTCCATACCCCTCTGCCTTGCCCACCGTCCGTTTCCATCCATAATAATGGCAACATGGCATGGGAGTCTGTCAGTAATAATCTTATCCTTAAGTGACATAACCTAATGTCTTCTGGATTGATCGACGTCTTTAAAAGCCGGGCATCCTGCGAGCTTGTTATAGATTTTCCACGTGAAAGCTATCCCCGCAAATGAATACCAGTCATTATTGTGGAGCCAGGCTTTGTGATCCGGATCAATATTATCCGTCAAGCCGTCAAAGTTATCATAAAAAGTTTTACGAAAACCATATTCGGCTTCAAGACCAAGGTTTTTATGAATATTTATTTTAAAACCGATTGAGAACGGAATGATCGGTTGGTAAGTAAAAGTTGAAAAATTCAGAGGAGGTGATTGTACAGTTGTTTTGGTATCTATAAATACAAGTCCGGCACCAGCCGCAAAATAGGGAGTGAAATTCCATTTTTTGCCCTGTGTGGAATAGGGAAGGAAATTGAATTCAAATTGCAGTGCCATCTCCCCAATATTACCCGAGAATTCTGCTCTCCGGGCTAATTGAATGGGATTATGGAAATCAAGATCACTTGCACGTACACGGCCGAAAAAGATATTCGCCCTCAGGGATTGCCGCGGATGGAAATTATATCTGTAAAAAACACCTGCTGCCGGGAGAGGAGAATAAAACAGACGATTGGTATTTATATCCCCGATATATGAAGATACTCCACCAAACACGCCATAATCAGCACTGCGCTGACCTGACACCAAAACCGATAAAAAAATAGAAAGAGATAACCCAAGTAATCTTTTCATCCAACCTGATCCAACTCGTTACTATCTGAAAGAGGGCAGGCCGTTTGGACCTGTTTTTAACTTATAGGTAACGGTAAAATTAAGAAGATAGTATACGTCTTTGGCTTTTGAATAAACCTCTGAATGGTAACCATCAAGATAGTCTGTGAGAGAATACCTGGCTCCCAGCTCAAGTCCGAAATTAATGTTGGGAGTATATATAAGTGTAGCACCCACTCCACCAGGAATCACTGCTGAGAAACCACTTTTTTTGAAGCCAGGTGATGCAACAAGAGCATCATTGCCTTTTACATTGAATCCCGCTCCTCCAATGCCTGCAAATGCATAAAAGTCGAGCGATGAAAAAAGTGTCCACAGACTTTTACCTCTTAAGAAAAGGTAACTGCTTTCATATTTGTTTTTGATAAAGTAATATTCCATCAAAATGGACGGCTCAAATAGTGATGTAATGGCCTTATATTCACGACCTTCATTTGATCCCCTGACATCAGTTGAATGAAGCATCGCATATGTTAGGCTTAACCTTGCATTCAGTGTCCTCGACAAACGGCTTTTAAGGCTGCCATTGATATTAAAAGCAGTCTGGCGATAGCTCAGGTCTCTAAAACCCAGAAAATTTTTCCCTATAGTGTAGCCACCTATATCAGGAAATGAGAAAGATGGCCCAACACCGAAATTCGCTTCCCAGCGCCTTAGCTTCCACAACTGGGCATCGCTTAATTGCACTGTAAAAGAGATTATTAGGAAGATGAAAAGCAGGCGTTTCATTTTGGTCGGGTTTAGTTAGCTTTTACAAATATAATAATCTAATAATAAACAACGGGTTATTCAGTATTTTATTTAGTTCCTCCTGTCTACGCCCCACATTAGTTTATTCCTCAGAGTATTGTAGAAGTCCTTCCCTTTTAACATTACAGTTTTCAGCTTTATACCAGATCTTTCGATGTGGATTTCCTCGGTGAAAGGCAACCTTACAGACCTGAAATCGCAGGTGGCCAGATAATCTTTTGTCCGCCCTTCGACAACCATCCTGAGATTACACTCCCCGGAAACGACTAAAGGCCTGATTGTCAGATTATGCGCCGATATAGGCGAAATAATTAGACTCCTGTCCTCAGGTGAGAGGATCGGACCGCCTGTACTAAGGTTGTACGCAGTAGAACCTGTGGCAGTTGAAACTATCAATCCGTCAGCCCAGTAAGTATTCAGATAAGCATTATTGATATACACGCTTATGGTGATCATGCTTAAATCAGCCTTCTGGATAGTTATCTCATTAAGGGCAATCGCAGATTCCCCGCTGAATAACCCCAATGGATGAGTTATGCCGATCATGGTTCTTTCAACCACTTCGTAATCGCCTTCACATAAAAGGTCAATTGAATGCCCTATCTCGTCTTCTGAAATATTTGCCAGGAAGCCCATCCTGCCTGTGTTGATCCCCGCAATAGGAATGCCAAGTTCCCTCACTTTAAGAACAGTCTCGAGGAATGTGCCGTCTCCCCCAACACTGAGTACCAGCTCAGGAAGATTCTTCAGGCTGTGCAGGTCGCTGAATTTCTCGATCGAATCTCCGCTCCTGCACAGGTTACCATCAATCGATTTCTGATAAACCTGCATCCTGATTCCCAGTCTGCAGAATTCATCTATCAGCCTTTTAACTACTTCAGTTGTCTTAGGGTTGTTTTCCTTGCTGTATATAGCTATTGTCGAGAGCATGATATCACATGTTCAAATACTTCATAAGAAGATCAAACCTCTCGGAGTAAAACCTGTCCATATTATCATCTGAAGTCACCCAGGTTTTAACATCGTAATTGTAGCGTTCAAATGTTCTTATAATGGAGGCCAGATCGTTACTGTTAACTTTTACGGTAACCTCGAGCCTTGTTGAATCGGGAGGAGAAGTGATATACATGCTCAGGACCTTCACATTATTACCTTCTATTATCTGAGCGATCTGTGAAAGCGAATAATCTCTTTCCGTCATTTCGAGCACTATTATGCCGCCCTGCTGGTCCATCGACGAGATACCAGCAAGATACCGGACCAGATCGCTTGTCGTTATAACCCCCTTGTAATGCATCTTTTCATCAAGAACCGGGACAACCGTCAGCTTAAGCCTTGCAGCAAGTCCGATAACCTCAAAGAGGTGCTGTTCACCTGTAACATAAGGCTTCAGGAGTGTAAGAGCATGGTTCCCTATCGGCTCTTCAGGCTGATTCATATCGTAAATATCAGCATCGGAGATCAGGCCGAGAAAATCCTGATTATTTACAATAGGAAGATGGGAGATCCTGAAGATCTCCATCCAGTTGAGGGCTGTCTGCCCCGTGTCTGAAGTTTTCAGGGAAGGTATAACTTGTGATATTAAGTCCTTTGCCACCATAAATACCGCCTTCCAGGCTAAATTTCAACTAAAATAAACAAAAAAAAGCCAGTTGTTGTAAATTTGCCTCATTACAATACGGATTATCAGCTTTTTTATTATGACAAAGTTAAGTGTTAATATCAACAAGATCGCTACTTTACGAAATGCAAGGGGAGGAAATATCCCGAACGTTAAAACAGCAGCAATAAGATGTGAACAGTTCGGCGCTGACGGGATAACGGTTCACCCCCGCCCTGATGAACGTCATATAAAATATTCAGATGTACTTGAAATAAGACCAATAATCACTACAGAATTTAATATTGAGGGCTATCCTTCCGATCGCTTTATCAGCCTTGTTCTTGAAGTTAAGCCTGACCAAGTAACTCTTGTGCCTGACGCTCACGATGCCATTACCTCGAATGCAGGATGGGATACGGTCATGTTCAGGAATTACCTTTCGGACGTGGTTTCAACCTTCAGAAAGAAAGGTATAAGAACCTCGATCTTTGTTGATACCGAGCCGGTTAATATTGAAAATGCAGCCCATACAGGCACGGACAGGATTGAATTATATACTGAGCCCTATGCTTCAGAATATCCGGTTAACCCGGCCACAGCTTTGCAGCCCTTCCTGAATGCAGCCACAATTGCACGTGATGCCGGACTGGGGGTTAATGCCGGTCATGACCTCAACCTAGACAATCTGAAATATCTCCATCGGAACATACCCTGGATTGCGGAAGTTTCAATTGGTCATGCGCTGATATCTGATGCCCTCTACCTGGGCCTCGAAAATACAATCCAGATGTACAAGAGGCAGCTGGCCGATTAAAGCATCATGAAATTATTCTGCAGAAAATATGGAAGCGGACCACCATTAATAATACTTCACGGACTATATGGATCTTCCGATAACTGGATAACGATTGCCAGAAATCTCAGCGGTAAATTCACTGTATATCTGCCCGACCAGAGGAACCATGGTATGTCGCCGCATAGCGACCATCATGACTATGATTCCATGAGGGACGATCTTTTTGAACTTGCTGAGGATCTCGGTCTTGGAAAATTCTTCCTTGCGGGTCACAGCATGGGAGGAAAAACTGCAATGAATTTTGCAATCAGATGGCCTGAAAAACTATACGGCCTGCTGATTGCCGATATCTCACCCCTGAGGTCGGAGAGCTCTGAAAGGGCTGTCTCAAAGGAGCATCTCGCAATCCTGCACACAATCCTCTCTTTCGATCTTTCACGTTTTTCCTCCCGTTCTGAAATCGAAACAGCCCTCGCTTCAGATATTAAAGATGACGAAACAAGAGGACTGATCATGAAGAACATAAGAAGAGAATCCGACAACGCATTCGTATGGAAATTAAATGCGGAGGTCCTCTTAAGGAATTTTGACCGGATACTCAAAGGTATAGTATTACCAGACAATATACCCGGAGAAATTATTACAGGATTCCCGGTTTATTTTCTTAAAGGGGAACTTTCAGGATACTTTCCCGATGGTGATTTCAGGGAGCTTCTAAAGATTTTCCCGGCTGCCGAATTTATTGTTGTCCCAGGCGCTGGACACTGGCTTCACACAGATAATCCGGAAATGGTAACGAAGTGTTTCCTGAAGTTCCTTGAATGAAATCAGCTATAAGACAGTTACAGATTCGATTTTATCAGCTTCGATCATAGGGAGATTCATTAACCGCAGAAGAACCTGGGCAACTGCCAGTACATCCTTCTCACAATATTTTACAATACGTTTAATATCATGTTCTTCCCAGTAGATCCTGGCGACCATGCTTCCGTCTATATCGTCTTTCGGTGAAGGGATGCCCAGCACTGATGTAAGCAGGTCGAGCGACGTATAGCTTTTATAATCTCCGAACTTCCAGAGGTCAAGGGTATCGAGCAGTTTGACTTCCCAGGGTTTTTTACCGGCATTGTCGAGTATGTCCGGAATGACGAGCCGGTTTATGATCATCCTCCGTGCTATATACGGATAATCAAATTCCTTCCCGTTATGAGCGCACAACAATGCCTCCCTGTTCCTTGTGAACTTTTCAACCATTGAGGAGAACTGCAAAAGGAGCTCTTTTTCATCATCTCCGAAAAATGACTTAAGCCTGAAGCCGAAAGGATTTTTCTGATTTAGAAACCCTGCGGAGATGCAAATTATTCTTCCGAATTCAGCATATATCCCGGCTCTTTCATAAACCTCGGCTGGTGACTTTTCTTCATTGGCAATCAGCTTTGATTTCTTCTCCCAGTGACTCTGAGTTACAGGATCGAGCATTTCATATGACTGAAAAGATGGAATCGTTTCAATATCAAGGAATAAAATATCTTCAGGTTTGATGTTTGACAGCATATATATCGCTTTTAAAGATGTTTTTCAATTATTGATAACAGAACCTCAATCCCGACCTGGTTTTCTCCTCCTCCCGGGATGATAATATCCGCATATCGCTTTGTAGGTTCGATAAACTGAAGGTGTGACGGTTTCACCGTATCATGATATCTTTCGAGTACCATAAGCACTGACCGGCCCCGCTCAACAATATCTCTCTTAATCACCCTGCCAAGGCGGTCATCGGCGTCAGCATCGACAAAAACTTTAATATCAAGCATATCGCGTAGCCCACTGTCAGCTAGAATCAGGATGCCCTCAACCAATACAACCCGTGCTGGCCTGACCGTTATTGTTTCCCTGGCCCTCAGGCATGTTAAGTAGGAATAGATAGGCATTTCAATGCTCTGTCCCTTTTTAAGCATCTTAAGATGTTCGATCAGAAGGTTGAATTCAAGCGAATCGGGATGATCAAAATTTATTTTCTGCCTCTCCTCCAGTGGAATATGACCGTTGTCCTTGTAATAGGCATCCTGTGGTATAACAATAACCTCATCCTTGTTAAGCTTTTCCATAACCTTATTTACCACTGTTGTCTTACCTGAACCGGTGCCACCTGCTATCCCGACAATGAGCATTTTTCTTAAATTTGCGAAACCAATCTTCAAAAATAGTAATTTGCGTCAAACAACCAGACAAAGATCGAATGTCACAGTTATACCCGCTAAAATTTGATCCGATACTGAAGGAAAAGATGTGGGGAGGCAATGCACTCATGAATCATTTTGGGAAGAATGTCTCCGGACTCCAAAATGTCGGTGAAAGCTGGGAGATTTCCGGCGTATCGGATGATCTTTCCTTTGTCTCAAATGGCTTTCTGGCAGGTAATAATATTGAGGAGATAATTGAAGTATACATGGGGGATATCACCGGTGAAGCGGTCTATGAAAAATTCGGAAATGAGTTTCCCCTTCTTGTCAAACTTATCGATGCAAGGAAAGATCTTTCTATACAGGTCCATCCCGGGAATACGCTGGCAAAGATGCGTCATAATGCATACGGCAAGACCGAGATGTGGTATATTCTGGAAAGTGAAAAGAATGCCAGGATATACACCGGATTCTCTGAACCTGTGACAAAGGAAACATATCTTAACTCTTTAAAGAACAACACCCTCAGGAATCTTCTGAATTCCGAAATCGCGGAGCCGGAAGATGTCTTTTTTACTCCTGCCGGAAGAATTCATGCAATCGGAGAAGGTACCGTGCTGGCTGAAATACAGCAGACATCGGATATAACTTACAGGATATGGGATTGGGGCAGAAAGGATGAAAAGGGTAAATCACGTGAGCTTCATACTGATCTGGCCCTGGATGCAATCGACTTCAATGCCTCGGGGAAAAATAAGATACGAAAGGATGTCCGGCTGAATAGGCCTGCAAATCTTGTCAGCTGTGAGTTTTTTGACACCAATATTTTAAAATTTAACATAGTTACTGAACGTGATTATAACCTTATCGATTCCTTTGTCATCTACATATGTACAGAGGGAAGATTTTCAATAAGATGGGAGGGGAAACAGGAGCAAGTGACCAAAGGAGAAACAGTTCTTCTGCCGGCATTGATAAGGAACCTTGACCTTGTGCCTGAACCTGATGCAACCCTTCTCGAAATATTCATTAACACTGAAAGATATCAAATATAAGCTGCCATGTTCAAGTCATATAATCCCCTGATCGTTTTACTTTTATGCGCAAT
Source organism: Bacteroidota bacterium (assembly GCA_030706785.1). Lineage (GTDB taxonomy): Bacteria > Bacteroidota > Bacteroidia > Bacteroidales > VadinHA17 > LD21. The sequence continues at coordinate 20,375 of JAUZNW010000026.1, read as the reverse complement.
TCTGGCAGGATGTGCTGGAAAAGGTTCCGCAAAAAAAGAACAAATTGCTGAAGCTGATACGGCTACGGTTCCTGATACAGGATTCACCGGGATCAAGAAATACTACAGCAATAAACTTCTGATCAAGGAAGTAACTTTCAAAAATGGTGTCCGCCAGGGTGAAATGAGATCTTTCTACCAGGGAGGCCAGCTGCGTCAGACATTCTGGTATGAAAACGGGCTCAGGGAGGATTCATCAAAGTGGTATTATCTTGAAGGTCAGGTTTTCAGATCAACTCCATACAGGCATGATACAATTCACGGAACACAGAAGCAATATTACCGTAACGGCCGTCTTAAAGCCAAACTTAATTATTTCAAGGGCCTGCGAACTCCGGAACTTGAGGAATTTACGAATGACGGAAAGATGGTCAGTGGATATCCAGATATAATGCATACATTCACTGACAATTACAGTACAACCGGCAAGGTAAGGCTTAACCTCTCTCTATCTGATAATTCTACAAGGGTTAAATTCTACAGGGGAGATTTTACTGACGGCGTATTTGATTCGACAAAGTGCAGCATGATAAAAGCTGTGAATGGGAAAGCCTTTGTTGACCTCAGGAAGATGCAAGGCCCGCAGTTGAATAAAATAAACATAATTGCCGTGGTCCTGACAGACTTCGGTAACAATTATTTTGCCCATAAGCAGATCGACCTCCCATATAAGGATCTTAAATAAGTTATCCTATTATGATAATCCGTTCAGCTTCATTCATCGGAAGCAGTCCGTCAATCAGAACATGCCCCGCTCCTGTGAAGCCTGAATTCGGATTCATCGGCCGTTCAAATGTTGGCAAATCTTCGCTTATTAATTTCCTGACAGGCAGACGCGGACTGGCAAAAATATCCGGTGAGCCGGGGAGAACCAGGACGATAAATCATTTCCTTATAAATAACAGTTGGTATCTGGTTGATCTTCCAGGCTACGGATTTGCAAAAGCGCCCATAAAAATCAGAGAGGCATGGATGAGGAATGTGAGGGAGTATATCCTTAAGAGAGAGAATCTTGCTTGTTTGTTCGTTCTTCTTGATTCACGGCTCAATCCCCAGTCCTCTGATCTTTCCTTCATGGAATTCCTCGGCAGGAATCAGATCCCTTTTGCGAGAGTATTCACAAAAAGTGACAAGGTCATCCCTGACTTCCTTGAAAAAGCAATTTTAAAATACAACAATGAAATGCTTTTTATATGGGGATCACTTCCTCATACTTTCATATCATCTACTGTCCGTAAGACCGGCAGGCAGGAAATACTTGACTTTATCGGGGAAACTATCAACAATTTATCAAATCCGGTTTGATATCCCCCGGAATTCTTAATTTTACACATTGAATTCTTTTTAAAACCCGCAAAACCACACTATTATGTACGGCAAGGCTCCTATGAAGATCTTCTCCTGCAGGGCTTCCCAGTATCTTGCTCAAAAGATTGTTGCTGAGCTGGGTGTTGAACTCGGGAAAAGTTCTGTAACTGAATTCAGTGACGGAGAATTCCAGCCCTGTTTTGATGAATCAGTAAGGGGCGACATGGTTTTCATAATACAATCGACAAATCCTCCTGCAGAAAACCTTTTTGAACTCCTTCTCATGATCGATGCGGCAAAAAGGGCTTCTGCTTACAAGGTGATTGCCGTAATTCCTTATTACGGTTTTGCCCGTCAGGACAGGAAAGACAGGCCGAGAGTTTCAATTGGATCCAAGCTTTCAGCTGACCTGCTCGGAGCTGCGGGAGTTGACCGGATCATTACTATGGACTTGCATGCCGATCAGATCCAGGGCTTTTTCAATGTACCGGTTGACCACCTTTTCGGCTCTGCTATTTTTGCTCCCTATATTGAGAAACTGAAGCTTGATAATCTGACGGTTTCAGCACCTGATATGGGTGGATCCAAAAGAGCCAATGCCTACTCACGTCATCTTCAGTCCGAAATGGTATTATGCTATAAGCTCCGTAAAAAACCTAATGTTGTTGAGGAGATGTCAGTAATCGGTGATGTGGACGGACGAAATGTTGTCATAATAGATGATATGGTCGACACTGCCGGGACACTGGTACTGGCCGCACAGATAATGAAGGAAAAAGGAGCAAAAAACATAAGGGCCTTTGCAACACACCCAATCCTTTCGGGCAATGCTGTTGAAAGGATCGATCAGTCACCCATCGAGGAACTCGTTGTTACCGATTCAGTACCATTTGAGAACAGATCAGGCAAAATAAAGGTGCTTTCAGTCGCTGAAATATTCGCCAGAGCTATACTGGCAGTGAACCTTAATCAGTCGATAAGCACCAGTTTTGTTTTCTGATTCCTTTGTAATATATTTGCACTCCGATTTTTACTATTAATGTTTAACGTGTAATGGGGAGTCGGCATATTGCCGACTCTGAGTAGCACAATAACTTGTAATAAATGAAGACACTTGAAATTAATGGATCCCTGCGATCCGAACTTGGGAAAAAAAGCTCAAAGAACATCAGAAAAGAAGGAAATGTTCCGTGTGTGATCTATAAAAAAGACCATAACATACATTTCTTTGCGCATGAAAACAGTTTCAAGAATCTGATCTATACTCCTGATGCACACATCGTAAATCTGAATCTTGATGGGGAAACACATAAGGTCGTTCTCCAGGATGTTCAGTTCCATCCTGTCACTGATAAAGTGATCCATGCCGATTTTGTGGAAATTTTCGACAACAAACCTATTATAATCAGCCTGCCTATCAGGATAACCGGTGAATCTGTCGGGGTTAAAGCCGGCGGTAAGCTGAGGATCAAGAAAAGACATCTCAAAGTCAGGGGATTTGCCCAGGATATTCCTGAATTTCTGCCAATTGATATCACAGAGGTTAAAATACACCACTCGATCAAGGTAGGCGATCTCGCGTTTGATAAGATTGAATTGATAGATCCAAAGATCACAACGATTCTCTCTGTCGCCACATCACGCGTCGTTCAGAAGGAGGAAGAGGTTGAGGCCGAAGCCGGAGCCGAGAAACCTGAAGGAGAAGCCGGTGAACAGCCTGCTGCAGCTGCAGCTCCTGCTGAAGAGAAGGAGAAAGAGAAAGGAAAATAATCTTATCAGCTTAATCAACAGGCACAATGAAATATCTCATAGTTGGCCTGGGAAATATCGGCGACGAGTACAAGGACACCCGCCATAATATCGGCTTTATTGTCCTTGAAGCATTCGCTACCGAATGCGGCTGCCAATTTTTTGACCGCCGGTATGGAGAGGTTTGTGAGGTAAAGTACCAGGGAAGGACATTCGTTCTTCTGAAACCATCAACGTTCATGAACCTTAGCGGGAATGCCGTTAATTACTGGATGAAGAAGGAGAAAATACCTGTTGAGAACCTTCTGGTAATAGTCGACGATATTGCGCTTCCGCTTGGCAGCATAAGGATGAGGCCAAAAGGGAGCGACGGGGGACATAACGGCCTTGCGCACATCAATACAGTTCTCGGCACAATTGATTATCCAAGGATCAGAATCGGCATTGGCAGCGAATTCAGCAGGGGGAAGCAGGTCAATTACGTACTTGGAAAATGGACCTTCGAAGAAAAAAAGTTCATGAACGAAAGAATAAATATTGTTGTTGATATGATCAAGTCATTCGGAACCTCCGGGACTGAGCTTACGATGACAACATTCAACAAAGTTGGTAAATTGCCTCCCCGGGATAATGGCAGCGAAGGACCTGGAGATAATTCGGAGCATTAGGTCTAATACTTTCGCTATGTCTGAAAGTAATCAGGTAAGGATCGATAAGTTCCTCTGGTCTGTCAGGATCTTTAAAACAAGGAGCATCGCCTCGGAAGCCTGCAGGAAAGGCAGGGTGATAATAAACGATCATCCGGTCAAACCTTCAAGAACTGTATTGCCAGATGATATAATTACAGTTAAAAAATTGCCGGTTATTTTTAAATACCGGGTGATAACACCTGTCCAGAACCGTGTATCAGCAAAGCTTGCAGGAAATTATATTGAAGACATGACTCCTGAAGCTGAAAAAGTAAAACATGAGATGAAACGCTCTGCTTTACATGGCTTCAGGGAAAAGGGTCTCGGCCGTCCTACCAAAAAGGAAAGGAGGGATATTGACAGGCTTTTCGACGATTTTATCGGTCAGTGAAAAAGGTGGTAAAAAGACTTAATAGGTCATTCAGAGGCTATTAATTTGCTAACAATTGCAACATTCACAAACCAATTTTTTTAACTTGCGTAAGCCTTTTCGGAGAATTTATTACAAGGAAGAAATCTTCAAAAATAAGAGTTAATTCAGGGGCTGAATGGGCAGGGAAAATATTGAAAAATTTTCCGCACGCTATGCACTTTTTAAAAGTGCAGTCGCTTTCTGGCATGATAATATATTCTACAGGAAAATAATAATCCTCGGATCTGAGAATATCAATCCTGCCGACCATCTGATCTTTGCGCCGAACCACCAGAATGCTCTTATGGACGCTCTTGCTGTTCTTTTTACCCACAAGGGACAGCCTGTATTTCTTGCAAGGGCCGACATCTTCAGGAATAAGACAATTGCATCATTGCTTTATTTCCTTAAGATCCTGCCAGTTTACAGAATAAGGGATGGATTCAGCACCCTTAAGTCAAATGATGATATTTTCCTTAAAACGATTGATGTCCTGAGAAATAAAAACGGACTTGTTATCCTGCCTGAGGGGGATCACGTCGGTTTCAGGAGACTCAGACAGTTAAAAAAAGGCATCTGCAGAGTTGCTTTTCAGGCTGATGAAGCGACCGGATTCAACCTTAACATCAAGATAATCCCGGTAGGTATTGAATTCTCCAATTATACAAGGCTCAGGCAGGTACTCACAGTAATATACGGTAAACCTATTGAGGTTTCGGAATATTATAATCTTTACCGTGCAAGTCCTGAAAAAGCACTTAATGAGCTCCGGACCCGGATTGCTTCTGAAATGAAAAAACTCATTGTTCATATTGAATCAGAAGATGATTATGAAGCAATCGATGAACTCAGAAGCATTATCAACGGGAAGTATAGCGATGATATAAAATTCCCCAAACTTTTCAGGGACAGGTTGCTGATTGACAGGCTCAACGAGCTAAAAATCAAGGATCGTGTAAAATATTCCCGGATATGTTTACTGAGTACACAGGTCAGGGACAGGGCAAATGACCTGAACGTTAAATACAGGCTTCTTGAAAAGAAAAAACATCCTCTGGGCTGGCTGATTGCCGGCCTAATTGGACTTTTTCTGACATTGCCGATATGGCTGTTCGGCAATGTCTTTACTCTTACCTTCCTTTCTTTAGGAGAACTGCAGATTAAGAAAACCAAGGACCTGCAATTCCACAGCACGGTAAGGTTTGGCATTTCGCTGGCTCTAGCATTTATTTTCCTTCCGGTCTACCTTATTGTCTGCTTTGTAATCTTCAAGCCATGGTGGCTTGCAATACTGGTTTTTCTCACAATTCCTGTCGCAGGTATTTTCACCTGGAATTATAATTTCCTGTTCCGCAGAATCATAGGCGGTTTCCGAGTAAAGAGATATATCAGGAAAAGGAATCCCGAATACCTTACTCTTAAAAATGACTATGATGAACTGACAGAAATCATTTCAGTCCTGAAGGATGAAAAATAGCAATATTTTCAAAGACAAGGTAATATGGATAACGGGAGCCTCTTCAGGGATCGGTGAAGCCCTGGTTTACGAATTTGCCGGGCTTGGCGCAAGGCTGGTTATTTCTTCAAATGAACCTGCCGGACTTGAAAGAGTGAAAAACAACTGCGGAAAAAATGCAGGAATGGTGAAATGTGTACCTTTCGACCTTTCAGATACTTCTGAAATTGGTGAGATAGTCGCAAAGCAGGTCAGAGATTACGGTCAGATAGATTTTTTGCTGAATATCGGCGGCATCAGCCAGAGGGCAAGGATCGAGGAGACACCCTTGTGGCTCGACAGAAAGATCTTTGAGATCAACTACTTCGGTACGATAAGCATCACAAAAGCGGTACTGCCGTTCATGATCAGCAGGAAATCAGGATATATTGCAGCAACAAGCAGCATTACCGGACGATTCGGATTCCCGTTGCGGTCAGCTTATTCGGCCTCTAAACAGGCTCTTCACGGATTCTTTGAAACCCTTTATCTCGAAAACAAAACCAGTAATATAAGGACATCCGTCATCATTCCCGGACGGGTCAGGACGCAGATATCCATGCATGCTCTTGATGCCCGGGGCATTGAGCATGGGAAGATGGATGAAGGACAGGCTATAGGATTAACACCTGCAAAAGCTGCAAGGATTATAATAAGAGGAATCGTAAAAAATAAAAGGGAGATCCCGGTAGGAAAAAAGGAAATGACATTATTGTATATCAGGAGGATATGGCCGTGGCTTTTTTTCAGGATTGCTGACAAAATCAAATCAACATAATATTCTTAAAATGAAATCTTATCAACTTGGAGGGATACAGCAGATTGGAATCGGAGTTAAGGATCTGAAGGAAGCCTGGAGATGGTATATCAGCATGCTGGGGATGGATTGCAGGATCTTTGAAGATGAAGCCGAAGCAAATCTGATGCTTCCGTTTACTGCAGGTCAGCCGAGGAAACGTCATGCTGTCCTGGCCATTAATTTACAAAGCGGAGGCGGTTTTGAGGTCTGGCAGCATAAGGGTACAGTACCCGAGGAAATTAAGGAAGAAATCAAAATCGGAGACCTGGGCATACTGATGTGTAAAATCAAAGTGAAGAATATGGATGAAGCTTATTCCTTCTTCATGAGAGGAAATGCCGCGCTATTATGCAAACCGGTAATTGACCCGGCAGGTAAAAAAGCTGGATATATGAAAGATCCCTTCGGAAATATGTTCCAGTTTGTAGAGGGGAACAACTGGTTTCTCAATGAGAACAAAGTTTCGGGAGGGACATATGGTGCCGTGATTGGAGTAACTGATATCGACAGGTCTCGAGCTGTTTACTCAGATATACTTGGCTACGATGAGGTTGTTTATGATAAAACCGGAAACTTTAATGACTTCGCCGGACTTCCGGGTGGGAATAAGGAGTTCCGGAGAGTCCTTCTCAGAAGATCAGTTCCTTTTTCAGGATATTTCAGCAGGATGTTCGGGCAGAGTGAAATTGAGCTTGTCAGTTCAGTGGGTACTGCCGGGAAAAGGATCTTCAGGGACAGGATATGGGGAGATCCCGGATTTATTCATCTGTGCTTTGATATTTTTGGTATGGATGAACTGAAAAAATATTGTGCATCTGTCGGTTTCCCTTTTGCTGTCGACAGCAAACAGAGCAGATCAGGGAACAGTTTCGATATGGGAGAAGCTGCCGGCCATTTTGCGTATATTGAAGATCCCGATGGTGTTCTGATTGAATTCGTTGAAACCCACAAGATCCCTGTCCTGAAAAAGCTGGGATGGTATATCAATCTTAAGAAGAGAAATTCCTACAAGCCTCTGCCCGACTGGATATTGAAGACACTTAAGTATTCAAGGGTAAAGAAAATCTAGCTTTCTCTCTTTGCTTGTACCTCCCTGAATACACGCATTATATTGCCTCCCCATATCTTCTCAATATCATTTGTGGAGTATCCGCGGCGCAGGAGTTCAACAGTGATGTTTTTCATATCAGCAACCGTCATGCAGCCTGTCACCCCGCCTCCGCCATCAAAATCGGTCCCGATTCCTACATGATCAATCCCGGCAACCTGAACCACATGATCGATATGATCGACCACATCCCTTACAGTCGCCAATTTTTGATATTTGCTCCTCAGTTCCCTGAAGGCTGCGCGCATTTCTTTCCTTTTGTCATCTGAAAGCTTCTCCGGGTCGTCGTATTTCGACCTTAATTCCTTCATCTTTGCTTCGAGCTCAGGGTTAGGATCAGGTGTTTTGATATATTCACTCAGTATGCAGATCTGAATAGCGCCCCCGTTATTCTTAAGTGCGATTAGCATATCATCTGTAAGGTTCCTCGGACTGCCGCATAATGCCCTGCATGAGGAGTGGGAAGCAATAACAGGAGCCTTCGACAGCTGAATAACATCGTAAAACGACTTGTCTGAAATATGAGAGACATCAATCATCATTCCAAGCCGGTTCATCTCTCTCACCATATCCCTCCCAAAAGCTGAAAGGCCATCATTCTCCGGGCCGTTTGAGTCAGTTGATGAATCGCAAATATCATTGTTTTTAGAGTGGCAGAGAGTAATATAACGTGCACCTGAATCATAAAACTCCCTCACTCTGGTCAAATCCTTTCCTACCGGATAGCCGTTTTCAATCCCGATAAATGCTGCAATCTTCCCTGCTTTCTTTAATCGGTAAGCATCATCAGGTGAGTATGCTATCCCGGCGACAGCTGAATTTTTATCGACATCATCAATTATTGTTTTTATTGTCTTGACTGCAAGCTCATGAACCGCCTCAAATGCAGAATCATTACGTGGTCCCTGGCTGGTAAAGACCGCGAAGAACTCCGCAGACAGCCCTCCCTCCTTCATCCTGGGAAAATCGACACAACCCTCATTGTGACGCACTCCAAGTTCAAAACCTGATCTGACCATGTCCATAGGGGTATCACAGTGTGTATCAACTGTCAATATTTTTTCATGAATCTTCGCAGCCCTTCTTATAAGCTGTTCATCATAAGTTTTACAATTCGTGATGAGTACACCGATTAACGATAAGACAATAAGTTTCTTCATGGTTCTGGTGTTCCGTTTGGTCGAAAGTAATACAAATTGAATTACCGACGAACCTGATTATCTGCAATTAACACAATTTAACACTATGCAGCAAAAAGCCCCGACTGTGAATGTCGGGGCAGCCATGAAAAGAATTTAAATTTGCTTTTTTGGACAGTAAAAAAGCTTCTTTATAAAGTTTGGAACTTTAAGTCCGGACTCTGATCTTTCTTGTTTTACCTCCGTATAAAATTTACAGGTTCAGATAATGGGTAAAGATACCCTTTTATTTTCTAAAATGCAATAAAATCCTGTCTTATTTCAATAACGGTTAAAATCAGTCCGCTATTTTTGTGGCTTGATAAATTATGGAAGAAGAACGTATGATAAGGGGAACTTCTCCTGCTTTCGGATTGATGATCATGTACTTCATTCCACTCATTTCATCGTTATGCGGTATCGCCGACAACGAACAGTTCACTCTATCGATGCTGGTATCTGTAGCCTTGATACTTATCGTAGTTTATATAATCAACAGGGCCGGCTTACGGAAAGCCATTAAAATATAAATGAATAAGTACACACTTATTGCTTTATCACTATGCGGAGGATTCCTGTCAAGCCTCGCCTGGTCAGGGTGGTGCCCCGGAATTATATTGCTGGCCTCATTCGTTCCATTCTTCATTATCGAAGAGCATCTTTATGTTAACCGTATCCGATACCCGTCGGGATCATGCTTCACATATCTTCTGCCAGGATTCACAATTTTCTCGATGCTGACCCTTGGGTGGATCAGGGCTGTAAGCCTGACCGCTGCAGTTTGCGTCATTCTGATCGCCGCATGCTTAATGGCATTCATTTTTTGGCTTGGTCATCTTGTGAAAAGGAAGTCAGCGCCGGTTCAGGGAACTCTGTCTCTGGTCGTTTTCTGGCTTGCCCTTGAATTTATCTGCCTACGGTTTAACATTATTTCACCATGGATCAATCTCGGCAACGGATTGTCAAAGGATATCTCAATAATCCAGTGGTATGAAGTCACGGGTGTCGGTGGAGGTACTTTATGGATTCTGCTTTCCAATGTTTTTCTGACCAGATTGATCGTCATGCGATCCTCAGGCAAAAGGAAGATCCTTAAGTACCTCCTCATATGGCTGGCAATTGTAGTTCTGCCTGCAACGATATCACTTATAAGGTTTTATACTATTAAGGTATCCCCAGGTCTGGCAACCGAAACAGTAATTGTTCAGCCTGATTTTGATCCGTTCAATGAAAAGTTTACAATCCCATTTGATCAACAGCTGGAAAAAGCATTGAGTATTGCTAAATCCGCAGCTTCACCATCTACACGCTGGATCGTGGCGCCCGAGACACTGGTGGATGATCCTGTCAATGAAAATCAGATGACCGATGACAGGTATATCAGAAGAATCAAGGATTTTGTCAGGGAGTACCCGGAGACAAGTTTCATGGCAGGAATGGTTAGTTACATGCCGGATTCCCTAAAAGCCTCAGGAAAAGATCTTTTCAATTCAGCATTCAGGATCGACACCGGCTCCGTGATTGAGATCTATCATAAATCAAAGCTTGTCCCCGGTTTTGAGTTTGTTCCTTCAGGTAATATTATGAAGCTGATAACCAGGCTTCTGCCCAATCTTGGGGCAGGAAACAGGAATTATGGGTCTCAAAGTTCAAGGAACTGCTTCAGTAGTACTGACGGATCACAAAAAGTTGCACCTGTTATTTGTTATGAATCGGTATACGGGGAATACGTGACTGATTACATCAAAAGAGGAGCAGGAGCAATATTCGTAATCACCAATGACGGATGGTGGAAGAATACCAACGGCTATAAACATCACTTTTTCTACTCCTCACTAAGGGCCATCGAAACCCGGAGGCCTCTTATCAGGTCAGCAAATACCGGCATCTCAGGCTTCATAGACCTGAGGGGAAGAGCAGTTCAGAAATCTGAATGGTGGAAGGCTGCAGTACTGAAGGGGTCGTTTGTACCTGAAAACCGTATTACAGCCTATGTAAGATTCGGGGATGTCATAATGAGGATCGCGGCAATAATCAGTCTGTTGATCATCATTACTATCTTCATTGCACGTCCATTAAAAAAAATGATAGAATAATTGAATATATTGTGTAACATTGATCTCAATAGTACGTCTTTACTCTGATCTTTAATCTGTTATACTCCATTTATATGAAACTCCAGAAAGTACTTTTAGCCGGCATCATAATCCTGATTGCCAGCGCCCTGCAGGCACAGTCGGTAACCGAAAAAAGGATCTACAGAAAATCACTTCCCTTCAGTAACGGCTCCCGTATTGAAATAAAGAATAAATACGGGAATGTGATGATTACTACATGGAACAAAGATTCAGCCTATATAAGGGCCGAACTGGAAGCATTCGCACCTGATAAATCAAAAATCGAAAAAATGCTCGACGGCATAAACATCAATATTACAGGTACTTCTTCCCTTGTCAGGGCTGAAACAGAGTTCAACAGGGAAATAACGGTTCTTTTCGAAAGTTTTAAAGGGTTAACCAAGAAAATAATAGATTATGACTCAAGGGTCTGTATCAATTATTTTGTAAACCTGCCGGCAAATGCAGATGTGAATATTGAGAACCAGTTTGGTGACATATCAATTGAAAATAACAGCGGGATACTGTCAGTCAATCTCTCGAATGGTGATTTCAAGGCAAATTCCCTCAATAGAATTGCAGAATTGTCAATGAATTTCGGTGAGGCTGAAATAGGTACGGTAAGATCGGGAAAGATCAGTACGACATTTTCCGAATTTGTAATAAATAACAGTGAGGATTTGACAATTAACTCGACCTCAGCCAGATTTGAATTGAAAAAAGCGGGGAAACTGAACGTCGAATCCCACAGGGACAAGTTCTTCATCGGAACAATTGACAATCTTTCAGGTGCATCCTATTTCACACATTTCAGGATCGACAGGCTGACAACGGCAACAGATATAACTTTAAAGTACGGCAGCCTGGATGCCGGCGGAATCGATAACAGCTTCGAGAGAATATCGCTCAATTCAGTATATTCCGATATCACACTTTCCTTTGTTCCCTCCGCGTCTTATGAATTTGAGATCAGGCACACAAATGCATTTGTTGGCGTTCCGGATAAGAACTCCAGGTCAAAGAAGGAAGCATTAAATGAAGACAAAAAGGAATACCTGACTACCGGAACAACCGGGACCAATCCTGGTTCAAGAAAAGTAAGGATAGATGCTTCAAGGGGGAATATTTTCCTGAAATAATCTTCTTTCCTTCTATGTTAAGTCTGCCCCTCATCCCCCCTGAATGGGGGCGTAAATAAGTTACATTTAACCCCCTTTAGGGGGCAGTGGTATGGTATAATAGTAGACGGGGAAAATTCACTTAGAATTCCTGGATTCGAATATACTTATTCCTTCATCCAGCCAGTTCTTATAATCTTTAACTTTCAGATTTGTCGGCATTGGCCTGTTAAGAGGATCCCCGTTGTAATCAGTAATTACATACAGAGGCAATGCATTGGTATGAAATTTCGAGATTTCGAGGTCCTCAACAATCTTCCCGATGGTCTTTTTTACCTTACCATCTACTGATGATGTAATCCATTCATTCTGAGGCAGAACTGTTCTATCATCGGCATACAGGCTCACTATCACAAAGTTATCCCTGAGCCTTCTCAGTACCTCAGGATCAGGCCATACCTTTGCCTCCATCAGCTTGCAGTTTGCACATGCATGGCCTTTAAAATCGAGCAGAACGGGTTTGCCCTGTTCCTTCGCGCATGCAAGTCCCTGCCTGTAATCAAAATAGCCTTTAAGCCCCAGGGGCATTTCGAAGATATCTGCATAAAGCGGCTTTGAGCATAACTCACTGGTATTGAATGAAGTTATGGACGGGGCCATCGCCTGGTCGCTATTGGATTCCTTTGCTTGTGAATATGATCGGGAAGTTTCCTGCGGGGGAAGCAATGCTGATAAACCTGTAAGAGGTGCTCCAAACAAGCCTGTAAAAAGGTAAACCACAAATGAAAAGACTGCGATTATCAGGAAAAGCCTGAATGCACCTATATATTTAACCTCGCTGTCAAGATGGAACTTAATCCTGCCCATAAGATAGAGGCCCATCAGTGAGAATATTACGATCCATATTGCCAGATAGACATCCCTGGAAAGGATCTTCAGAGAATAAACGCTGTCAATGGTCATGAGGAATTTCATGCTGAATGCCAGCATTATGAATCCAAGGACGACTTTTACAGAATTCAGCCATCCGCCTGATTTGGGCAATCTGGCCATTACCGATGGGAAAAGGGCGAAGACAGTAAACGGAAGGGCAAAGGCCAGGCCAAAACCAAACATACCGATGGTAGGCCTCAAAACATCCCCCGATGCAGCTTCAACCAGCAGTGCCCCAACTATAGGTCCTGTACATGAGAATGATACTATTACGGTTGTAAGTCCCATGAAAAATGACGCGATCAGTCCTCCCCTGTCAACCCTTGAGTCAGCCCCGGAAACCCATTTATTTGGCAGAATTATTTCAAATGCGCCAAAAAATGAAACAGCAAAAGTTATGAACAGGATAAAAAAGATCAGGTTAGGTATCCAGTGTGTTGCCAGGGTATTTGCGAAGCCTGCGCCTGCACTGGATAGTGAAACAATGATCCCCAAAAGTGAATAGATCAAAACTATCGACAAACCAAAGATCAATGCCCTGATAGCAGATTTTCTTTTATTCCCGGAGTCCCTGGAGAAGAACGCAACAGTCATCGGGATCATCGGAAACACGCATGGAGTAAGGACGCCCGCAAAACCGGCAAGCAGGGAGATAAGAAGGAATTTAAGCAATCCCCTGTTAGATTTAACAGAACCGGTTGATGTAATCTGGTTCTGTTCGGCTGTCTGCGGGGATGAAACTCCTTTATCACCTATGTTAAATGTGAATTCGACATCCTTCGGCGGGGAGCAAGTGGTGTTGTTGCACGACATGAAATTGACAGTGCCAGTCACCCTGAAAGAGGCAGTATTGCCAGTTATATTCTGCCTGAATTCGGCTTTATTGCTGAAGGTTCTTATTTTGAATCCGAAAGCCTCGTCAAATATTTCTTCGGGCTTTGTTACCTCATAGGGGTTCCCGTTAAGAGTGAATACGGGAAGCGTATCAAATTTAAAGGAAGTCGGGATGGGGCCTCCTTCAGGTATATCAATTGCATAAATATGCGAACCCTTCTCAATTGTGGCTGTAAAAATAAGTTCATACCTGTTTCCGCCCTTTTTTTCATAGTTGAATTCCCAGGTGACCGGATCATAGATCTGACCTCCCGTATTGGCAACCAGAAAGATAAAAAGACCCGTGTTCAAAAGCAGCCTTTTCAGCATAAACCCTGTTTATGATTTCGCGTAAAATTAATGAACAAAAAGTTAAACAGAAAAACCACGCCGGATGTTCAGGGAGTACTTACTGGTCACGCCAGATCAATCTCATTTTCTTCTGAGTCATAGAAATGATATTCAAGCATGTTATATGACGGAACAGCCTGAACCTTAAGCATTATCTTATATTTCATATTCCATTTCCGGTATAACGGTATCAGACCTTTAGTCAGGAAGGCAGCTACAAACGGATGCAGATTCAGGATTATTTTCCGGGTTTTTACCTTCCCAAGAATAAAAGAAAGTGCGCTTTCAAGCTCGTCTGTAAAAAGTATCGTTGGCCTGGTTTTACCTGTCCCCTGACATGAGGGACATACCTCATCCGTGACTATATTCATTTCAGGTCTCACCCTCTGTCTGGTAATCTGCATCAGGCCGAATTTCGAAAGCGGAAGGATGTTATGTTTTGTCCGGTCATTTGACATGACCTCTTTCATCCTGTCATAAAGGAGCTGTTTATTGTCAGACGACTGCATATCAATAAAGTCGACCACAATTATGCCTCCCATATCCCTTAGGCGAAGCTGCCTTGCAATCTCGGTAGCAGCTTCCAGGTTCACTTCGAGTGCATTGGCTTCCTGGTCATTTCCCGATCTTGACCTGTTCCCGCTGTTTACATCAATAACATGCAATGCCTCTGTATGTTCTATGATAAGGTAGGCCCCGTGCTTGAATGAAACGGTCTTTCCGAAAAGGGCCTTAATCTGTTTGTTTACTCCGAAATGGTCAAAGATCGGTATTGATCCGTTATAAACCCTGACTATTTTTTCCTTTTCGGGAGCAATCTCCCTGATATATTTGCGGATATCCTCAGCCAGGACCGGATCATTGATATGTATAGCGTTAAAGGTAACATTAAGCATATCCCTGAGAATGGTGGAAGTCCGGTTCATCTCGCCAATGAAAAGCTTTGGGGTTTTTGTTTCCTTTCTGAGGGAAGCAAAAGCCGATTCCCACCTTTTAACGAGCTCTTTAAGCTCTGCGTCGAGCAGTGCGACCTTTTTGCCTTCAGCAACTGTCCTGACAATAACTCCGTAATTCCTGGGCTTGATGCTCTGGATCAGGGTTTTCAGCCTGTTTTTTTCCTCGCCGCTTTCAATTTTGGTTGAAATTGAAACTTTGTCGGAAAATGGAATCAGTACAAGATTTCTTCCTGCAAGGGATATTTCTGAAGCAAGCCTTGGGCCTTTTGTGGATATGGGTTCCTTGGTGATCTGGACAAGTACTGTTTGTCCGGTTGTCAGGACATCAGTGATCTTGCCCTCCTTGTCGATGTCTTCTTCGGGCTTGAATTTATGGACTGGTGTTATCCGGCCCTGCCTCTGGATGGCTAAAGAGTAATACTTCTGCTGAGTCCGGAACTGGGGGCCCAGATCGAGGTAATGCAGAAATGCGTCCCTTTCATAACCAACATTAACAAAGGCTGCATTAAGCCCGGGCATGATTTTCTTAACCTTGCCCAGATAGATATCTCCAACAGAAAACTTAACACTCCTCTTCTCCTTGTTCAGCTCGATCAGCTGCTTGTCCTCAAGCAGGGCAATATTCACCTCAGATGCTCCGACATCAATAATTAAATCTTTGTTTACCACTTCACTATATTAATCTGAGATAATATATCAACACCCTCCAAATAATAATACAATAAACCTAAAGATCAAAGGACCTTTAGGTTTAGAGTTTTCGGATCATGACTACTATGTGTCTTTCTATTTTTTCTTATGCCTGTTCTTACGCAAACGTTTTTTACGTTTGTGAGTAGCCATCTTATGTCTTTTTCTTTTTTTCCCGCTTGGCATGGAGGATTACTTCTTAGCGTGAGATTTAACTTTATTAATGAAAGATTTGGCCGGTTTGAAGGCTGGAATATTGTGAGCAGGAATTATGATTGTGGTATTCTTGGAGATATTCCTGGCAGTCTTCTTTGCTCTCTTCTTTACGATAAAGCTCCCGAAACCTCTCAGGTAAACGTTATTACCGGTGACCATAGAATGTTTTATAGTTTCCATTAAGGCTTCCACAGTCTTCTGAACTGTAACTTTTTCAATACCAGTGTTTTTGGCAACCTCGTTAACAATGTCTGCTTTAGTCATTTTCGTGAAATTTAAAATTCAACAAATTATTTTGAGTATCCGTTTTTTCCAACCCTGCAAATATAGAAATATTATTTATTAATATTGAAACACTTAAAGAATAATTTTTTTATGAAAAATATTATTAATGCCTAAAATACAATGAAATAGAAAAAGAGTTTTAAGCATTAAAGGAACAACTGCCATAAGCTGCCAATAACTGTTCAAAGGCAGTTCCCCTTATCGCATTCATACTTCAAACGTGAACATTCACATTATATTACAAAACCGGCTTAATACAAGCATTTTTTTAATAACTTTACCCGATAATTTTAAATAAAAGATAAACTCTTAACCGTATGTCCATCAATAAGGTAATTCTTGTCGGGAACGTTGGAAAAGATCCTGTGGTCCGTTACTTTGACAGGGGAGTTGCCAAAGCTACCTTCCCGCTTGCAACTAGTGAATCATATACCAACCAGCAGGGAGAAACAATAACTTCTACCGAATGGCATAATATCGTTCTCTGGCGGTCACTTGCAGAAGTAGCTGAAAAAACTGTAAAGAAAGGCTCACAGGTATATGTGGTGGGTAAGATCAAGACCAGATCATATGTTGACAAGGACGGAAACAATAAATACATTACCGAGATCCTGGCTGACGCATTCCTTTTACTCGACAAAAAACAGGGAACCGTTCCTCCCGCCTCCCAGACCGACACCGGTAGGAACCAGATACCTGAAAAGGAGTTTCCGGGGCCGGACCTGAATGAACCTCCGGCACCTTATCAACCTGCAAATGAGGACGATCTCCCCTTTTAGCAGGATCTATAAATAGTTGTCCAGTTGGAACCTGAAATTTCATTTTCATTTATATTGCTCTTAGCTGGCACTATAGCATTTACTGCTAATCTAAGGATAGTGACCGGATTGATCATTC
The DNA here is from genome assembly GCA_030706785.1 of Bacteroidota bacterium. Classification (GTDB taxonomy): domain Bacteria; phylum Bacteroidota; class Bacteroidia; order Bacteroidales; family VadinHA17; genus LD21. The sequence continues at coordinate 3,162 of JAUZNW010000026.1, read as the reverse complement.
TTGTAATTCTTCTCGCTATTTCAGCCCTTATGTCGGCTTCAGAGGTTGCCTATTTTTCCCTGAGGCCTGAAGATATGGAGAAGCTGAAAGGTTCAAAAGCCAAAAAAGCTGGCATTGCCCTGAAGCTTCACAATATGCCCGAAAAGCTCCTGAGCACAATACTTGTTTCAAATAATACTGTAAATATTGCTATTGTCCTGCTTGCTGCCTTTCTTAGCACCAGGATGTTTGATTTCAGCACAAATCCTGTACTTGGATTCATCATCGAGGCTTTGGGAATCACTTTTATACTGCTGTTTTTCGGTGAAATAATGCCCAAGGTCTACGCAACAAGGAACCAGATGAAGGTAGCTCTCTTTATGGCTTATCCGCTATCGGTTATGGAAGTGATCTTCAAACCATTGACTTCTCTTCTTATTCTTTCAACATCATTTGCAAAGAAAAGGACCCGGAACAGGCAGACGAATATCAGCCTGGATGATCTGTCGGATGCCCTGGAACTGACATCCGAGGATATAAATGAGGATGAAAAGATCCTGAAGGGCATTGTCAACTTCGGGAATATCAATGTCAGTGAAATCATGTGTCCGAGGATAGACGTGACTTCAATTGATATCAGGTTGGGGTTCAATAAGGTTAAATCGATCATAATAGAATCAGGATTCTCAAGGATACCTGTCTATGCCGGTTCATTTGATTCGGTAAAAGGGATCCTCTATGCAAAGGATATACTCCCTTATACAAACAGTCCGGATAATTTTAAATGGCAGTCGCTCATGCGGCCCCCTTATTTCGTTCCTGAAACAAAGAAGATCAACGAGCTGCTTAAAGAGTTCCAGGTCAGAAAAATACATATGGCCATTGTAATTGACGAGTACGGTGGAACATCCGGTATTATCACCCTTGAGGACGTACTCGAGGAGATAGTGGGCGAAATTACGGACGAGAGCGACGAGGATGAACCGCTGTATCGCAAGATCGATGAAAAAACATTTATTTTCGAAGGAAAGATCCTGCTGAATGATTTTTTCAAAGTTGTCGGGATAGAGGATGATCCTTTTGAAGATGTCAGAGGGGAATCGGAAACACTTGCCGGGCTGATCCTCGAGCTTACAGGTGAGATCCCACAGAAAGGGAAAGTGATCACTTACGATAACTACGTGTTCAGCGTTGAATCTGCAGATAAAAGAAGAATCAAGGAGGTCCGGGTGGAATTTAAAGATGAGAATAAAAGTGAGGAAAAAGACTAGCATTGCTGTTATCCTGATGATAATGGTCTTATGCATGCTGTGGGGCTGCAGGAAAGTTCCGGTTCCCAGGCCGAATGGTTACTTCAGGATCAGCCTCCCGAAAAAGGAATATGTTCCCTTCAGTGATAAATCATCAAAGAGTGCCCTGCCGCTGACATTCGAATACCCTGCTTATGGAAGCGTATCAATCCCGAATGATATCCCTTCAGGCCAGGGATGGTTTAATATCGAATTCCCGGCGTACAAGGCAAAAATATATCTTACCTACCGGCCTGTGAAAAATGATCTTGGGGACCTGATCGAGCAAACCTATACTATGAATGTTAAGAATCATATAACCAAGGCAGATGCGATCGATGAAAACGTCATAAATGATCCGAAAAACAGGATATTCGGGATATTTTATGACCTTAAAGGCAACACAGCTTCGGCTGTTCAGTTCTTCGTAACAGACAGCACAAAAAATTACCTGAGAGGATCATTGTACTTTGAAGCTGAACCAAACGCTGATTCACTGGCACCCGTTATAAATTTCTTCAGGGAGGATATGATGCACCTAATTGAAACACTGAGATGGCAGTGACAAGAATATTTAATAAAGCTGATGGGCTGTATAACTAAACATTATCTGAACGAGTACACGGTCCTGGGAGTATGGAAGATTGAGGAGGATATTAAAACCCTGCTGGATTCTGTTGTGCTCGAAGGAGAAGATAAAAAAAAGTACAAGGTCTTTGCAAGCAATTCAAGAAAGCTCGAGTTCCTGAGTGTCAGGGCTCTCCTTGCGGAACTTGTCGGGAAAGATGCCCGCATTGTCTATAATAAGAACAACAAGCCGTTCCTGAAGGACGGATCAAGATTCATAAGCATCTCACATTCACACAAGCTTACTGCGATCCTGCTGAGCGCAAATGAAAAAGTAGGAATCGATCTTGAATATATGAGTGCAAACATAGGCGCAATTGCTTTCAAATTCGTGAACAGAAGAGAGAAGATCACAAAGGAACCCGAAAAGCGCAAATATCACCTTTACCTTCACTGGTGCGCAAAAGAGGCTCTCTACAAGATATGCGACAAGGAAGGCATAAGCATAAAGAGAAATATAACGATTGAGCCTTTCGAGGTCAAGGACTCCGGGGAAATAAAAGGCAGGGTTCAGACTGACAAGATCAATGATTCATTTGACCTTTTTTATACCCGTTACGATAATTATGCTATAGTCTGGACAAAGAAGAATTATGATAAAGGATAAATTTCCACAGGATAAAAGCGTAGCCCTTCTGCTCGATCCGGATAAATCGATGGGGGGTGACATCAGGGAAATCCTCCGGATTGCCTCCGGTTATAACGCGGATTATATTTTTGCCGGTGGAAGCCTGACTTTCAACAGCATTGACAGTCTGATCGACGCAATAAAAGAAGTCTGTAACATCCCGGTCATACTTTTCCCCGGAAACCTTCTTCAGCTAAGCCATAAGGCAGACGCCATCCTTCTGTTGTCACTTATATCAGGACGCAACCCGGAGCTCCTTATCGGGAACCATGTAATTGCAGCACCTTATTTAAGGAACGTAAGAGAGAAACTGATTTCGGTGGGTTATATTCTCATCTCCTGCGGGAAAAAAACTTCAGTTGAGTATATCAGCCAGACAGAGGCAATCCCCTGCGATAAGCAGGATCTTGTCGTGGCTACTGCCATGGCAGGCGAAATGCTCGGCCTGAACATGATCTATCTTGAAGCAGGCAGCGGTGCGGACCATCCGGTTCCGCCTGACATAATCAGGGCAATCAGCGATAACATATCTATCCCTGTTGCGGTTGGAGGCGGATTAAAAAATTCACGGGAAATACTTGATACCTTCAGCGCCGGAGCAAATCTGATAATTCTCGGAAACGGGTGTGAAAAAAATCC